>NZ_JAQGPL010000001.1:3572500-3912500 GCF_028826105.1 Paenibacillus humicola
GTTTTTTAACCACGCCGTTTTCGGATTCGATCAGCATCTCGATTTTGCGTTCCACCTGCTCGAGCTTGGCGCCGCACAGCTGGGAAAGTTTCATCCCCTCCTGAAACAGCTCGATTGCCGTTTCAAGCGGCACGTCGCCGCCTTCGAGCTTGCCGACGATCGCCTCGAGCCGTTCCATCGCCTCTTCAAAACCGATTTCCTGCCGTTCTTCCGCTCCCATTGCGTTACGCCTCCCCTTTCATGCCCCAAACCTGACAATCCAGCTGCCCGTCGGACAGCTTCACCTTCACCCTGTCGCCGGGCTGTACCTGCTCAATGGATTTGATGAGACGCTTCTCCCGCTCGTCGTAAACGAGGCTGTAGCCCCGCGACATGACCTTCAGCGGGCTTAATGCGTCAAGCTGCCGCATCCCGGACAGCAGATTCAGCCTGCGCTCCTTCATCCCGGCCAGCATTGCCGATTCAAGCCGTTTCGCCGCGGCTTGCAGCCGTTTGGCTTCGGCGGCGGTTTTCGTACCCGGATGAACGGCCTGCAGTGCGCCTTGCAGCCGCAGCAGCCGTTCGCGGTTCCGTTCGCTCAGCCGCACCGTCCGATGCTCCAGCCGCTCGGTCAGCCGGTCCAGGCGCTGCGCATGCTGAAGCAGCATTTTTCGCGGGCTGACGAACACCGGCGACCGCCTTGCCCGAAGCAGCCGTTCCTTGCGGCGGTCCACCGCGGTCTGCAGCGATTTCGCCATTCGCGCACGGAGCTGGCCGATTTGCCCCTGAAGCTCCAGCATGTGGGGCACCGCCAGCTCCGCAGCCGCCGTAGGCGTTGCCGCCCGAAGATCGGCCGCAAAATCGGCGATCGTATAATCGGTCTCGTGGCCGACCGCCGAAATGACCGGAATGGCGGATGCGGCGATCGTCCTGGCGACGGCTTCCTCGTTAAAAGCCCAAAGCTCTTCCAGCGAACCGCCGCCCCTTCCCACAATTAATACGTCGACCTCGGCCAGACGGTTCATCGTTTCGATCGCCCGGACGATGGAAGGCGCCGCGCCTCTGCCCTGAACGGAAACGGGAAAAAGCAGCACCGGCACGGAAGGATGGCGGCGCTGCAGCGTAATGAGGATATCGCGCACGGCGGCGCCGGTCGGCGACGTAATGACGCCGATCGCTTTCGGGAAGCGGGGAATCGGCCTTTTCCGCATCGGATCGAACAAGCCCTCTTCCTCCAGCTTCCGCTTCAGCTGCTCGAACGCCAGGTAAAGGCTGCCGATGCCGTCCGGCTGCATCTGCGTCACATAAAACTGGTAATTGCCGTCGCGCTCGTAGACCGACACGTTGCCTCTGGCGAGTACTTTGGCGCCTTCCTTCGGCATAAAAGGCAGCCGCTGATTATGGGAAGCAAACATAATGCATTTGAGCCGGCTGTCTTTATCCTTCAAGGTAAAATACATATGTCCGCTCGAATGATGCGTGAAATTGGAAATTTCCCCGCGCAGCCAGATGTCGCCGAGCAGCTCGTCCGACTCCAGCTTCATCCGGATGTACCGGTTTATTTCTTTGATCGAAAAAATGCGCGCTTCGCTTGCCATACGGCCCGCTCACCCCTTAACCCGAATGCGCCTGCCGTTTCGCCGCTTTCAGCGTGTTCAGCATCAGCATCGTGATCGTCATCGGCCCGACGCCGCCCGGTACGGGCGTAATATAGCCGGCCGTGTCCAGCACATCGTCGAAATCGACGTCGCCGGCGAGCTTCCCGTCTGGCAGCCGGTTGATGCCGACATCGATTACGGCTGCGCCCGGCTTCACGAACGATTTGCCGATCGCTTTCGGCCTGCCGATCGCTACAACGAGAATATCGGCCGTTCTCGCGATCGCTTCCATATCGGCCGTACGCGAATGGCAGATTGTCACGGTAGCGTGCTCGCGCAGCAGCAGCATCGAGACCGGCTTGCCGACGATGTTGCTGCGCCCGATCACGACTGCGTGCTTGCCGGAGATTTCGACGCCGGTGCGCTTCAGCAATTCGATGACGCCCGCCGGCGTGCAGGGCAGCAGGCTGTCGTCGCCGATGACGAGGTTGCCGACGCTGACCGGATGGAAGCCGTCGACGTCCTTGTCGACGCTGATGGCGTCAATCACCGCTTTCTCGTCGATATGCTTCGGCAGCGGCAGCTGAACGAGTATGCCGTGAATCGTGTCCTGCCGGTTCAGCTTGCCGATCAACGCCAACAGGTCCTCCTGCGACGTCTCGGCGTGCAGCCGGTGCACCTCGGAATAAAAGCCGAGCTGCTGGCACGCTTTTTCCTTGCTGCCGACATAAACTTTCGATGCCGGGTCCTCCCCGACAAGCACGACTGCGAGTCCCGGCACGATGCCGGCCGCGGTCAGCTTCGCCGCTTCCTCCCGGATTTCGATACGAATCGCATCGGATATTTTTTTGCCTTCGATCAGCTGTGCGCTCACGTTATGTATCGCCCCTTCAACATATTATCCCCTTAAGTCCCCTTGACGATCACTTAAGTCCCTACGCCTTCGGTTTCAGCTCGTCCAGCTCTTGAAGGAGCCGGCCAAGGACACCGTTGACGAATTTACCGGAATCGTCCGTGCCGAAATGTTTGGCAAGCTCGATCGCCTCGTTGATCGCCGCCTTCGGCGGAACGTCGCTGCGGAATACCATTTCGTAACAGGCAAGACGCAGCACCTGACGATCGACCCGCGAAAGCCGGTCAACCTGCCAGCCGGTCAAATACTGCTGCAGCATGTCGTCGATCGCCGCTTTATGCTCGGTTACGCCGTTGACCAGATTTCGGACAAACTTGTCAATGCCCTTCGCATCGCCGGCGTCGGCCCCGATTTCGTTCTCTTCCGATACTTCGTCCATCAGCATGTCGACCGCATCGCCGGATGATACCTCGTTCATTTCCATCTGATATAAGCTTTGGACTGCAATTTCCCGTGCTAGCCTTCGTTTCATGGCGCCTCCCGACACTTTCTTTGATCATTTTAAAAATATGATCTCCTCCCTGCTTCGAACGGCCGCAATCGGCCATCGTCCGGAGTACGGAGGAGATCACAGCGTCATTTAAACGGACGCCACCGTTCCATCAGCCACTCCGTCAGCCTATGCCAAGGGATGACCGGCCCGCTCTGCTCATCTTTCATTTTGCCGATCCAGTAGCCGATGCCGAGCAGCAGCGCGAAAAACAGCATGTCCCAAAATCCGACGATAAAATACAGGATTCCCAAAACGACGCCCGTTGTAACGCCGGCGATCCGTCCTCCATAGGTTTCCCAAATTTCCTTCCACATCCGGCAACACCCCTATTCCACGCGACTTTTAAAATTCGTCGTCTGGATGATGTTCGCCACGAAAACGGATACGCCCGAAACCGGTATCCCCGTTATTTCCTCCACGTGCGCTTTGACCGTTCGCTGGATCTCCTCGGTCAACGCCGGAATCGAGGTTTCTCCGTCCGCGACCGCCCGCATGGAAATGTCGATGCCCGCTTCACTGATTCGGATGCGCGCACGCAAGTCTTTGACGCCGCGCTGACGGCCTGCCGCTTTGAGCGCGAGATTTTCGACGGTTTCAATCGAAATCCGGATGTCGCCGAACTCCGTCCGCTGATCGATGGAAGGCGCCGATACGCTGCCGCGCCGGACGGACAGGTAGAAAAACCGCAGACTGATCAGGAAAAGCACCGCCGATACGGCCAGGATGACGGCTTGCAGCCATTTCGCCTGCCCCCCGTACACATCGCGCACGAAATTGGTCAGCCACTGCTCCTGCACCCAATTCAAGCCTACGCCAAACGCGACGGCCGCGCAAATGCCGATTGCCGAACTATACAAAAAAAGCAAAAGCTTGTCGAGCATTCTGATCAACGGGAGACGCCTCCTTGCCAGGATAGAGAGACGTCTCCTCCGCCTCGCGGAACGGAGGAGCTTGTCTCTTTTCTGAGGAAAAGGATCTATGATGTCCGGTCTGGCCGCTTTCGCCTTATGCCAGATAAAACCCCTTGCGCCGAGCGGATTGCCCAATCACAAGGGGGATCGCTGTTTCGTATCTGCCGCCGAAAACACGATTACTTGACGCGTAGCTGCGCGTCTTCTTCCTCCGGCTTCTCGGTTACCTTAAAATGAACGTCATGAATCTGCACGTTCACTTCAACGACGTGGAGCCCGGTCATCGTTTCGATGGAGCGCTTCACATTGCGCTGAATTTCGGCCGCGATTTCGGGGATGCGATTTCCGTATTCCACGATAATCGATACGTCTACCGCCGCTTCGCGCTGCCCGACCTCGACCTTGACGCCCTTGGACAAATTTTTGCGTCCGAGGAGTTCAGCGATGCCGCCCGCGAAGCCGCCGCTCATGCCGGCTACGCCCTGAACCTCGATCGTCGCCAGACCGGCTATCACTTCAATCACTTCGGGTGCGATCTGAATGGTGCCCATGTCGGTTCTCTCGTAATCCGCCGCCAACGTACTCATGGTTATCATACACCTCCCGATTTAGTGCCATACGGCTCCGGCCAAGCCGGGGCTCATCCGCATCTTATTTCTATACTATAGCATTCAGAGAGAAATATGACAAACAATCGCGGACCTCTCCGCCGGCTTGCGAAATCGCCCGGATCCGCATTTCGCACCGTACAATTCGAGCCCCGTCCGAGGCATTTGCAAGCTTTTCCGCCTGCGGTTATAAGCCTTATTCGTCCTGCGCATCCTCGGGCCGGTTGACGTCGTACTCTTCAAGAAATTTGATGTCGAAATTGCCCTTGACGAATTTCGGATGATTCATCAGCTTCAAATGAAACGGGATCGTCGTCTGGATGCCGTCGATCGCGAATTCGGACAGCGCCCGCTTCATGCGCGCGATAGCGTCCTCACGTGTCTCTCCCCAAACGATCAGCTTGGCGATCATCGAATCGTAATGCGGCGAGATCATATAACCGGGATACGCCGCGCTGTCGACCCGCACGCCCAAGCCTCCGGGAGGAAGGTAAAAATCGATACGGCCCGGCGACGGCATGAAATTCCGGTCCGGGTCCTCGGCATTGATCCGGCACTCGATCGACCAGCCGTTAATGTTCAGGTCGTCCTGGGTGATCGAAAGGGGATTGCCTTCGGCGACGGAAATCATTTCTTTTATCAGATCGACGCCCGTGATCAGCTCCGTTACCGGATGCTCGACCTGAATGCGCGTATTCATTTCCATGAAATAGAAATTCCCGTCGGGGCCGAGCAAAAATTCAAGCGTCCCCGCGCCAGCGTATTCAACCGCCTTGGCGGCGCGCACGGCCGCCAGCCCCATCCGTTCGCGCAGCGCCGGGCCGAGTACCGGACAAGGCGCCTCCTCGACGAGCTTCTGGCGGCGCCGCTGTACGGAGCAGTCGCGTTCGAACAAGTGAACCGCATTGCCGTGCTTATCGGCCATAATTTGAATTTCGACGTGCTTCATGCCGGTCAAATATTTCTCCAAATAAACGCCGGCGTTGCCGAACGCCTTCTGCGCTTCCTGCTGGGCCGTCGTGATCTGCGCGATCAGCGACTCCTCGTTTTCGGCGATCCGGATGCCTTTGCCGCCGCCGCCCGCCGTCGCTTTAATAATGACGGGGTAGCCGATTTCCCGCGCAACGCGAATGGCCTCGTCCAAATCCTCGACAAGCCCCTCAGAGCCCGGTATGACCGGCACGTCGGCCGATTTCATCGTCTGCTTCGCGACCGATTTGTCGCCCATTTTGCTGATAGCTTCCGGCGAAGGACCGATAAACGTGACGTTGCATGTTTCGCATATTTCGGCGAAGTCGGCGTTTTCGGCGAGAAAGCCGTAGCCGGGATGGATGGCGTCGCAGCCGGTCAGCGTCGCAACGCTCATAATGTTCGTCAAATTGAGATAGCTGTCCTTCGATGCGACCGGACCGATGCAGTAAGCCTCGTCGGCAAGCCGCACATGAAGCGATTCGCGGTCCGCTTCGGAGTAAACGGCGACCGTCTGAATGCCGAGCTCGCGGCAGGCGCGGATGATCCTAACGGCGATTTCGCCCCGGTTGGCAATAAGAATTTTACTGAATTTCAATGCGGAGGCTCCTCTCGCGAAATAAACTTATTCCGGTTTAACCAGAAACAGCGGCTGCCCGAATTCGACGAGCTGTCCGTTCTCGACGAGAATGTCGACGATTTCGCCGCGCACCTCGGCTTCCAGCTCGTTCATGAGCTTCATTGCTTCGAGGATGCACACGACCGTTTTCTCGCCTATGCGGTCGCCGATATTGACAAACGGGTCGGCATCCGGCGACGAAGCGCGGTAAAAGGTGCCGACCATCGGCGATACGATTTGCAGGACGTTGTCGGCTTTCTCCGCAGGCCGGGAAACGGCGGGCTCTGCGGCAGCCTGAACCGCCGCTGCGGCAGCGGGCGCCTCCGGTATATATGTGGGAACGACGGGCGCAGCCTGCACATTCACCGCCTCGGCTTTGCCGGGCTTGCGGATGAACAGCCTTGCGCCTTCATTTTCGATTTCGAGTTCATGTACGGAAGTTTGATCGACCAGCTTGATCAATTCTTTAATCTCGCTAAGCTTGAACACTCGTTTCACTCCTAAAAGTTGTTTGCGATCTTCTCCGCTATGCGCCGCACGCTTCGGGAGCAGGGCCTTTTGCGGCTGCGGTTCTCCCGCAAGCATGCCGCGAACGGGCAAATCCCGCCTCCCGTGCATGCGCTTACCAAAACTTGCACATAACAGTCCCATTATAGCATAAACGCGGACGAACACGAACTCCAATTTAACATGTCCTTCATATGAGAAAATACGGAAGTCGCTTTCTACTGGCGGAGGAACAAGATTTCCCCAGAATTCGATTGCGTAAGGAAGACGAAAAGCTAATTTTTTCTGCCGCTCTAAGAAGAAACGGCCGGCGCCGTCCATTGACGGCGAAGCCGGGAGATAGCATAAAGCATGGGCGGAATTTTATATTTTGGATCGCCCGAAAAAAAGCCCCGCAGCCGCTGACCGCGGCCGCGGGGCGCCGGCCTCGCCGCTTAAGGAAGGTACTGCACCGAAACCTGGTCCGCCGTCGCGCCAAGCTCCTTCACGACCTTCATGACGATGCTGTCCGCCTGGCTGCGGTCCAGCTTGTCGCTTTGGACGACAACGCGGTAGCGGTTATTCTCCTCGGTGACGACCGCGTTTTTGTACTGCTTCGTCAGCTCTTCCTCGAGCGCGGTGACTTTCGTGTTTTTGTCCTCCAGCTGATCCAGCTGCTCGACCGCTTTATTCGCCGCAGTGGCATTCGCCTTGGGATCCGTCGTCGCGCCCATCAGCTGGTTGTATTCGTTATAGAACTGCTGATCGCGCTTCTCCTGCAGCTGGTTGAACGTATTGTCGCCGGCGTTCGAAGAGGCGTATTCGTCCAGCACCTGCTGGTCGTCCTTCGAAACGGCCTGATCATTCTGGGCGGAGTCTGCAGCCGCGCTATTAGCCGACGATGCGTCCGACGTTTGCGCAACATCCGTCACGTTGATGCCGTTCGGATCCAGCGTGCCGCCGGAAGCCTCGGTTGCGCCGTTCTGCGCCTTCTGCTCCTGCTTCGTTCCGTCCGTCAACAGGTCCGGCGATGGAGTCGTATCCTCGGTGAACAAATAATACGCCGACAAAATCACCATCAGACTAAGCATCGATACGAGCCAAACCGTTTGTCTTTTCGTGTTCATACTCGAGCATCCTCCTTAGTTAAGGTTCAAATTGTTTACGATTGATGCTTTCTCGGCACAACCGAAATTCGGTTGACCGGAACGTCAAGGCCCTTTTCTACGGCATCCATAATGATTTGCCTTACCGTGGCGTTCTCCGCGCCTTTGGCGACGATGAGCACGCCGCGGATATCCGGCTTGATGCGTTTCGTGACGATCGGCGACTGGCCGCCCGATGTTTCGTACAGCACGACCTGGCCGCCTTTCGTAATTGAGGTAATATGGCGCTTTCCGCCGTTTTTGTCGTTCTCGTCCGTCACCTGCTGCGTCTCGTTTTCGTTCTGCTCGTAGACGGTTTCGTCGGTCGAATCGACGGTCACGAGCACGTCGACGGAACCGACGCCGACAATATTTTCCAATATTTCCTTCAGCCTGTTCTGCAGGGTCAGCTCGATTGTCTGAAACGGATCCGAGCCGCCCCCATCCTGTCCGAATAACGCCGTTTGTTCAGATGCCGGTGCGGACGAAGCGGGCTGCTGCTCCTGCTGACGGTTCGGATCGACCTGGCGGAACGTCAGGAAGGAATTCATCAGCATCAGTGCGGCGCCGATTCCTCCGATGATAAGCAGCCACCGCAGCGTTTTCACCCGTTTCGGTCCGCCCGGCCCGCCCGACCCGCCGCCGACGGCAGACTCGAGCCCTTCCAGCCATTTCGCCAAAGCCGCCTCCCCCTTTCTTACTTGCCGCCGTCCGCCGCTTGAGCCTGCCGCACGATCACGGCGCCCGGGTCGACCGCCCAGCCTTCGCTCAGCACCCGCTTGACGGCTCCCGCCGCGGCTCCGCCGGCCGGTTTGTCATCCTCGCCGTTCCCGAAGGCGGGAACGCTGTCGTCATCGCCGGAAGCTTCGCTCGTCACCGTCACGGTTACCGGTTTCACCGGTTCAATATCTCCGCCGCCGGCCGAGCTTCCTTGCTGCCCGGCAGCGGAATCGGATGCGGATGACCCGTCCGTTCCCGGGCCGCCGTCCGGCGTACCGGACGCTGCGCCGGGAGAATCCGTGCCTTCATCGCGTGCGGCTAGCGTCACCGTGACCGACGCGACCTTCGGCGAATCCTTGCGCGAATCGTCCAGTTTCACCGCGACGCTCTCGACGGCAAGTCCGGTGCGGGCCGCGACCTGCTCCTTCATCGCCTCCGCCAGCTTGCGCTCGGCGAGCGCCTCCGCCGACGCCTGCTGGCTGCTGCGGAGCGACATCGCTCCGCGCTCGATGTCCTGCAGCGTCGGCATTTTCAAATCGGAGACGGAGGATGACGTATCGAACCAGCCTTCCAGCGACTCGTCCAGTTTGGTCGTGAAATCGCCCTGCAGCATGCGGACGACCGGCGACAAAATCGTGAGCAGGATCAGCAGCCCGGCTACCAGCCGCACGTACCGCTGCATCGCTTTGTTCGGCAGCAGCAGGTCGATAAAACCGGCCAGCAGCACGACCGCGATGATTTGCTCGAGCCACCTTGCCAGCCAGGTCAGCATCCCGAATCCTCCCTTCCCTTCCGGCTTCGCTTCAGCGGATCATGGCGGCGGCGTTGCCGGCGGCGAGAATAATCGTGACGGCCAGGAAAAACATGAGCCCGACCGCGGCGACGGCGGCGAAGACATAGACGAGCGTTTTGCCGATCGTCTGCAGGCAGTAGGTGACCGGACTGTCGCCGAGCGGCTGCATCGCGGCGGCGGAAACGTTGTAGATCAGGGCGAGCATCAATATTTTGAGCGCCGGGAAAGCACATAGAATGATGAGAATGATGACGCCCGCAAGCCCGATCGAGTTTTTGACCAGCAGCGAGGCCGACATGACCGTATCCGCCGCGTCCGAGAACGTCCGCCCGACGACGGGCACGAAGTTTCCGGTAATAAATTTTGCCGTCTGCATCGCGACGCCGTCCGCCACCGAGCCGGATGCTCCCTGTACCGAGATGACGCCGAGAAAAACCGTGAGCATGACGCCCATCAGACCGACGCCGATGTTCCGCAGCACGTTCGCCAGCTGGGTGACCTTGAATTTGTCGGTTAAGGCGCTTGCGATGTGCAGCACGGCCGAGAAAAACAAGAGCGGAAACACGATCGTGTAGATCACGGTGCCGACGGCATGGATCATAAAGACGATCAGCGGGTGGAGCACCGATACGGTGACGACGCTTCCCGTCGAGGCCAGCAGCGTGAGCAGCAGCGGCACCATCGCCACCATAAACTGGATCATGCCGCCGATCGCGTCCTTTGCGTAGCCGATCGCGACGTTGAAGCTGTTGACGGTCAGCACGATGACGACCATGTAGATGATGCTGTAGGCGATCTTGCTGACGGAGCCGCGCTCAAACGCGGTCTGGAGCGTTTCGAGAATCATGCTGAACACGGTCAGGATGACGATCGTGACGAGCAGCTTGCCGTTGTACAGCACCTCGTGCAGCACGTATTTCAGCAGTCCCGACAGCACGGTCGTCAGCTTGAGCCCGTGTCCGCCCGGCATGACCATATCGATAAAGCTCGGCACTTTGCCGTCCGGAAAAAAGCCCCCGTAATCGTTCATCAGCCGGTTCCAGTAGCTCTCGACCGCTTCCGTATCGATCCCTTTCAGCTGTTCGTCCGCCAGATCCCGGTTCAGCGACGCGGCGCCCGGATCCTGAAGCTTGTCTGGTCCGCTCCCGTCTTGTAAGTCCCCGTCTCCCGCCGGCTGCTGATCGGTCGGCGGCGGTGCCGGATGATCGGCTTGTACGGGATTCACCTGGGGATTCGTCAAATCATTCGGCGCGGCTGCCGCCGGCAGCGCCCAGAGCAGGACGGCCAAGACGGCCGCCGGAAGCGCCGCAAGGCGCAGCAGGCGGAACATGCGATGCAGGCGAAGCGTCATGCTGCGTTCAACTCCCCGCCGGCAGCAGGCCGAGCACCGTCTCGACGATGACGCTGATAATCGGAACGGCCATGACGAGAATGAGCACCTTGCCGGCAAATTCTATTTTCGAAGCGACGCTTTCCTGACCCGCGTCCCGCACGATCTGGGCGCCGAATTCGGCGATATAGGCGATGCCGATGATTTTCAGAATCGTCTTCAAGTAGATGGACGGTATGCCGGAGCGGTCCGCCAGCTGCTCCAGCACGCCGATCACCGCGTCGATTTTGCCGATGACGTACAGAAAAATGAACAATCCGGTAAAAGCGGCGAGCAGAAAGGCGAACATCGGCTTCTGCTCGCGTATGACGATAATCAGGATGGTCGCAATGAGCCCGAGGCCGACGATCTGAATCATTTCCACGACTGCTTCACCGCCCTGCCGCTTGGTGCCTGACGAGCGCCGTTATTGGAACAAAAAAATCGTTTTGATCTCCTGAAACAGATCGTTCAGAAGCCGCACGACCATAAACAGCACGACGACAAACCCGATCAGCGTAACCCAATGCGCCATATCTTCCTTTCCCATCTGCTTCAACACGGTATGGATCATGGCAATGATGATGCCGATGCCTGCAATTTGAAATATGGCGCTCACATCAATGTTCATTCATCCGGCACCCCACTAAACGATCAAAATGACGACAAGCGCCGCGATGAGAACGCCGAGGCTTTTGCACATGTTACCGTACCGCGCCTGCTCGTCTCTTGCCGCTTCTTCCTCGGTCGACAGCTGCTGCACCGCGAGCCGCAAATGTTTGATCTGATCCATGCGGTCGCTGGCGCCGAGCACGGCGCCGAGCCGGATGAACGCCGCCTGCTCCGCTCCCCGCATCGCCGTCGAAGGCCAGTGGCGGCTGACCGACCGCTCCCAGCACTCCCGGAACGTAAGCCCGTCCGCCTCCCCAAGGCGTTCGCTTACTTCCGTCAGGAGCGAAGCGGCCGGCTCCGGCAGCGATGCGGCCGAGCGGCTGAGCGCTTCCGGCAGCGGCGTATAGCCGTAGCCGATTTCGGTTTCGAGCCGCTGCAGCGCATGGATCAGCAGCCGGATTTGGCGGGGCCGCAAAGAGAGGCGCGATGCCTGCAGGAAGCCGATCATCGTGCCGGCGAACAGGATGAGCGCCGCTCCGATCAGCTTAACCATAAGCGCCGCCCCCTTTCGCATGTGTCGGCTCCCGGGCAGCCGGCGCCTTGAATGCCGAGACGGGCACGATCGCGCCCGCCAGGCCGCTGCCGGTCCGGCGCAGCTCCACCGCCAGCTCGAACGCCCCCGCCGCCAGCAGTCTGCGGATAGCCGGCCGTCCCTTGGCCTCTTCAAAATCGGCGGCATGCGCGGTCGCGATGACGGATACGCCGGCGTGGCTGGCGTCGAGAATGGCGTTCGCGTCCTCTTCGCGGCCGATCTCGTCCACCACGATCACTTCCGGCGACATCGAGCGCAGCAGCATCATCATGCCTTCGGCCTTCGGGCAGGCGTCCATCACATCGGTGCGAGGTCCGACGTCGAACGTCGGCACGCCCCGCAGGCAGGCCGCGATTTCCGAGCGCTCGTCCACAATGCCGACCTTCCGGCCCGGCCAGCTCTCCGCGGCGGGGTGCCCCCACCATCCGCCGCTGACGGCCCGCGCGATATCGCGGATCAGCGTCGTTTTTCCCTGCTGGGGAGGCGCGACGACCAGCGTCGAGTAAACCGATTTCCGCCGCCGGTCGAGCAGCTTGGGCAGCACGCCCGAGGCCGCGCCGACGACCTCGCGGGCGATCCGGACGTTAAACGCGCCGACGTCGCGGATGCCCCGGACGGCGCCCGATTCCAGTACGGTTCGGCCGGCGATGCCGATCCGGTGGCCGCCCGGAACCGTAATATAACCGCGGCGCAATTCTTCTTCCATCGCATAAAGCGAATGATCCGTCAGCCGTTCGAGCAGCTTCCGGCATGTTTCGGCCGACGGCTTGTACGCTTCGTCCGGCTTCAGCAGCGGCTGCCCGCCTTCGCCGATGAAGCGGAAGCCGTCCGCGGCGCCGACTTCAAGGGGCCGTCCTTCGCGAATCCGGATTTCCTCCACCGTCTCCTTCAGCCGTTCCGGCATTTGCGCGAGAACGGTGCCGAGCTCAGCAGGCAGCAAGTGCAAGACGCGATTCAGCATGCATCCATCCCTCCCGGAACGTCTAAGCTCTCGCAAAACGTGCGTTTCGTAGTTTCATAGGCTGTTTTGCATGGATCGCTAGTTTTAATCTATTCGCGCGCCTGCCGGGATATGACAAGCCTCCCGCCGATTGCCGCGGAACGGTCACTTTTTTAACACGCCCGTCAAAATGCACGCGACGCCCGCGACGACCCACAGCATTTTTCCCATCGACAGTTTATCCGACAGGCCGATCAGGCCGAGCGTCGTCGTCGTGATGAGCACGATCGGGCCGACCAGCGCAAGCGAAGAATTGACGATCAGCGCTTTGTCGATCTGATTGAGCCGCAGCATGATCAGCGCCGCGATAATTTCCAGCGAACCGGACAGCACGCGGAGCGACGCCATGCTTAATACGATTTTGTTTAACACGGTCCTTCCCCCTTCATCCGGAAATAGCCTCTAGTACAACCTATGCAGGCTTGTCAGAGGTTCATGCCGCCCGGACGCGATTCGCGTTTCCGGCCCTCATCCGGGCACCTGCCCCGCCCGCGGCGCATATATTGCTCTCGTACCCGCCGCTTGCGACAGGTGCCGATTGATATTCGAATGATAAGCGAGGAGATTGATTCATGAAGTCCATTCCACGCCAAGCATGGCCCTCCGAACTGCACGATCCGAGCGGCCTCCGCCATTCGGGCGGCTCCGAGTCTCCGTTTCACCGGCAGGCCGGACGCGGTCAAACGATGGTCATCGATAAGGGGCTCGGACGCAGCGCCTTCACCGATCTGCTGGAAACAGCCGGCCGCTACATCGACTGCATTAAATTCGGCTTCGGTACGGCCCCTCTATATTCGACCGAGCTGCTGCTCAGCAAAATTGAGTTAGCCAAACGGTGCGGAATCGTCGTCATGCCCGGCGGCACGCTGCTTGAGACGGCCGTGCAGCAAAATGTAGCCGGCGATTTCTTTGATTCGGTCTGCAGGCTCGGCTTTGACGGCATCGAGGTGTCCGACGGCACGATCGATCTGCCGCGCAGCCGCCGGACCGAGCTGATCAAGGAAGGCTGCAGGCGGGGCCTTCGCGTCGTAACGGAATACGGAAAAAAACTAAGCGGATCGTTAATCGATGCGGAGGAGCTGGCCGCGACGGCGGACGCGGACTGGGTCGCCGGGGCCGAGTTGGTCACGGTGGAAGCCCGCGAATCCGGCGTCGGCGTCGGCCTGTTCGACGAGAACGGCGCATGCCATGACGATGCGCTTGAATCGGTGTGCCGCGCAATGGGCGACGTCAGCCAGCTGATGTGGGAAGCGCCGCTGAAGCACCAGCAGGTGCTGCTGCTGAACACGTTCGGCCCCGGCGTCCATCTCGGCAACATCCCGCCCGGGGAAGCATTTTCGCTTGAAACGATGCGCCGCGGGCTGCGCTCGGATACGTTCCAATTCGGCATCCGCGGCGAAGCGGCGCAATATATGATCTGACCGGCCGCTCAGGCCGCAGCGCGCACAGCGTACCGGTGCGCGGTGAGGGCGGGGCATAACGGATCGGGAGATCGGAAGGCGGAGGAAGCCAAATGCAAATCGAAGTCATTGCCAGCGTTAATGAGGCGAGGGCGGACAAATTCACGCACCGGACGGCGATCGTCATCGATGTCCTGCGCGCGACCAGCACGATCGTCGCTGCGCTCGACGCAGGCGCGGCGGGCGTAATTCCCGTGGAAACCGTGCTGGAGGCGCGAGCGCTGCACCGCGAGGGCCAACTGCTCGCCGGGGAACGGTTCGGACGCAAAATTCCCGGCTTCGAGTTCGGCAACTCGCCGGAGGAATTCGGCCCCGGAGCTGCCGCGGGCAAACGCATCGTGCTGACGACGACGAACGGCACGCGCGCGGTGCAGAAAGCGATGCGGGCCGACCATCTGCTAGCCGGCTCGCTGCTGAACGCGACCGCCTGCGCCGAGACGGCGGTGCTGCTGAAGCGGGATATCGTGCTGCTCTGCTCCGGAAGCCACGACGAATTCGCGCTGGAAGACGGCTTGTGCGCCGGGCTGTTCATCAGCCGTATCCGCTCGATCTGCCCGTCCGGTATAGTGGCCGACGATTTGGGCATCGCGCTGCAGGGGCTGTACGACAGCGCGGCCGAGCGGATCGGCGAGCTGCTGTTCAGCGGCGCTTCCGGCAAAAGGCTCGTCAAATTGGGCTACGGCCGCGATGTCGAGTACTGCGGCCGGGTCGATCTGAGCCGGACGGTGCCGCGGCTCAGCGGGGACATGATGGTGGCGGGCTGACATATCCGGAGAGCTTGTTCCATACAATGGAAGTATGGACGCCTTTCAAGCGGCTGGACGCGCGGGGGCGGCGATGCTTAAGTTGGAGGAGCAAGCAAGATGAGCGGTGAAATCATACTGGTGGCACTGATTATTATCGGATTGATCGGCCGTTCCCCGATCATCTCCACGGCGGCCTGCGTGCTGCTGATCGTCAAGCTCATCCATCTGCAGCGGTTTCTGCCGTCGATCGAACGGCGGGGCATGGAGCTCGGGCTGCTCTTTTTGACGCTCAGCGTGCTCGTACCCTTTGCGGCCGGGCGCATCCAATCGAAGGATATGATCGGGGCCGTGACGTCATGGCCGGGCATTCTCGCGCTGGTCGGCGGAGCGGCCGCCACCTACGTCAACGGCAAAGGGCTTGAAATGCTGAAATTCGACCCCCAGCTCATCGTGGGCATGGTCGTCGGCTCGATTATCGGCATTATTTTTTTGCGCGGCATCCCCGTCGGGCCTTTGATGGCGGCCGGCATCACCGCAATCCTGTTTAAGGTGTTCAAGCTGCTGATGGACCGGTTCTAGCCTAGCCGGCGGCGCACAAAAGAAAGCCGGATCTTCACGCACCCCGATGCGTAAGATCCGGCTTCTTTTTGCTTACGATAAAACGGTTCAGCGGCGTTCCTGCGGGCCGCCGACGAATGCCTGCTCCGTCGTATCCAGCCCGTACGCGGTATGCAGTGCGCGGACAACCTCCTGAACCGGCTCCGCCGCGATGATGCAGGAGAGGCGGATTTCGGACGTGCTGACCATTTTAATGCTGACCCCCAGCTTGTAAATCGCCTCGAACATTTTCGCCGCAACGCCCGGATTGCTGACCATGCCCGCGCCGACGATCGAGACCTTCACCAAATCCTGCTCCGAGGTCACTTCGCGGTACGGCACCTCGCTGCGGATGCTTTCGACGATACCGATGGCGCTTGCAGCGTCGCCCCGCGAAACGGTGAACGCAAAATCGGCTTTGCCGTCCTGAACGCCGCTCTGCACGATAATATCGACATCGATGCCGCTGGACGCCAAAGCGCCGAATACTTTCGCGAGCACGCCCGGCACATCCTCCACACCGAGTATGCTGATTCTTGCCACGTCCTTGTCATAGGCGATGCCGCGCACGACAACCCCCTGCTCCATGACCGCTTCCTCCTTCACCGTCGTTCCCTCGTTATGCGTAAAGCTCGAGCGGACGATCAGCTTTACGTTGTGATGCTTCGCATATTCGACAGCGCGCGGATGCAGCACCGCCGCTCCGAGATTCGCCAGCTCAAGCATTTCGTCGTACGATATTTCGGCGAGCTTGCGTGCGTTCTTGACGATGCGCGGATCGGTCGAGTAAACGCCGTCCACATCGGTGAAAATTTCGCACACGTCCGCCTGAATCGCCGCCGCCAGCGCAACGGCCGTCGTATCGGAACCGCCTCTTCCGAACGTCGTGATTTCCCCGTCCTCCGTCATGCCCTGGAAGCCCGCGACGACAACGGCTTTCCCCTCGTCCAGCGCGCGCAAAATCCGGTCCGGGCGTATATCGGTAATCCGAGCTTTGCTGTGCACCGGCTCCGTACGGAAGCCCGCCTGCCAGCCTGTCAGCGATACGGCCTCGCGGCCCAGCTGATGTATGGCCATGGAAAGCAGGGCGACCGACATTTGCTCGCCGGTCGTCAGCAGCATATCCATTTCGCGCGCGGGCGGATTCGGGTTCAGCTGCTTCGACTGGTCAATCAGGTCGTCGGTCGTGTCGCCCATGGCGGAAACGACAACGGCGACCCGGTGGCCGGCCTCCATATAATCGGCAATTCGTCTGGCTACTCGCTGCATCCGCTCGATCGTGCCGACGGAACTGCCGCCGAATTTCATGACTATAAGCGACAACCGTGATCCACTCCCCACGTAAGTCAAAGGTCCTTTTTTTCTTGTTCGAAAAAAGATTATATCATATCGCGCCCGCTTTGAATACGACAAAAACCGCACGGACAGCGGTCCGAGCGGTTTTTAAGCCGTGATTCGTATGAGCGCCGGCAGGTTAGGCGCGGGAGATGTACTTTCCTTCGCGCGTATCGATCAGCAGCATGTCGCCTTCGTTGATGAACAGCGGCACCTGCACGTTCAGGCCGGTTTCGACCGTCGCGTTCTTGGTCGCGCCCGTCGCCGTGTTGCCCTTGATGCCCGGCTCTGTTGCTGTGACCTTCAGCTCGACGCTGTTCGGCATCGTGATGCCGATGATTTCGCCCTGGTAGCTCGAAATGTTGACGGTCATGTTTTCTTTCAGGAAGTTCAGCTCCCAATCCAGCTGCTTCTTGTCGAGCGCGAACTGGTCGTACGTTTCGTTATCCATAAACGTATATTCGCTGCCGGAATTATACAAATATTGCACGGCGCGGTTCTCGATCAGCGCACGGCCGATCGTTTCGCCTGCGCGGAACGTTTTCTCCACGATGTTGCCGTTGCGGAGGTTTTTCAGCTTCGAACGGACGAACGCCGCGCCTTTGCCCGGTTTAACGTGCTGAAACTCGATGACGCTGAAAATATCGCCGTCCACTTCGACGGTAAGTCCTGTTTTAAAATCGTTGACTGAGATCACTGCTTCGTTCCCTCCTAATGAATCTGCGGGGACCAGGCCCCGTCAGGTTTAAAAAACTCATCCCAAAACGATAAACTCTTTCGGAGACGAGGTCAACAACGCGTTTCCGTCCGGCGTAATTACGATATCGTCCTCAATGCGGACGCCGCCGAAACCCGGAATGTAAATGCCGGGTTCAACCGTTACCGTCATGCCGGGTTCAAGCGACTGATCGCTGTTTGCGGACAGGCGCGGCTCCTCGTGGATCTCGATCCCGAGCCCGTGGCCGGTGCTGTGCCCGAACTGTTCGCCGTAGCCGTATTTGACGATCACGTCGCGTGCCAGCGCGTCGGCTTCGCGGCCGGTCATGCCCGGCTTGATGCCGGCAAGCGCCGTAAGCTGCGCTTCCAGCACAATGTCGTAAATTTCCTTGTGCCGGTCCGAAGGAGCGCCGACCATGACGGTGCGCGTCAGGTCGGAGCAGTAGCCGCCGAAATAAGCGCCGAAATCGAGCGTGACGAGCTCGCCCTTCCCGATGACCTTATCGCTGGCGACGCCGTGCG
The DNA here is from genome assembly GCF_028826105.1 of Paenibacillus humicola. Lineage (NCBI taxonomy): Bacteria > Bacillati > Bacillota > Bacilli > Caryophanales > Paenibacillaceae > Paenibacillus > Paenibacillus humicola. The sequence goes on from NZ_JAQGPL010000001.1 coordinate 3,590,685, forward strand.
GCAGCGCGGAGCGTTCGCCCGACGCGACGATCGTCTGAAACGAGGTCGAGGAAGCTCCGCGCGCGCGCATATACGTCTCCATCTCAAGCGCGACGTCCGTCTCGCGGACACCGGGCTGAATAAAGCCGAGAATATGGCGGAACGTTTCGTCCGCGAGCGCCGCGGCATCGCGCATAATGGCAAGCTCGGTTGTATCCTTGATTACGCGCAGCTGCTCAACGATGCCGGACACGGGGACCAGCTCAACCCCGTCCAACGCCGTCTTCCAGGCGGCGTAATCGGCGAACACGACATGCTCCTGCTCGAAGCCCAGCTTCTTGATGCCCGCGGATGCCGCCAGCTCTTTGACCGAATCGATCATCCGGGTTCCGTGCTTCACGACGGTAAAGCCGGATGCCTGGTCGGATGCCTGCGTCATGTAACGGAAATCGGTCAACAGCCAGTTACCGCCGCCCGAAATCAACAAATAGCCGGACGTTCCCGTAAATCCGCTCAAATACCGGCGATTGACCGGATTCGTCACCAGCAGGCCGTCGATCTGCAGCGACGCCAGCTTCTCCTTCACTCCGGCAACTCGTACGTTCGCCATCTTCATCACCCTTTCAGAGACGTCGCCGCCTTGTGCCGGCGTTCGTTATTCGGGCTGCCGCAGCAGCCCCGCGAGCGCGGTCAGGCCCAGCACATAGCTTTGTGGCCCGAACCCGGCGATCTGGCCGGCCGCGACGGGCGCCGTAACCGACACATGCCGGAACGCTTCGCGTTTATGTATGTTCGACAAATGCACCTCGACCACGGGAAGCGCCACCGTGCTGAGCGCGTCCCGCAGCGCGTAGCTGTAATGTGTCAGCGCGCCCGGATTGATCAGAATGCCGTCCTCGCGGCCGAACGCTTCATGGATGCGGTCGATGATCGCGCCTTCGTGATTCGACTGAAAAAACGAAACCCCGACGCCCAGCTGATCGGCCGTATCCCGGACAAGCCGCTCGATGTCGGCAAGCGTCGACGTGCCGTACACGCCGGGCTCGCGGACACCAAGCATGTTCAGGTTCGGTCCGTTTATTACGCAAATCGTTGCCATTATGTACCTCCCGGCGCATAGATCACTAGACATTTTACCATAATGACCGGCGATTTGAGAAGTGCAATCCGGAAAGCGGCTCCAGCGGCGGCAAGCCGGCACCGATGCCCTATGCGATCAGAACAGCTTGACCGGTTCGCGCGACGTCTCGTCGTTGAATTCGTAGGCGATCGAATAGCCAATGAAGAGTCCCCACATCAGAAAAACGCAAAGCTCGGTCGTCATCGAATCGTATCCGATTTTATGAAGCGGCTCCATCATGCGCAGGAGCGGACCGACGGCAGCGAACCAGACGCACCACCAGAAAAAGCCGTATACGAGCCCCGGCCACGGTCCGGCAATTCGGCCCAGCGTATAATAATAGATGAGCGCCGCCGCAATGGAGAACAGGATGAAGCCGCCGAGCCCGGCCAGCTGCCCCCATCCCGTCTTCAGAAACGAAAGCCGGAAGAAAGGATCGAGAAGAAAAGCCGGAATCACATGCGTAAAATGAACGATGTACAGCAGCCAGCGCAGCCCGCCCCAGAGCAGGCCGGCGAAAAAGCCGATCATCAGGGAGTAACCGGCCGGATTCGTGACGTTCCGGCGCCGCTCCCGCAGGCGATGAAGGTTCGGTTTCCTATGCGCGTGAGCCATTCGTTTTCCCTCCGTTTCATCATCACTTGATCATAGCCTGGCAGTAGCTAGTATGCGCATAATTGGAGACCGTAACCACCGGAGACGGGGCCGTTTATGTCGGCGGATGCCGCTCGCAATCAATCGCATAATCAAGTACAATAGATACGCGGGAATTGCTGCCGGTAACGGCCCAAACCGCATATGCGCAAAGGATGGTGATTTCGCCTTGTCTCAGGAAGCAAGAAATATTTACGGCGGACAAGCCGTCATCGAAGGGGTCATGTTCGCGGGTAGGCACGCGAACGTTACGGCGGTCCGCCGCAAAAACAAAGAGATTATTTTTTACGAGGTGCCGCGTACGACTACCCCATGGCTGCAGAAGCTGAAAAAAGTTCCGCTTCTTCGCGGCATAATCGCCATTCTCGAATCGAGCGCCAAAGGCTCGCAGCATTTGAATTTTTCCATGGAATCGTATGCGGAGGACGAAATCGGAGAGACGGACGATGCCGGGAAAACGGAGGACAAGCCGGAAGGCAAAAAAGGCTGGAGCCTCAGCATGATTGTCGGCGTGGCGGTTGCGGGCATCCTATCGTTCGTCGCCGGCAAGCTGGTGTTTACCGTTGTTCCCGCTGCGGCGGAACAGCTGCTCTTTGGACGAACCGGACTGAATATAGTAGAGCATAACCTGATTGAAGGCCTGATCAAAATCTTGTTCCTGCTTGTTTATTTGTACGTCATTTCGCTTACTCCGCTTATCAAACGGCTGTTCCAGTATCACGGCGCGGAGCATAAAGTAATTAGCGCCTACGAAGCGGGCGTCGAGCTTACGGTCGAGAACGTGCAGCGCTTTACCCGGCTTCATTACCGCTGCGGCAGCAGCTTTATCGTCTTTTCCGTGCTGGTCGGCGTCGTTGTCTATTCATTCTTCCATTGGGATTCGATGCTGCAGCGCATTTATTTGCGCATCCTGCTGCTGCCGGTCGTGCTCGGCGTTTCCTACGAGACGCTGCGGTTCACCAACGCGCTGCGCGATATTCCCGTGCTGCGCTACCTCGGGTACCCCGGGCTGTGGCTGCAGAAGCTGACGACGAAGGAACCGACCGACGACCAGGTCGCCGTGTCGATCGCCTCGTTCAACCGGATGCTGGAGCTTGACCGCCAAGTGGGCCAGTCGCGAAGCAGTGCCGTCGTTTAAAATTCCGTTCGGGTAGAAAGGGTGAGGGTCGTGCCTCGTAAAATGAGTCCGTTGTTAATCGTCATCTTGGCGCTTGTCGCAATCGGTCTTGTTTCGCAAATTTCCAATCCCGTTCAAATCATCATTCCGGTTGCCGTTCTCGGTGCCATTTTCCTGCTGTATAAATTTCCGCCCGGCGGCGCCCGCAGCCGCCAGCGGCCGAAAGCGGCGCAAAAGCACGGCGCGATGCAAAATAAGCCGAAGGCGCGAAAAAACGTTCCGTTTCGTGTCATCGAGGGCGGTAAGGATGACGATAACCTGCCGAAATATCATTAAGCCTACAGGCGGATGCAGCAATCCGGCGCATCAAAGAAAGAAGCCGCCGCCTCGTAGCCCGAGCCATAGAGCATGTCGCTTTCTTCCTTCGAGAGATGAAACTGGGTCGAACGAATGCCTTTGGTCGGAATTTTGACCGTTCTCGGGCGGTTTTGCTTTTCGATATAACGCTCGTCGTGAGCCTGCAGCATCGTTTCAAAAACGGCCTGCAGCATCGTAACCGGACCTTTGATGACTCGAGGTTCGGTTTCGTTTTTTCCGACCATTTGAAAACCGACGGTCTGAACCGGATGCGCCGTGCCGCGCTGATCGTTGTCGAACAGCCAAAGCGGGAAATTGCTGAGCAGACCGCCGTCCACGATGTACGCCCACTGCGCGGCACGCCCGTTCGTCCTGCGAAGCCCCGGATTCATACGGATGCGCACCGGATCGAAAAAGTACGGCAGGCTCGAGCTCATTCTGACGGCGGCCGCAACGCTCATCCGCATCGGATCGAGCCCGTAGCCGGAAATGTCGTCGGGCAGCACCAGCAGCTTGCCGTTCGTAATATCGGAAGCGACGATGCTCAGCTTCCCCTTCGGCAAATCGCCGAACGTATGGACGCCGCGGACGGCCAGCAGGCCCTCGATCCAAAGCTTCAGCTCCTCGCTGCTGTACAAGCCCATTTTGAACAAGATACGGAGCACCGACCCAATCACGCCGAAGTTGTAAATTCCTTTGCGGCGGAGAAACGTCCTGAACGGCGTCTCTTCGAGAATCGCCTTTATATCCGCTGCCCTGTAGCCGGCCGCGATCAGCGACGCGACAATGGCTCCGGACGACGTGCCGGCCACCCGTTCAAATACGGCTCCCCGCTCCTCCGCGGCGCAAACCGCGCCGACGAGCGAGATCCCCTTTACGCCTCCGCCTTCGAAAACGGCATTGATCCGCGTCATGGCAGCCGCTCCCTTCGCATATCCGATCAGCACCATGTATATGCGGGCGAGGCTTGTCGATTGAGCTCGAACCAATAAAAAACGCTTCCCTCTACCGGGAAGCGGTCGTTGTCGTTTTTGGTTGGCCTCCGAGCGCGCAGCCTCCGCTCAGTCGCTCTCCAGCTCGGAGCGAATCCCCTTCAGCTCCTCCAGCCGGCTTTCCTGGCGCTGGAAATATTCCACCAGCGTTTCGATGCACGTAATGGAATCCCAGCTCAAATGATGCTCAATGCCTTCAACATCCTTGTAAATGTTTTCCTCCTGTACCCCGATAATCGTCAGAAACGTTTCCAGCAGCTGATGGCGGTCCATCAGCCGTTTCCCCATTTTTTTCCCTTTGTTCGTCAGTACAAGCCCGCGATATTTCTCATAGACGAGATAATTGTCCTTATCGAGCTTCTGAATCATTTTCGTGACGGATGACGGATGCACTTCGAGACCTTCCGCAATGTCCGATACGCGTGCGTAACCTTTTTCGTCAAATAGCTTGTAAATGCGTTCCAAATAATCCTCCATACTTGGAGTGGGCATCCAAAGAACCTCCATTCCCCAGGTCGCACCGGCGTCCGCCGCGTCGAAATCGTTGATTTCGGGCGTTTCCGCTACTCTTGTTATGATACACTGCCCGTCAGCTTGCCGCAACCCGGACACTTGAAACTTTCCATGTTTGTCCCCCGGCCGGACGGGAAAAATAGATCCATCAATCCGACGATCGGAGGAAACGACAGTGTCGACAATCGCAGCCGGGCGGTCCAAACCGTCCCGAACGACCTCTTTCGTTCCGGAGCTGGTTTATTTCGAGCCCGCGGCGCTCGATTATCCGAAGGGGCGGCGCATCATGGACTGGGTCCGGGACAGCGGCATCCCCTACCGGATGACGACCTCGCACAACCGAATTACGAACCTGCCCGGCGAAACCGAAACCGAGCAATATAAAATCGCCAAGCGCACATTGGTGGTCGGCATTCGCAAAACGCTCACGTTCGATACATCGAAGCCCTCCGCCGAATACGCCATCCCGATCGCGACGGGCTGCATGGGACACTGTCACTACTGCTACCTGCAGACGACGCTCGGCGCAAAGCCGTATATCCGCGTCTATGTCAATACGGACGACATACTTAAAGCTGCCAAAGGCTATATCGACGAGCGCGCGCCGGAAATTACCCGCTTCGAAGCGGCCTGCACCTCCGACCCGGTCGGGCTGGAGCCGATTACGGGCAGCCTGCGCGAGCTGATCGAGTTCATGGCCGACCAGCCATTGGGACGGCTTCGCTTCGTTACCAAGTTCCATACCGTCGACTCGCTGCTCGACGCCCGGCATAACGGCCATACGCGCATCCGGTTCAGCGTCAACGACAAGTATGTCATCAACCATTTCGAGCCGTCCACCTCCCGCTTCGAGGATCGGATCGAGGCGGCCGCCAAGGTGGCTCGGGCCGGTTATCCGCTCGGTTTCATTATTGCGCCGATCATTTGGCACGACGGCTGGCAGGAAGGGTATGCGGAGCTGCTGGCATCGCTGGCGCAGGCGCTGCCCGAGGAGGCTCTGCCGGGTTTAACTTTCGAGCTGATTCAGCACCGGTTTACGAAAACGGCCAAAAACGTTATCGAGAAGCGTTATCCGAAGACGAAGCTGGAAATGGACATCGCGAAGCGCAAATATAAATGGGGACGCTGGGGACAGGGCAAATATGTCTATCCGGACGAGCAGGCCGAAGCGCTGCGGCTCTTTATCAGCGAACGCATTTTCGAGCATTTTCCCGATGCCAATATCGAATATTTCACTTAAAATTTCAGCCATTCCGGCGTCAGCGAGTTGAGCCAGATCGTAATTTTGGTCATTTGGTCCGTAAACAGCAGAAAGCCCATAAGCAGCATGACCGAACCGCCGACTTTCATCATGATGCCGGAATAGCGGACGATCCAGCGCGTCGAGCCGATGAAAAAGGCGAGCACGAAAAACGGAATCGCAAAGCCGAGCGCGTATGCGGTCGTCAGCTCGAACCAGGTGCCGGGCTGCGAAGCCGCCATCATCAAAATCGCCGCCAAAATCGGCCCCGTGCACGGAGACCAGCCCGCCGAGAAGCCGATGCCGAACACGAACGAAGCGAGGTAGCCCGAACGTTTCATGCGCAGATCCATTTTCCGTTCCTTCATAAGCACCCGCGGCTGAAAGACGCCGACCAGAATCAGCCCCATCAGGATGATCAGGACGGCCGAAATTTGGCGGATGACCGCCTGGTAATCCGAGAACAGCTCGGCGAATTTGTTGGTGCTGTAGCCCAACGTGTAGTAGACGACCGAGAAGCCGATAATAAAAAACAGCGTATGCGTCATCGTCCGCAGCCGGACTTCCTTCCCGGGACGATCGCTTTTCAAATCGGTGACGGAAATGCCGGTGATGTAGGACAAATAGGACGGATACAGCGGCAAGCAGCACGGCGAAATGAAGGATGCGATGCCGGCGCCGAACGCTGCCCACACCGTGACATCGGACATTGGCGATAAACCTCGTTTCTATCGGAAAATGAGGCCGGCCGCCTATAGCAGCGGCCGGGAGCAGCCATCACGTGCTGAACCTGCGGCGGAACGTAAGCAGAATGAGCAGCGCGGCAATGAGCAGCAGGACGATCGTGCCTCCGGGAGCGAGATTCCATACGCCGGCGATCAGCAGGCCGCCGATGACGGCAAGCTCGGCGATGCCGATCACGGTGACGATCGACTGCCGGAAGCTTCGGGCCGCCACGAGACTGCACGCCGCCGGAATCGTCAGCAGCGCGGACACAAGCAGCGCGCCGACGATTTTAATCGCGACGCTGATGACGAGGGCGGTCAGCACGCTGATCATGAAATTGAAATAGCGGGTCGGCAGGCCGCCGACCGCCGCCGCATCCTCGTCGAAGGTCAGCAGGAACAGCTCCTTGGCGTGCAGCCGCACCGCGATCAGCACAAGCGCCGTGACGATCGCGATCAGCAGAAGATCGACATTGTCGAGCGTATAGATGCTTCCGAACAAATAGCCGCTGACGCTGACATTAAAGCCTCTGCCCATCGAGAAAAGCAGCGAAGCGAGCGCGACGCCGCCGGACATAATGATGGCGATCGACAGCTCCGCGTACGACTTATACGTCTTGCGCAGCTTCTCGATCGCAAACGTGGCCGCCAGCGCGAATATAAGGCCGGCGCCGATCGGATAGACGCCGATGAGAAAACCGAGCGCGACGCCGGCAATCGAAACGTGCGCCAGCGTATCGCCGATCATCGACAGGCGGCGCAGCACCAGGAACAGCCCCATCAGCGGGGCCGTTATGCCGATCAGGATGCCGCCGAGCAGCGCCCGCTGAAAAAATTCACTCGTTACGATATCCAAGCTGAGCGCCTACTTTCCCGTTCTCGAGCGAATGACGAAGCTCGCGCAGGCTGTGCGTCAAATTCGTCTCTCCGCAATCCTCCAAATCGTGGGAATGGCGGACGTAAAACTTCAGCTTGCCGCATTCCTTCAACGGTTCCTGGCCCAGATAGGTACGAATCATGTCCATATCGTGGGATACCATCAGGAACGTGATATGGTGATGCTGATGCATATGCTTGATCAAATGAAAAAATCCTTCCTGCGTCTCGGAATCGATGCCGACCGTCGGCTCGTCCAGGATAAGCAGCGCGGGATTGCTGATCAGCGCCCGCGCCAGAAACGCCCGCTGCTGCTGGCCGCCGGACAGCTGCCCGATCCGCTTGCCGGCCAAATCCTCGATGTTCATGACGTGCAGCGCCTCGTCGCATTTGGCTTGATCGGCCTTTGATATGCTCCGGAACAGCTTGTTTCTGCTGTATAAGCCGGAAAGCACGACCTCCCTTACCGTTGCGGGAAAAAGCGGATTGAAGCTGTTCTTTTGCGGGACATAGCCGATCCGGTTCCAACCGCGGAACCGTTCGATCGGCTCTCCGAACAGCTTGACCGTTCCGCGGTCCGGCTTCAGCAGTCCGACGATGATGCGGAGCAGCGTCGTTTTGCCGGCGCCGTTCGCGCCGATGAGGCCGACGAAATCGCGCTCCTGTACCGCGAAGTCGATTCCGTTTAACACCGGCTTCTGCTGGTACGAGAACGAAATATCCGACAGCTCGACAATGGATGGATGGCAAACGAGTTCTTTTTCCGGCTTTAACTGCCGTGCCAGCATCCGCTTCACCTCCCGCTTGATGCGTCCGTAGTCCTATTATTGTAATGCCTTCAGCAAATTTTGCAAATTCGCTTTCATAATCGAAAAATAATCGTCGCCGTTTTTCTCCTGCTCGGGCGTCAGCCCTTCGAGCGGATTAAGCACGAGCGTGCCGGCCCCCGTTTCGCCCGCCAGCGTTTTCGCCAGCTCATCGGAAACAAGCGATTCAAAGAAAATGTATTTGACGCCTTGATCCTTCACGAATTTGGCGATATGCAGCAGATCCTGCGCTTTCGGCTCGGCATCGGGGGACAGCCCCATGATCGACACTTGATGCAGGCCGTAATCGCGTGCCAAATAACCGAACGCCTGGTGAGAAACGACGATATTCCGGTGCGGAACGGCAGACAGCTTATTTGTATATTCCTCATCGAGCGCGTCGAGCTTCGCCTTCAGCTTGTCGTAATTGCCTTCGTAATCCGCTTTGTGCGGCGGATCGACCTGCTGCAGCGCGGAAAGCACGGTGCCGGCCATCACGATCATCGATTTCGGGCTCACCCACGTATGCGGATCGGTTCCGGCGCTTCCTCCGCCGTCGGGATTGCCGGCAATAAGCTTGATTCCTTTGCTTGCCTCGAGCGTAACCAGCTTGGAATCGCCGGGAAGGCCCTGCAGAAAATCGTTCACCCAGCCTTCCAGCCCGGCCCCGTTATAGAGGAACAGCTGCGCTTTGGAGGCCGTATCGAGATCGCGGCTTTTCGGACTCCAATCGTGCGGCTCGACCCCGGCGGGAATCAAATTGATCGCGTTGACGTTTTTGCCGCCGATTTCTTTGGCCAGAAAATAAAGCGGATAAAAGCTCGTTACGACGTTCGTCTTTCCCTTCTCGAGCCGGCTGCCTTCGGCGCCGGCACAGCCGGAAAGCGCAAACGCCGTCAGCAGAAGCGCCGCGAGCAGCCATGCAGCCGGCGTGCAGCGACGGGCACTAACCGGTCGATGTCGAATCGGCATCTTCGTTTGCTCCCCTGTATACTAATCGTAACCATTACAATTGATAATTATAGAATTGCGCCGCGGGGCATGTCAATGTCAAAACCGCCGTCCCCTGCGGGACGGCGGCGTACGTTCATCATTATTTCACGATTGCACCGTTCGGCATGCCGTCCGGGACGGTCGCCAGCATCAGCTTGTCTCCGTGCGATGCGGCCAAAATCATACCCTGCGACAGCTCGCCGCGCAGCTTGACCGGCTTCAGGTTGACGACGCAAATGACTTTGCGTCCGGCCATCTGCTCCGGCGTATAAAATTTGGCGATACCCGATACGACCTGCCGCTGCTCGTACCCGAGATCCAGCTGCAGCTTCAGCAGCTTGTCGGCGTTCTTGACCGGCTCGGCCGAGAGGACCGTCGCGACGCGCAGCTCGATCTTGGCGAACTCGTCGATCGTAATCTCCGGCTTCGCTTCGGGCGTTTCCGCCGTTTCCGGCTCCCGCTTCGTTTCGGCCGCGGACTCCGCTGACTGCGTTTCCTCCGCAGGGGCGGATCCGCCGGTCATCGAGGCGATAATAAAGGCCGTCTCCTCCGCCGCGTCGAGGCGGGGGAAAATCGGCTGCGCCTTGCGCACCTTCGTGCCTCCCGGCAGCTGCCCGAACGATTTGGCGCTCTCCCATTCGGCGAGCGCGCCTTCCTGGATTCCGAGCTGGCTCCGGATCGCGGCCGGCGTACTCGTCATGAAAGGCTGCAGCAGAACGGAAATGATGCGCAGCGACTCGGCCAGATGGAACATGACCGAGGCCAGCTCCTCCCGCTTCGACTCGTCCTTCGCAAGCGCCCACGGCTGCGTCTCGTCGATATATTTGTTCGTCCGGCTGACCAGCTGCCACAGCGACGCCAGCGCGACGGAAAATTCCATCTTCTCCATCGCCGCTTCCACCTGTGCGGCCGTGCCGGCGGCAAGCTCCGACAGTGCGGCGTCGAACGGCGTGACGGCGCCGGCATAAGCCGGAATCTCGCCGCCGAAATATTTGCCGATCATGGCGATCGTCCGGTTCAGCAGGTTGCCGAGGTCGTTGGCCAGGTCGAAATTGACCCGCTCGACGAAGCCTTCCGGCGTAAACGTGCCGTCCGAGCCGAACGGCACCTCGCGCAGCAGGAAGTAGCGGAGCGCGTCAAGGCCGTAACGCTCGATCAGCTTCACCGGATCGATGACGGTGCCCTTCGATTTCGACATTTTGCCTTCCTTCGTCAGCCACCAGCCGTGCGCGAAAACCTTCCTCGGCAGCGGTAGGCCCATCGCCATCAGCATGATCGGCCAATAAATCGTATGGAACCGGACGATTTCCTTGCCGACCAGATGGACGTCCGCCGGCCAGAACTGCTTGAATTTGGCGTCGTCTTCCGTGCCGTAGCCGAGCGCGGTAATGTAGTTCGTCAAGGCGTCGATCCAGACGTACACGACGTGCTTCGGATCTCCTTTCACCTTGATGCCCCATTCGAAGGTCGTCCGGGACACCGCCAGGTCCTCGAGCCCCGGCTTGATGAAGTTGTTGATCATTTCGTTCTTGCGCGATTCCGGCTGGATGAATTCCGGATTTTCTTCATAGTACTCCAGCAGGCGGTCGGCGTATTTGCTCATTTTGAAGAAATAGCTCTCCTCTTTCACGAGCTCGACCGGACGACCGCAGTCCGGGCAATTGCCGCCGACGAGCTGGCGCTCGAGGAAGAACGATTCGCACGGCGTACAGTACCAGCCTTCGTACGTTCCTTTATAAATATCCCCCTGCTGAAGCAGCCGGTCGAAGATGTCGACGACGACCTTCTTATGGCGCTCTTCCGTCGTGCGGATGAAATCGTCGTTCGTAATGTCGAGCTTGCGCCACAGCTCCTTGATCATCGCCACGATGCCGTCGACAAACTGCTGCGGCGACTGTCCTTTCTCGGCGGCCTTCCGTTCGATTTTCTGCCCGTGCTCGTCCGTGCCGGTCAAATACCAGACGTCGTATCCGCGAAGCCTTTTGTAGCGCGCCATCGCGTCGCCCGCCACCGTCGTATACGCGTGGCCGATATGGAGCTTGTCGCTCGGATAATAGATCGGCGTTGTAATATAGAACGATTTGTTCGTTTCGCTCATTGTCGCTTCGGACCTCCTGATTTTGAGTTCAAGTTCGTCATTGCACACCGATAAAACGCAAAAAGAGCTTCCATCCACTATGGGACGAAAGCTCAGCGCTTACGCGGTACCACCCAATTTCCTTCGGCGGCGGGCGCCTTGCCAAGGCCGCAGAAGCTTCATGCGTTCCGCTCCCTGCCGGGCGGAACGTTTGCGGCCTTTAACGGGGCCTTGCGCCGCTCCCTTGCCTGCGGCCGCAGAAGCCGGCCGGCGGTTCGAAAGCGGATTCTCCGGGACCATCTTCGGGAGGCTGCGCCTTGCCGGTTCTCAGCTTCCCCGGCTCTCTGGAAAGGGCAACGGATCCGTACTTATCCGTTCATCGAATTGCATTATGGAAACGAATGTCTTTCCTTTGTTCACACTATACCGAATCGCCGCCTGCGCTGTCAAGCTTGCCGGAAGCGCCGTCGCCCGCCCCGCCGGCCCGGGCCGCGGCGGCCCGTTCCGCCTTCGTCGGGGGCACGTGATCGATCCCCCCGGGATGAAACGGATGGCAGCGGGCGATGCGCCGGGCGGCGAGCCATCCGCCCTTCAGCGGGCCGTGCTTTTCGATCGCCTGAAGGGCGTATTCCGAGCAGGTCGGATAGAACCGGCACGTCGGGGGCTTCAGCGGGGAAATGAACCGGCGGTAAAAACGGATCGGCGCCTGCGCAGCCCTTCGCAGCTTCATTTGGCCGCCCTCCCTTCCCTTCGCTCCGCGTCAATGAAAACCCGTTAAGAAAAGCCGATGCCGATTTTCAGCTGTCCGGCTGCCTGCAACCCCATCATGACCGAAAATCACGATTGCGTCAACGGCAGCCGCATCCTCCCGAAGCCCGGCGGTACATGTGTCGTAAATTTGAAGCTTATTTGTCATTTAAACGGATTATAGACCGTTTTCATTTGTGTTACCTTATCGTTGTGTCGCATAATTAGAGTATAATTTTACGAAAACATTAGGAGGAACCTCAATGATCCGCGTTGCAATGCTCAGCTATTGGCACGTCCACGCCTGGGACTACACGAAGCAGGCCCAAGCAAATCCGAATACCGAAATCGTCGCCGTCTGGGACGAGCTGGAAGACCGCGGCCGGGAAAACGCCGGCAAGCTCGGCGTTCCGTTCGTTGCCGATTTGGATGAGCTGCTCGCCCGCGCGGACATCGACGCCGTTATCGTCGATACGCCGACCAATCTTCACCGCGACGTGATGGTGAAAGCGGCCCGCGCCGGAAAACATATCTTTACGGAGAAGGTCGTGGCGCCCACGCTGCGCGAAGTGAACGAAATTTTAAGCGCCATCCGTGAAGCCGGCGTGAAGCTGACCGTCTCCTTGCCGCGTCTGAACGACGGCTATACACTGGCCGCTCAGGAAGTCCTCGCCAAGGGGCTGCTTGGAGAACTGACGCAGGCGCGCGTCCGCCTGTCCCATAACGGCGCGACGGCCGGCTGGCTGCCGTCCCATTTCTTCAACCAGGAGCAGTGCGGCGGCGGTGCGCTGATCGACCTCGGCTGCCACCCGATGTATTTGACCCGCCTGTTCCTCGGCCTGCCGCAGTCCGTCAGCGCATCGTACGGCTACGTGACCGGCAAGGACGTCGAAGACAATGCGGCCGTCCTGCTGCATTACGGCAAGGCGATCGGCATCGTCGAAGCGGGCTTCGTCAACAGCCACTCGCCGTTCTGCGTTGAAATTCACGGCACCGAAGGGACGCTGCTGTACGGCCTGCCGGACGCGGTGATCCGCGTGCGCAGCAACAAGCTGGACGCCAAGGAATGGGTAACGGTGGATATCCCGGCTAACCGCGAATCCGCGTTCGAGCAATGGGTCGGCCATGTTTTGAACGGCACGACCGCCGACGAGAACATCGCGCTGGCAACCGATTTGACAAAGCTGATGGAAGCATCTAATCTGTCGGCCGCCGAGAAACGCACCGTCTCGCTCAGCGAGCTGCAGGGCTGATTTTATCCAAGTGAAAGGAGCGGAGCGGCTGCATGGCTAAACCGTTTGCATATGCTTTGATGGTCGACAAGATGGACGCCATCGACCGGCTGGAGATCAGCTTTCGCTGGGGCGGCTACGGCTTCCGGGTGCTCCGCTGCCACCTCACAACGTTCACGCCGGGCAAAATGATTCGCTTTCACAAGCATTCGGAATACGAGTTTCATTTTATTCCCCGGGGCAAAGGGACCGTCATCCTGGGCGAAACGAAGCACTCGCTGCACGAAGGGCTGTTTTATTTGACCGGTCCGGGTGTCATCCACCAGCAGGAAGCGGACGCCCGCGAAGCGATGGATGAGCTGTGCCTGCATGTTGATATCGTCAAGCTGGGCGAAGCCGGCGGGGAGCCGGATGCGGAAGCGTGGGGCGAGAAATGGGAGCGGCTCGAAGCCGAGATGTGCGTCCGCTCGCTCGATGCGCTGCCGCAGCGTCCGCTTGCCGATCAATACAACGCGATGTCGTGGTTTCTGACCGCGTACCGTGCCTTGAGGGAAGAGCAGCCGGGCGCGTTCTCGACGATCAAGCAGTCGATCATCCAGATTTTGCTGCGGTCGGGCAGAATGTGCTCGGTGCCGCAGGCGACGTTCGAGCCGCCGGCCCGCAACATGAACGAGCATCGCTTCAACATCGCCACCCAGTTTATTCACGACAATTATTCGCTGCCGATTACGCTGCAGGAGGTGGCCGAGCGCATCCCGATCAGCGGGAGGCAGCTTCAGCGCATTTTCCGGGAACGCGGCGCGGAATCGTTCAGCGCCTATCTCGAAAATTACCGGCTCAGCCAGGTATGCGCCGCCATCGTGGAAGGCCGGAGCTCGTTTGAGCAAATTGCCGTCGAGCACGGCTTTGCCAGCAGCAATTACTTGTATTACGTCTTCAAGAAGCGGTTCCATATGACACCGAAGCAGTTTAAGGAAAAGCAGCTTGCGGACGGATCGGTTCGCCCCAGGCTTCATCCCCATATTGGAAACGGAGCTGAACACAATCATGAGCAAAACGCTTAAAATCGGCATTATCGGCAGCGGCGGCATCGCCCGCGCCCATATCAACCAGTACAAAAAGCTGCCGGACGTCGAAGTCGCCGCCGTCGCGGACGTCGTGCCGGGCAAGGCGCAGCAGTTTATCGAGGCGCTCGGTCTCGAAGGCGCGGCCGCGTACGAAGATCACCGCAAACTGCTTGAGCTGGATTTGGACGGCGTCAGTATTTGTACGCCGAACGTCGCGCATCACACCACCGCGGTGGACGCCATGCGGGCGGGCAAGCAGGTGCTGCTGGAGAAGCCGATGTCCGTCACGCTCGCCGAGGCGCTCGACATGGTTCAAGTATCGCGCGAAACGGGCCGCATGCTGACGATCGGTTTCCAGCCGCGCTACGACCCGAACATGAAGCTGGTTCAGGATATCGTGCAGTCCGGCAAGCTCGGAAAAGTTTATTATGTCGAGACGGGCGGCGGACGCCGCCGCGGCATGCCGGGCGGGACGTTCATCCGCAAGGAGCTGGCCGGCGCAGGCGCGATGGCCGATATCGGCTGCTATTCGCTCGATATGGCGCTGAACGCGATGGGCTACCCGAAGCCGCTGACCGTTTCGGCCTACACGTCCAATTATTTCGGCACGAATCCGCTGTATCACAAGGAAGCGGAAAAGTTCGAGGTC
Source organism: Paenibacillus humicola (assembly GCF_028826105.1). NCBI lineage: Bacteria > Bacillati > Bacillota > Bacilli > Caryophanales > Paenibacillaceae > Paenibacillus > Paenibacillus humicola. The sequence goes on from NZ_JAQGPL010000001.1 coordinate 3,605,829, forward strand.
GAGGATTTCGGCGTCGCCATGGTCCGGTTCGAAGGCGACCTTGTGCTGCAGTTCAAAATCTCGTGGGCGATGCACATGGATTCGCTCGGCTCGACGATGTTCCTCGGGACGGACGCGGGACTCAAGGTTAATCCGTTCGGCTCCGGCAACTGGTCGGGCGTCTGGGACGGCAAGGTCGGCAATTTGACGCTGTACCATGATTTTATGGGTCAGCAGACGTCGACGCCCGTGCCGATTATCGAGCATTCGAAGGACTTGTTCTTCGAAAAGGTGCGCGATTTCGTGGACGCGGTGCGCGAGGGCCGTCCGGCGCCGATTCCGGCCGATCAAATCGTGATCCAGCAGGCCATCATCGACGGCGTGCTCCGTTCGGCCGATCTGAAACGCGAGGTCTCGATCGAACTGCCGTAAGGAGCTTCCACTCGATCGGGCACAACAAAAGCCTTCTCTCCCTCAGCATGTTGGCTTCGGGAGAGAAGGCTTTTTGACTTGCCCGTTTGATTTGCCTGTACGCATTAATATTTCGTTGCCGGCAGCGGCGAAAGCAGAAGCGCGATCGGGAGGTTGCTGCCTGCGGCGAGCGTGAAGGCGATTTCCACCGATTCCTGCGTATCGCCGGTCCGGTACAGGACGGCCGCTTCCGAGTTGTCCTTCAGAATGCTGTTCTCGGTCACCGGCACCACCTGCCCGTTCACGATAAAGCCGCCGGTATAATAACCTCCGCGCGCGTTCAAGCTGATCAGCGTATGCGGGGCGACATGCGGCATGCGCAGCGTATACATACAGCCGAAATTGCCGTAGTTCAGCTGCAGTTCGCCGGTCGTTTCATCGATGCCGGTCAAATATTGATCGATTTTGGAATCGCCCAGCTTAATCAGCTCCGGCTCGGTGCCGAGCGTGTCGTCGATCTCGATGAGCCGGTTTGCGTTATTGAACGTCCCCCGCACGTGCAAATTATCCTTTTCCATGATGGACAGGTTCGGCAGCGCCTGAATCGGATCTTCGTTGGCCGCCACGACGACGACGTCGTAAACGACTTCCTGGTCGGAATAAATGTCGGCATAAGCGGACAGCACGTCGCCAGGCTTCATCGGGATTTGATGCAGATCGTCATAAATGATTTTCGACTGTCCCGGTTTGATCGACACCACGTTCGACGCCGGAGGGGTCAAATAGGAGCTCAAATAGCGCAGCGTCGACATTTTGCCGGTATTGTATACGGACGGGGCCGGACCGCCCAGACCGGAAGAGGTCGTGCTGACATTGACCGTCGTGCCGTTTTTATTGGTCGCAACCAGGTACATTTTAACCGGGTAGCTCATTTTGTTCATGTTGTAAAACATGAATCGTGCCTGGCCCGTCAGCTGGGCTTCGTAAATGATGCCTTCGCGGACCAGCGCTTCGGGGTTGTCGCTGAGCACCATTTGCGAGTTGTCGGACTGAATCTTATACGACAGTGCCTTCATATTCAGGACGGAGCTGCCGTCGATCGGGAATTTGTCGCCCGCTTTCGTGAACAGCTTGTTGTACTCGTCCTGCGTGTACAGCACCTCGCTCGTTACCGTGACCGTCTTCGTCACCGAACCGACCAGCCCCTGGCTGTCTTCGACCTGAAGCGTAATCGTTTTGTCGCCCGGCTCGAAATAAACAAGCTGCGGAGGATTCGTATCGTAAGTTTTACCGTCCACCGTCCACGTACGGCGGACAATCGCGTTCTGATCGTCGGTGCTCAAATCGTTCAGCATGATCGGCTCGCCAATCCTGTACGACGGCTTATCGGTGGAAAAATCGGCCACCGGCGGCTGGTTCGGCGCTTTCACCTCTATCGTAACCGAGTACGGCTGGCTCCACTGGCCGTTCACGTCTTCCACCTGACGCGTAATCGTATACGTCCCAGGCTCGGGGAACACGCTGAGATTGCCCTGCCAGATGTCCGCTACGAACGGCTGCCCCGTCGAGTTCGTCGAATGATCGACATACGTCACCTGCGTTTGACCGGCAAAGATTTCGGCGGGCTGCACCTCGAAATCGGCGGTCGGCTGTACGTACCGCTGCCACGTCAGCGTCATTTTCGTCCCGGCGATGGTCAGCTTGCTTCCCGTAATTTCGGACCATGCACGCAGAGGCACCATCAGCGAGCCGTTCAAAATATACGTCGCTCCCGACGCCTTCACCATCGTTCCGTCCATCTCCACGATCGCGCTGCCCGGCTTGAACCGCAGCTCGTGCTCGCCGCTTGTCGCGATCGATTCTTTCGTCGCGGGATTGTACGATACTTTATAGCCGTACCGCGCCGAAATGGCCCGGAATTCGACAAATCCCGTCCCGTTGTAAATGGTCAACGGCTGCGTTGACTTCCAAACGACCCCATTATGCACGATCACATTGCTGCGCAGGGTCAAAACGAGCGTATCGGTCGGCGTTCCGTCGGCCGACGCCGTTTTGACATGTCCCCCGGCGAAGGGGGCCAGCAGCAGCGAAAACATCAACAGCCACTTCAATGATTTCATGCTCCGTCTCCTTTATTACGCACACTTTCTTTTAGCTCCCGCCGCCGCGTCCGGCGCCTCGCAAGTTCGAACTCAAGATCATTAAACGCGGATGCCGCTGGAAAAGTTGCGCAAATCGAAAGGGAAAGTTGCTGACGAAGCGGGATCGGTCACAAAACTGTCATCGGCCCATGCGCATGGCGATCAGGAAGCTGGCGGCCATTGCCGCGAAGGCGGCGGCGCACAGAACGCCGACCGCGAGCCGGGTCCGGGACGCCCGCAGCAGCCGCTGCGGATCGCCCTGCTGCCTGGCCGTGATGACTGCGCGGTGGGCGAACATAAATACGATCAATAAAGCCACAAACACGAAATTAACGACAAACCAGATTTGCTGCCACAAAACGCTTCTCCCCTTTTTCAACCCATTCGGATATCGGCGGATTGCCGGTTTCGGCTAAATTCGACTGTAACCGAACCGCCCGCGATTTGCAACAAGACGGCGTCCCGTTCCTGCTTACCGCCTGTTCTTTGTGCTATAATATGGACAATCGCTGCCGGATTCGGGTCATGCTTTCTGCATGAGCGCGCCGGATTCGGGCACACTGCCCTGCCAGACGCAGACGGCGTGTGTATACAGAAAGGAATGAACCTGCATGCCAGCAATCGAACGACAAACCGCCCGGTTTACCGGCTTTCACGAGGACGACTTCGACGTATTCGCCGTGCCCGGACTGGAGGCGCGGATGGAGCTGCTCATCGAACGCATCCGTCCAAAGCTCCATGAGCTCGGCGAACGTTTCTCCCCCTTTCTCTCCGGCCTGTGCGGCGAGACGATGTATCCGCACGTCGCCAAACACGCCAGACGGACGGTCCATCCGCCGAACGATACGTGGGTGGCGTTCGCGCCGAACAAAAGGGGCTATAAGATGCACCCCCATTTTCAGCTCGGCTTGTTCGGTTCGCACCTGTTCATCCAGTTTGCCGTTATCTACGAGGCGCCGGATAAAGCACGGTTTGCCGAGCTTGCGCTGAGGCATCTGGACGACATTTTAAGCGAAATACCAGCCGGGTATATCTGGTCGGGCGACCATATGTCGCCGGAAGGAACCTCACAGGCCGAGCTCGGACGCGACGGCGTCCGCCTGCTGCTGGAGCGGCTGCGGACGGTGAAAGCCGCCGAGGCGCTTTGCGGCATCCGCTTGGACCGCAACGATCCGCTGCTGCGCGACGGCGAGGCTCTCATCGCCAAGGCGGAGGAAACGTTCCGCCGTGTGCTGCCGCTCTATAAAATGGCAGCCTCGCCGAAGTAAGCCGCCCGCCAACGAGACAACGCCCGCCGTACCCGGAAAACCGGGACCGGCGGGCGTCTTTTTAACCCGTCCTGCTTACACACGCCAGGCTTTGCTTTAGGCCGCCTGATCGACAGCGCCTCCAGCCCGCTGGCGCTTCGATTTGCGGAAGAAGAACAGCTCGTAGATGCACGGCACGATGACGAGCGTCAGCAGCGTCGCCGCCGCCAGGCCGCCGATGACAACGATGGCGAGGCTTTGGGAGACGATGCTTCCGCTTTCCGTGGAGCCGAAGACGAGCGGCAGCATGGCGCAAATCGTGGCGACGGCCGTCATGACGATCGGCCGCATCCGGGTCGAGGACGCTTCGATGAGCGCTTCGCGGATCGACATGCGCCGTTCGTTCTGTTTCACGCGGTCGATCAGCACGATCGCGTTCGTCACGACGATCCCGATCAGCATCAAGGCGCCGAAGACAGCCGTAAAGTCCGGCGTTATGCCCGAGACGAGCAGGCCGGCTACCGCGCCGATGGCGGCGAGCGGAAGCGAGCACAGGATGGCGAGCGGCGCGCGGATCGTTTTGAACGTGATGACCATAATCAGGTACACGATGCCGATGGCGACGAGCATGATGACGCCCAGATCGGCAAAATCGCCCGCCTGCTGCGCCGAGGCGCCGCCGATGGAGAACGCCGTTCCTTCCGGCGCCTGAAGCTTCTTGACGGCGTCTTCGATCTTTTTGCCGGCGATCGACAGCTGGCTCGGCTCCACATCCGCCGTTACGCGGATATACGGCTTGCCGTCCTTATGAAAAAACTCGCTCGGTTGTTCGGTTTTTACGAGCTTCGCCACGGTCGATAACGGCGCCGGCCCCTGCGGGGTCATGATCGTCAACCTGCCGAGCTCGGCCGCGGATTTCGGGTCGGCCATCGGCTCCAGCAGGACGGCGGTATCGCGCCCGTCGACCGAAATGGAGCCGACCGGAATCGGGTTCAGCAGCGCCTGCAGCTGGGCCGCAACCTCCTGCCCCTTCGATTTGACGGGGTCAAGCACGAAGGTGTAGACCGGCTTTTTCTCCTCCTGGTTCGACTGAACCTTCACCACGTCCTTGATCGGCTTGATCGCCGCAATTACCTCATCCGCGCCTTTGGCGATTTGATTCGGGTCGCTGCCGGTCACATCGACCGTAACCTGCGTCGAGCTGGAGCCGGACATCATGTTCGATGCGCCGGCGTTCAAATCCGCGCCCGGATAACCGGAGCGCTGCGCCCGGATGTCGCCGATCAGCTTCTCGGCATCCGCGCCTTTCTTGACGGCAACCATATAGGTCACGAGCGTCGGCGAAGACACCGCGCCGTATTTGGCGTTATCGGAGCTGTTGCCGTTCTGCATCAGCACCCAGTCGATGTCGCTCCGTCCGTTCAGCCACGCTTCCAGCTTCCGGCCGTTCGCGATGACGTCATCCTGCGGCGTTTCGCCCGGATATTGAAGCGTCACGTTCAGGTTCGACGCATCGGACGAATCGAGCGCCCCCTTCGGCATCGCCGCATAGGCGGTAACCGAGCCGGCAAGCAGCAGGACGGCGGCGAGCAAAGGCACCCACTTGAAGCGCAGGTTCCACGCCAGAAATTTCGCGAAGCGCTGCGAGCCTTCGTGCTCCTTCATCTTCGTGCCGCGCAGAAGAACCGCGCTGAGCAGCGGCACGACCGTAAGCGCGACAAGCAGCGAGGCGAGCAGCGAATAGGCAACGGTCAGCGCAAACGGCAGCAGAAAGCTCTGAAGCGAGCCTCGCAAGAGCCCCATCGGCAGGAAGACGGCGACCGTCACGAGCGTCGACGACGTGATCGCTGCGGCGACCTCCTTCGTCGCGTCGATCACAAGCGGGATCGAGAACGGCTCCTTCTGCAGCCTGCGGTAAATATTCTCGATGACGACGATGCTGTCGTCGACCAGCCGGCCGACCGCGACCGCCACTCCGCCCAGCGTGATGATGTTCAGCGAGACGCCCGAAATATCGAGTAAATAAAGCGTAATGCCAAGGGACAGCGGGATGGACACGATCGTCACGAGCGTAGCCCGAAAATTGCGCATGAAGATCAAAATGACGACTGTAGCGAACAAGGCGCCCATCAGCACCTCGCGCAGCATAGAGCTGACCGAATGGGTCACCATGTCCGACGTGCTCAGCAATACGCGGGCATCGACGCCCTTCATGTCTTTGTTAATCTCGTCCACTTTCTCGCCTGCCTGCTTGCCGACGCTGACCGCATTGGCTGTCGCCGATTTGGCGATCGTCAGCACAAGCACATCCTTACCGTCCAGGCTCGTCAGGCTTTCCCTGCTGCTTGCCAGCTTCACGTCGGCGACGTCGCCGAGCGCCACGCCGGCGGCGACCGGCAGCTTCTTCAGCGTCTCGATATCGTCCACGGCTGCAAGCACGTTAATGTTTCCCGACGCGCCGTCAATCGTCTTCTCGCCGACGGCGGACGATGCCGTCCGGCCCTGCAGCACGCCCATCAGCGCTTGTACGGGGACGCCCTTTGCGGCCAGCTTCACCGCATCCGGCACGATTTGCACGCTCGGCGCCGCTTTGCCGCCCAGGGTGACCTGACCGGCGCCGTCGATCTTTTTGAAGGCGTCCACGACGTCCTTCTCCGCCCGGTCGCGTTCGGCCGCCGTCATGCTGCCGTCAAAAGCGACCGTCACCCAGGCGATCGGGATCATGGTCGTATTAAATTGCACGACAAACGGCTTCATTACGCCCTGCGGAAGCTGCACCGCATCGACCGCCTGCTCGACCTCAGCCTTGGCTTCCTTCATATCCGTTTTGGAATCAAACGTCAGATTGATTTGTGAAAACCCGTTGCCGGATGTGGACAGCATGTCCGTCTTTCCTTTGACGAACTGAACCGCCTCTTCCAGCTTGGCGGTCACTTCGGTTTCCATCGATTTCGCATCGTAGCCTTGTCCGATCGCGGCAATCGTGATCGCCGGATTGTCGGCCTCCGGCAGAAACTCCATCGGAAGCTTCCAATAGCTTACCGCTCCCATAACCAGCGCGATCAGCACGACAATCTTCATCGCTGCTTTGTTGTTGAATGCCCATTTTGTCAATGCGTGCATTTTCTTTGCTAGCCCTCCCGGAATGTTCACTAAAAAACTTCTTGCTCAAGCTTACCTGATTGCGGGCGTCCGCAAAATCGACCGCAGACCAGTCTTGGGCCCCGACCTGAGACCGAGGCGCCGCTCCTTCCCCGGGCGAAGCGAACCGATGCCGGTCTTTTTCGCTCCATTAACAAAACGATGCCGGTATGATATGATTTTACCGAACTTGAGGGATTCGGATTGCGGCAGAAAAGGTGTGAGGTTCATGCAGGATACGAAGGAACAATGGCTGGCCGATCTGCTGAAGGACGGGGACGGCGGCAAAATGACCGAGAAGCAGGCCCGGATCGTCCAGGCCGCCATCGAGATTTTTGCAGAAAAAGGGTTTGCCGCCTCTTCCACGAGCGAAATCGCCCAGCGCGCCGGCGTTGCGGAGGGGACGATTTTCCGCCACTATAAAACAAAAAAGGAGCTGCTCCTGGCGATCGTCGCCCCGACCCTGACGAAGCTGATCGCACCGCTCGTGCTGCGCGATTTGAACAAGGTGCTGGACGAGGAGTACGACAGCCTCGAACAGTTTTTGCGGGCGGTCATCGCAAACCGGATCGAGTTTCTGGATAAGCATCAGCGCATTATCCGCATCGCCGCTCAGGAAATCTCGTTTCATCCGGAGCTGCAGGAGCATTTCAAGAACGAAGTGATGAACCGCGTTCTGGACCGGCTACGGAGCGTGATCGAGCGGCTGAAGTCGGAAGGCAAAGTTGCCGCCATGCCGTCGGAAACGATCATTCGGCTGATTGGCTCAAGCTTGTTCGGGTATATGATGATCCGCTCCTTTTACGGCAGCCGCGAAGGAGCGGTTTGGGACGACGAGCGGGAGCGCGAGGAGACGATCGCCTTTATCGTCCGCGGCCTCGGCGCCCCAAAGGTTAACTGACCGCTTCGCTTCCGGCGGAGTGCCTCTGCCCTTCCCTTCGATCATAAAAAAAGACGCCGGGCTTGAGGTGAACCCTCTCCGGCGTCTTTCGTTTGGCTTGGCTTTACAGCCGCTGTTCCGATACGGCGGCCGTCTCCGCGCTGCTGCCCGACGCCCGGTCGAGCGACCGGAACCGGAACAGGAACAGGAGCGCCGCGAGCGATAACGCTCCGCCGGCAGCGTACGGCAGCGGCAGGCCGATGCTGAGGAGCGATGTCCCGATCAGCGGCCCGAAAATGCGGCCGAGGCTGTCCATCGACGAGCTGAGCCCCGAGGCGACGCCTTGGCCGACCGTCGTTTTCTGGGTAATGAGCGACGTGACGCACGGGCGAATCAAGGCGTTGCCGACGCCGAATATGGCCAGATAGACCGTCGCCGTAGCCAGTGAATGCGACGTCAGCAGCAGCAGAAAGCCTGCGGCCGAGATGAGCAGGCCGGCGGCGATGTACCCCGGCTCCTGGCCTTTGCGGATCCTCCTCCGTACGACGCCGCCCTGAATGAGCGCGCCGACGAGGCCGCATACGAGAAACATGATGCCGACCTGAAGCGGCGTCACATTAAACCGCTGGATGCCGAACAGCTGCAGCGTCGCCTCCAGTCCGGCCAGCGACAGCGAAACGAACAGCGCCAGCATGTACAAATATTTAAGCGGTCCCGTAAAAGCCGTCCAGCGCGAAGGCTTGCGCTCGTGAGAGGCGCGGCGGCGGTCCGGCTCGAGCGATTCCGTCAGCTTCGTCACGGCGAGCAGGAACGTGATAAGCGCAAGCCCGGCCGCGGCGAAAAACGGCGTGTTTTTGGATACGAGGCTGAGCAGCCCGCCGAAGCCCGGCCCGATCGTGAAGCCGAGGCCGATCGACATGCCGACGAGGCCCATTCCTTTGGTCCGCTGGTCGGGCGGCGTAATATCGGCAACGTAAGCGACGATGACCGACGTGACGGCGCCGGAGAACAGACCTCCGAGCACGCGAGAGGCATACATAAGCGGCAGGCTGCCGTCGGCGACGCCGAACAGCAGGAAGCTTGCGGCGAAACCGAGCACTCCCGCCATAATAACCGGGCGGCGGCCGATCCGGTCCGACAGGCTGCCCCATACCGGCGAAATGATGAACGATACGAGCGAATACAGCGACAGCATCCAGCCGGTATGAAACTCCACCCGGTCCGGGCTCGCTTCTTTAATCAGCTCCGGCAGCACCGGAATGATAATTCCAAAGCCGATGAACGTGGTCATCAGCATCAGCATGACGATCGCGAGTCTTTTGTCTCTCATCTGTTTCGTCCCTCCACCCCCTCATCGTACCACAAGTTTGGAACGCCTTGTTATGAACAAATGAAGAACAAACAGCATCAGCAGCACCGAGCCGCTCAGGAAAAACGGCGCATGCGGGCCGAGCTTGTCCCACAGTCTTCCGGACATAATGCTGCCGAATACCATCCCGAGCCCTTCGATCGTGAGGAAGAAGCCCCATACCGCGCCGCGCTCGGATTTCGGGATCGCTTCGGCGATCAGCGCATTCCAGGCCGGGATGATGCAGGCGTAGCCAAGACCGACGAGCGCAACGATCAGCAGCACGTGCGGGAGCGACCGCGTGTAGCCAAGCACCGGCAGCGAGATCGCGGCGGTCAGGAAGCCTGCGTGCAGAAACCATTTCGTGCCGAACCGATCCACCCATTTGCCGACCGGGATAAGTCCCGCGACGGTCACCGCTCCGCCCGCCAGCAGATACAGGCTGTACTGCCCCGGCGACAGATGAAGCACCGTCCGCGCATACAGCGTCAGCACCGGCGTCAGCAGGCCGAGCGCAAAATTTTGCGAGAACATGGCGGGATACAGCAGCTTGCTGGCCTGCATCGAACGGCGCACTTTTGCGAAATAAGCGGAAGCCCGCTCCAGCAGCGGCACCGCTGCGCGGACGTGCTCCGCCTCTTTCCGCGCCGCTTCGGTCCGTCCCTCGATCTCGTCGGATTTCCGTTTCCCCGGCAGAAAAAGCGCCACCAGCACGACGGCCATCATCATGCCGACCAGCATCCGAAAGGCGTTCTCGTATGTATGCGCGATGAAGAAATTGATCACGACCGGCCCGGCGCCGACGCCAACCAGCCACGCCATATAAACGAAGCTCATGATCGTTCCTTTCGCCTCGTTCCCCGCCACCGCCGTCACCCCCGTAATCACGCACGGCCACAGCGGCGACGAGCCGACGCCGAGCAGCACGCAGGCGAAGACGATCCAGTAGACGTTGGACGTCACCGCCACGATCGATACCGAAACGAAGCAGAGCAGGACGCCGAGCAGCATGGCGGTCCGATAGCCGATCCGGTCGATGATCCAGCCGAGCGGGCTGCGAAAAACGTTGTCCCCGATATACTGGAGCGCCAGCGCCCAGCCGACCGCATAGGCGGACAATCCGAGCACCGTCCCCATATAAACGGGCAGGATGGAGATAAGCAAGGCGCCTTTTACAAATTCGACAAGAAACATAATGATCAGCAGTTGAATGACGAAGGGCGACGACAGCACTTTTCCTTTGGTCCAGCCTTTGCGCATTTTCACCGGTGATTCGCTCCTTCCCTGTAAAACGGCCTGCCGGAACAGACCGCCGCATTTCCTTTTCTACGTTCTAGTTTCCACAAAAAAAGTAACTTGCAATCCCCCCCGGTTTTGCTATACTCAAGCTTGTTTGTACGACTAACGACGAAAGGCTGGGATGAAGCATATGGATCATACCCGGACTCCGCTGTTCAGCGCGCTGCGCGGGCATGCGGCACGCAATCCCGTTCAATTTCATATTCCCGGACATAAAAAAGGGCTCGGCAGCGACCCGGAATTCCGCGCGTTCATCGGCGATAATGCGCTGTCGATCGACCTGATCAATATCGCGCCGCTCGACGATCTGCACCAGCCGACCGGCGTCATCGAAGACGCGCAAAAGCTTGCCGCGGACGCATTCGGAGCCGATTATACCTTTTTTTCCGTACAGGGCACAAGCGGCGCTATTATGACGATGATTTTGACGGTATGCGCCCCAGGCGACAAAATCATCGTTCCCCGCAACGTGCATAAATCGATCATGTCGGCGATCATTTTCGCCGGCGCGCGCCCGGTCTTCATTTCGCCCGCGCGGGACGCCAATCTCGGCATCGATCACGGCATTTCGACCCGCGCGGTAAAGCGCGCGCTGGACCGCCATCCGGACGCGAAGGCCGTGCTTGTCATCAACCCGACCTATTTCGGCATCTGCGCGAATTTGAAGGAAATTGTCGAGCTGGTCCACAGCTACGACATTCCGGTGCTCGTGGACGAAGCGCACGGGGTGCTGATTCATTTCCACGAAAAGCTGCCGATGTCCGCCATGCAGGCCGGCGCCGATATGGCGGCCACGAGCGTGCATAAGCTGGGCGGCTCGATGACCCAAAGCTCCGTGCTGAACGTGCGCGCCGGCCGTATCAACCCGCAGCGGGTGCAGACGATCATCAGCATGCTGACGACGACGTCGACCTCTTATTTGCTGCTGGCTTCGCTCGACACGTCCCGGCGCCATCTGGCGCTGCATGGCCACGAAATCGCCCAGAAAGCCATCGATTTGGCCGATTATGCGCGCGCCGAAATTAACCGTATTCCGGGTCTTTACTGCCCGGGCGAGGAAATTCTGGGCGGCGAGGCGACGTACGATTACGACCCGACGAAATTGACGGTTCATGTCCGCCATCTGGGCATTACCGGTTACGAAACGGAAAACTGGCTGCGCGAAACGTATAACATCGAAGTCGAGCTGAGCGATATGTACAACATTCTTGCCCTCGTGACGCCCGGCGATACACAGGATTCGGTCGGCACGCTGCTATCGGCGCTGCGCGATCTGGCGAACACTTATCACGAGGTGAACGAAGCAAACGAGCTGGTCGTGAAAATTCCGGAGATCCCCCAGCTCTCGCTTACGCCCCGCGACGCGTTCTATGCCGAAACGGAGGTCATTCCGTTCAAGGAATCCGCAGGCCGCATTATCGCCGAGTTCATCTATGTCTACCCGCCGGGCATTCCGATCTTGCTTCCCGGCGAAGTCATATCGCAGGAAAATATCGATTATATCGTTGACCACGTCGAGGTCGGACTGCCCGTGAAAGGACCTGAGGACCGCAGCATCGAATTCGTTAAGGTCATCGTAGAGGAAAAAGCGATTTCATAAGCCCTTGATCCGCATTGCCGGGCGGTCTTTTCGGATTGTCAACCGCCCGGCGGAATGCTATGATGGTACACGTATATAACCGAATGCTCCGCGTTTTTGCGAAAGGTGGTCTTGACTTTGAGTCAAAGCGCTTACATTACATTCGTGGAAGGCTCCGCCGTCGAACGGCTCAGCCTGGACGACGTGAAGGAATGGCTTGGACGATACCGCCGTCAGACGTCGTTGACCGGCGAGCAGCTGGATTGGGATTATGCCGACGCCGCTTTTCCTTATACCGTGGAAACCCGGCCCGGGGAGGAAGACCGCTGGTTTTATTTGAAAGGAACGACGCCGCAATACCGGTATATTTTGTTCGGCGTCGGCAACAAAGCGGATGGCGAACGGGAAACACATTTCGTGCAGGTTGTGCTTCCCGACGACGCAACGCACGGCGATAAGGCGAAAGGCAACGAGCTGTGCAAATATTTCGCCCGGCATCTGAAAGCCGAGCTTACGCTGTTTAACGGGAGAACGATGTATTTCAACCCGCGCAAATAATTTCGTACATACAACGATAAACCCCGCCCTCCCGGCTGCCGGGAAGGCGGGGTTTATCGCTAAATACGGACGTTAAGCCCGGCTGTTCTCGCGTTCGGCGATTTCTTCATAAATGCGGGTGACGCGGTCCCACTCGGCATCGTCCTCGATACCGACGAGAAACGCTTCCTCGCCCTCTTCTTCGATGCGAAAAATAACGCCGTCCGCTTCCGGATCGTTCCGGTCCAGCAGAACCGCATAGACCTTTTCCTCGGATTCGAACGTATATACCATCACCATTTCCCGCTCTTTGCCTTCCTCGTCCTCGACAAGAAAAACGTGCTCCTCATGCTCGTGGTCATGATCGTGACCGCATCCGCAATCGTCGCCGTGAATATGTTCGCTCATCGTAAACCCTCATTTCTGTATATGTACCAAGCTTACAGGTATCGTAACATGATCGCCCTGCCCGGTCAAACGAGAAGACCCCGCTCCTCAAAGGGCGGGGCCGGTACGTTTATTTGGATGTAATCGTTTTTTCCGATACGACTCTCCAGTCATCGTTCGGGTTGATCTTCATGAAGAAACGAATGACGTATTTGCCTGGACTGTTGAACGTGTAGGTAATATCGTTCGTTTTGTACCAGAAATTGTCTTTCTCTGTCTTCTCGTTCTCCGACTGAATGATTGTCTCCGTCCCGCTCGGATCGAACAGGGAAACCTTGACACCGGAAATGTCGGTCGTTAAATTATCGATTTGGGCGAATACATTGAACGTAATTTTGCTGCCTGCCGTTACATTGCCGAAAATCTTCTTGTCGTCCTGGAAAAGAAACATATGAACGTTCGGTTTAAACAAGGTCGCCGTCTTGCCCTCGTCGTCCCAAACGATCAGTGACTGCAGCGTATCGGCAATTTGCCTGATCGGCAAATAGGTCTTGCCGTCAACAATCAAACCGGAATCGTCAAGCGTCGATCCGTTCACGATCACGCGGATTTTCTGCGCGGCGGAATCGGCGAAGATCATCGTACCGCCCCATAATGACATGACCAGCAGCAAGATGAGAATCTTTCTGAATTTCATGGTCGCAAACCCTCCATCCGTTTGTCTGGATGAATGGTTATACTCACCAAGTCGTCCAAAGTTGCGCAACTTGAACACGTTTTTTGTTTCGCGTACCGTTGTCGCATGTTGAAGAAAAGCGCGCTTGCCCGGGAAATGGCTCTTCTACGTTACCGCGTGATGCGGTCAGACGTACGTTTTCGTCAAAATGCAGGGCACGCCGTTTCCCGCCGCCCCCGGCTGCCGCATATGGTCCAAGTACCGCATCCCGCGGGCGCAAGGCGTTTTGCACACCGCGCATGTATCGGATAAAACCAGCTTCAAAACGGCTTGCTTCCGATCGGAGCGCGTCTTCTGTTTTTTCACCGCTTTACCTTTTGCCATCTGATCGTGCACCTGCCCCATCGTCACGGTTGTTTCCCCACATTGTATGACAGGCGAGGCTTGGCGGTATGTTGTCCCGGCTGTCTCGCAGGCGGACCTGCGGCAATTTGGGCCCGCTTTCCAACGCGAACCGGACATGGTACAGTAAATGCGAACCATTTTCCACGGGGGGTTAACCGATTGAACATTCAAATGCTTGGGACGGGCAGCGCGTTTGCCAAACGTTACTTCAACAATAACGCCCTGCTTGATGCGGAAGGCGGGACGGTCATGCTCGACTGCGGCATTACGGGACCGGCCGCGCTCCATTCGCTCGGCAGGACATTCAACGATATCGACGCGCTGCTGCTCAGCCACATTCATGCCGATCATATCGGCGGCGTCGAGGAGTTTGCATTTCAAATGAAATTTGTATACAACCGGAAGCCGGTTCTCTATATTCCGGAGCCGCTGACGAACGTCTTATGGGAAAACTCGCTAAAGGGCGGTCTCGTTCAGGAGGAATGGACGAAGCTGGACGATTTTTTCGAGGTTCGTCCGCTGCGGGAAGGAGAAGCCGCGGAGCTCGTGCCGGGCTTGTCGGTCGAGCCGATCCGCACCCCGCATATCGCGGGAAAAGCCAGCTACTCTTATATCGTGAACCGAACGTTTTTTTATTCGGCGGACATGACGTTTCAGCCGGAGCTGCTCGCCGAGCTTGCCGGACGCGGCTGCACGGTCTTCTTTCACGACTGCCAGCTGAAATCTCCGGGCATCGTTCATGCTTCGCTGGACGAGCTCTTGACGCTGCCGGAAACGATGCAGGAGCGGATATGGCTGATGCATTACGACGATACGAAACCGCAGTTCGAAGGCAGGACCGGAAAAATGAGATTTGTGGAGCAGCACTCCCTGTACACCTTCGAGTAACGAAAAACAGCCCGCTGGCCATCCAGCGGGCTGTTTTCGTTATCGAACCGGTCAGAAGCCCGGCAGGGAATCGAGATTGTTGCTGGGGTCGCCGTCGGCATCGCCCCGGATATAGGTTTCGCCGTCTCTGCCCTTAAAGGCATTGACGCCGGCGATTTGACCTTCTTGGACGGCTGCGAGCGCCTGCTCGTAATTAAGAACGCGTCCGGAGGACGTCCTGAAGGCCGTCAGATCGCCGTCGCCGTTTTTCTGAACCGCTACGAACGTTTCCCGCTGCCCCGCATTCGGGTTCACCGCATTGTTGTCAGCCATGGTACGCTCTCTCCTTTCGTGATCGATTCGGTATTTAGGTTGCCCGATAAGCCGGTAAAAAATGCCCCTGCCGGAATGAAGCCGCACGGCTGCGCACCGAAAATTCCGATGCGGCTCGGCGCTCAGCCGCCTGTCGGCAGCGGCACGCGGTTCGGATCGCCTTCCCGTTTGCCGGCATACGGCGGCGCAAGCGTCTGCGATTCGTTCGGGGGATCGTATACATCCCCGAAGACCGTTTCGCTTTCGGGTTCCCGGTATACGTCGGCAAATACGTTTTGAACCTGATGTCCGCCCGGCTTCGCATCCGCCCCGGATTCCGGATTGCAGCCGGAACAAGCGAGCATCATGACAGCGGCTCCAAAAACGACGGCGATTGCTTTCATGCACATCTTCCCTCATTTCTTCAAAGTCAGGAATAGTGTGCACCAATTCGATCACTCTCAAACGCGCCGTACGTCAATGACCGCCGCGGTTTTTGCCGTCGTCCGCCGCATCCGGCGGCAGCCGGCGCATCCACAGGAACTTCTCATCGTAAGCGGTCGAATCGTGAACGATCAGCTTCACGACGCAAACGGATACCACAATAACGAGAGCAAACAGGCCGATCAGCCAAATCACCAAATAGGCCGCCTCATTCATGCTACTCCGCCTCCCACGACGCTTTTGTGTAAAGGTATGCGCCGCATAAGGGAAATAGTCGCGCATGGAATAAAAGCGCGGCAAGCGTTTATCCTATTTGTTTAGACCGGACGACGGATATCCGGCACGTGCGAAAGGAGCCTTCAACGATGCTGAACAATTTGGAAAGCAGCTATGACTGCTCGCAGGCGTCCGAGGATTTACATTCGCTCCGGCTCGAGCTTGAATCGCTCATAAGCGGCAGCAGCGAACGTTCCCCGGAGGAACAGGAAAAGATCAACCGTATCGAAAACCAGATTCGTTTTATCGCGAACAAATGCGGAATCGAGCCGCACCCTTCCTGACTGCAAGAGGCCCCTTGCGGCCTGACGGCTGTTTGCCGAAAGGCCGCAAAGGGCTGAATTGTGCGAATAATAAAACTTTCATTCAGACAGTTGACTCGCCTTTTTCCTTTTGATATATTATTACTTGTCACCGCGAGACGCGGGATCCATCACAATACGATCTGTTAGCTCAGCTGGGAGAGCACCATCTTGACAGGGTGGGGGTCAGTGGTTCGAGCCCACTACAGATCATACCGAAAACCCTTGAGAAATCAAGGGTTTTCTTCATTTTGATTCCAGTCAAGCGCGGGCTTCCTTCCGCTGCAGCCATTGCAGAAAACGTAAATTGGCGACAAGAATGAGGAACAGCACCGGGTATTCGAAAAAGGAGTACATCAGCTTCCAGCCGTTGTAATAAAAGAACCCGCTTTTTAGCGCCATAAACTCATACCCCGTCGAGAAAACCGTCCATAAGAAGATATATCCCAGCTTGGACCCGAAACCTCTCCTGTGTTCCCAAAAGGTTAGGAACAGAATGCTGACGGCCGGGTAGATGCCGAATTGATAAACGAATCCAAGGTTATCGACGCCTTTGTTAAAATAACCGTATAAGTTCCATTTCAGGTCGAAATAAATATCGACGGAAATTTGAAAGGCTACAGCGAATAAGGATGTGGCATATATTTGCCAGTGAGGCAATGTTTTGGGGATCAGAAAGGCAAAGATATTCAACAGGAAGATGGAGACCCAAAATAAAACCATGAATGCTGCTCCTTATCCGCATCGTTTCCACTAATTTAACCTGGAACGGGAACGATTATTTAGATGCCAAAAATGACAACCTATTCAAAAGTATCCCATTATCTGCATGCAGCGATTTCGATTTTCTCGAAAGGAGCTCCTCATGAACAATATGCCAAAATTTTTAATCGGAGCCGGGATATTGCTCGTTCTGATCGGCCTCCTTTGGGCGCTGCTCGGAAAGTTCATTCCTCTCGGACGTCTGCCGGGCGACATTTCGATTCGGAAAGGGAATTTCGGCTTTTATTTTCCGATCGTCACCTGCATTGTCGTCAGCGTCGTCTTGTCGCTCGTATCGTATATTGTCCGCTGGTTCATGAAATAAAGCCCGGACAGGCGTAGATGGGCGTGCATGATTGCCGTTCGCTTGGTGCACGATAACGGTAACGAAGGCACCGCCATTTTGCGCGAAAAGAGGGAGACTTTTGATGAGCGATAATCACGAGCGCGAAGCAAACGGCAAGGCCGGTGAACCGGTCACGGCAGCCAAGGTTGTTGCGGAAATGCCGCAGGACGACGACATGCGCAGCGAGCTGGAGGACATGAAAGCCCATGACGGTTACCCGGGCTCATGCGGCATCGGCAATCCGCCTTCCTCGAAGGAGACAAGCGGCAATGCGTGATGACCGCAAGCACGAACCGACCGTCGCGCCGGGCATGGACACGCACAATACGCTGGAAGAGGAACCGACGGATGAGGAACGGAAGCGCGGCGATGTCACGGAAGTGACCCGGCTCTATCTTGACCGGACGCCTGAAGATTAGCGGCGCTTTCCATGCGGTGTCTGCATCCCGCCCTATGCGTCACCGGTATGTTTTTCGCATTCGCAGCCTCCCGTTCGCCGGGAGGTTTTTTAATTTTTACGCTCCGTCGTGCAACCTATTGACTTTTCGTCACGTCAATGAATATACCACGCAGGAACAAATGGAAAATAAATGAGGTGATGGCACGTGATCAAGCGAAGGTTGTTTATTTTGGCGGCGCTGCTGCTTCTGTTCACCGCGGTAAGCCAGAATGCATGGGCATTCTCTGACATCAAGAACGACCCGAACGCCGGAAAAATAGCCGAGCTCGAAAAGCTGGGCAAGCTCGCGGGAGGCGGCAAGGACGGAAAGTTCAACCCGAACGGCAAGCTGACGTATGCGGAAGGCGTTACGCTCATTGTGCGGGGGCTCGATTTGAACATCGACAACCTGCGTTTTATTAAGGAACCGAAAGCCAGCGATTATTATACGAAAGTGAAGGATAACGCGTGGTATTCCCAAAACTTCATCATCGCCCAATATAACGGTCTGAAATTGCCGAAGGACGTTAATCCGAACGCCGTTATGACGCGCGAACAGTTCGCTTATCATCTGTTCCAGGCGATAACAGCCAAAGGCGACTTTGCGTTTATTGAAATGTACGTCGTCATTAAGGACGAAGCGGACGTCACAAAAGCGTATATGGACAGCATTCAGAAGCTGCTGATCGCCAAAATCGCCGAACTCGACGGCAAGCAAAATTTTCATCCGAAGCAAATGATGACGCGCAGTACCGCTGCCGGCTGGTTGTATGAAGCGATTCAATTCGTGAAAACGCATCAGCCGATTCCTGCTCCTCCCGACCAGCAGCCGTCCTCGCTGTCGGACGTCAAGCTGGCGGTTGCGGCGGTGAACGATAAGGTTAATGAAGTGACGGTCACCGCAACCGTGCCGAATCCGGGCTACGGGTTTACCATCGCTTCGATTTCCTTCGAGGGGAAACAGGCCGTTATCCATCTGGAGCCCACCTTCCCGCAGCCGGGTATGCTTTACCCGCAGCATGTGGCCGAGGTGAAGCAGGTGACCTACACAGCTTCCGGTTATACGCCGGTTATCGCAGATGCAGGCGCCGGCATGTCCGGTTCGGCCGGCACCTCCGGCAGCGGCGATACTCCGGTATCCGGGGGCACTGCCGATCGTGCGACGGATATCGCGGCCGCCGGCTGAGCCGGCCTTGCCCGCCCGCAGCAAGATCGCAAAGGCAGCCGCAAACCTTCCGTCCCATAATGAAACGAAGCACGCTCCAGAGACGAATCGTCTCGGGGCGTGCTTCATCGTTAAGGCAGAAAACCTTCCTGACCGAAATAAACGGCGCCCGGCGGCATCAGCCGTTTTAACTCCGCCGTGAAGCGGTCGGCCGTTTCCGGAGCGTAGCTGTCCTCCAATCCCAGCTGCGCGTATCGCTCCCGCATCTTCAGCTGTGCGGAACGTTTTCCCCCGCTGCCGTCGCCGCGAAAAAAATCATCGACGACCACCCGTTCCGCCGTCTCCGCCAGCATGGCCGCGAACGCGTCCGAATGAGGCAGAAGCGGCGACACAGCCGCCTGCACCGGGATGCCGAGCCGCCGCAGCTCGCGGATGGCCCGCCACCTGGCGGCCAGCGGAGGCGCTGCTGGAGTCAATCGCCGGCGCATTTCCTCCAGATCCGTCTCCACCGTCACGCTGACCCGGACACGGTCGCCCAGCTGCTGCAGCAGGTCTGCATCCCTCAGCACCAGCGGACTTCTCGTCTGCACGAGAATAAACGCCGGCGGCTGGTTGGAAATCGTCTCCAGCACCGTTCTCGTCAGCCGGGCGGCAGCCTCCTCGGGCTGATACGGGTCGGTCGCCGACGACATAAAAACCGTCACCGTCCCTTTGGCCAGCGCCCTGCTCCATTCGCTGGCGAAATCTTCCCGGCGGACCGGCTTTCGCTCGGTCCACTCGCCCCAGGATTGCTTGCGGAACAGCGCAACGGGCATTCGCCGCACGTAGCAGTACGAGCAGCCGAACGAGCAGCCCGTATACGGATTCAGCGTGTAGGCGTAGCCGTCCAAATAGCCTGAAGCCGGCGTGAGCAGACGTACCGGGCGCTTCCTCCCGTCCATCAGTCGTCCTTTGCAGCGGCCGCTTCCAATTCCGCCAGCGGCGGAACGGTCCAATCGATCGGCTGGCTTCCCGTTTTCTTCAGGAACTCATTCGCCCGCGAGAACGGCCGGCTGCCGAAGAAGCCCCGGTGCGCAGCGAACGGGCTCGGATGCGCCGATGCGATAACGCAGTGACGGCTTGTATCGATCGAAGCCGCCTTCTCCTGCGCATGGCGCCCCCATAAAATAAAGACAAGCGGCTTCTCCCGCTCATTCAGCGCCGCGATAACGGCATCCGTAAATCGCTCCCAGCCGAGCCCTTGATGAGAGGCAGCTTGTCCGGCCTGCACCGTCAGCACATTGTTCAGCAGCAGAACCCCTTGTTTGGCCCACGATACGAGGCAGCCATGGTCCGGTATCGGGCTGCCGAGATCGTCGCGCAGCTCTTTGAAAATATTTTGCAGCGAGGGAGGCGCTTTCACGCCCGGCTGCACCGAAAAGCTGAGCCCGTGCGCCTGCCCCGGTCCGTGGTAAGGATCCTGCCCGATAATGACGACTTTCACCTCTTCATAGCCGGTATAATGCAAAGCATTAAAAATATGGCGCATATCCGGATATACGGTCGAGCTCCGGTACCGGCGGGCAAGCTCCGCGCGCAGCTCCCTGTAATACGGAAGCTCCATTTCCGGGTGCAGAATAGGCGCCCATTCGTTTTGGAAAATATCGGCCATTGGTTCAAGGCTCCTCTCTCTGCCGCTCGTCTGCGTATAGTAAAAAACTCCTTCTCACCAGCCGGTTGCGGCGTGCGAAGGAGTCGATCGCTTGTTAATAGAATGCCGAGGACGGGAATCGAACCCGTACGGGTGTCACCACCCGCAGGATTTTAAGTCCTGTGCGTCTGCCAGTTCCGCCACCCCGGCAAAATGGCGACGTGTGTGAATGGTGGGCCCTGAGGGACTCGAACCCCCGACCAATCGGTTATGAGCCGACCGCTCTAACCAACTGAGCTAAGGGCCCTTAGCGCCATCGTATGGGGGTTGGTTGCGGGGGCAGGATTTGAACCTGCGGCCTTCGGGTTATGAGCCCGACGAGCTACCGGACTGCTCCACCCCGCGACATTACCAAATCACAATCAACGTCATTGTACGGCGACAAGAAATAATATACTATAAAAATATTCAGCAAGTCAAGGATTATTTTATGGAACAAAGCGGACACCGTACCGGCCTTTGCGGGACTGAAACACTTCGATCTCCCGCGGGCATTCGTACCCGTAAATCCACCAGTCGTTTTCCATCCGCTTCACGAGACAGCCGGCCTGAAACTTCGTATCGTACAAGCGCACCCAGTATACCCAGTTCATGGGGCGAACACCTCCTCCCGCTCCTTTTTCGCTTAGATTACCCATTACCCGAAAAAGTCAAGCGCGAAAGCCGCAAAAAAACTCCCGCACCTGTCAAGGTACGGGAGCTTCGATCGTCAGGCCGAGTATGAGGACGGCGTCAATTCACCTGCCGCGGCTGCGCGTTCGAGCGTAATCAGCCTCCCCATCCGCCGCCATCATAGATCACCTTGCCGCCGCCGTTTCCGCCGGGCGGATCGAGCGGGGCATTCGGATCGGCTTTCAGCTTTTGCAGCGCCTGATCGCCTTTGGTCTGCCATTCCTTGAGCGCCTGCTCCACCGTTTTCTTGCCCTGCAGCACGTCCTGGAAGAGCGGCTGGCCGTAGTTTTGCACCTGCCAGATGTTCGGCATCTTCTGCGACAATTCGTCCATGCCGGTGTCCTGGGGCGGAACCGGCTTCAGTGTATAAAACGCCTGCATGTTGTAGCTCAGGCCGTCCTTTGGCTTGAGGTACGATTTGCGCGAAACCATCTCGTACGTGCTGCGCGATTTGAGCTTCGCCCATTCTTCGCTGTTGTTGAACTGGATGAAATCCCAGGCGTCATCGCTGTTTTGGGCTTTCGCATTGATCGCCATCAGGTTGGACAAATAAATATTGCCCCCTACACCCGGCGCTTGCGGGAATGTCGGCACGGTGACGACATCCCAATCGACAGTCGGCACGTCTTTGTTTTTGGCGTTATAATCTTTCGATTTCGCCAGCTCATTCACATAATCGTAGGATGCGATCGTCATCGCTACTTTGCCGTTCACGAACAGATCGCCCATGTAGGGGTTCGTGACCGGTTTGCCGTTCTGGGCGGGCTTGCTCATGTCCTGATTGAATTTGTTGATATCGTCTTGAGACGGCACGACCTTGTCTTTGTACACGCCGGCGATATCTTTCCATACCTGCGCCCATTGCGGCGTATCGACGGTCATTTTCTCGCCTTTGGAATCCCATATTTTGAGCTGCAGCGGCGCCGAGTACGTCATCATGTCGGAGAACGGGTCCCCGCTGTAACGATTGAACTGGAAGCCGAACACTTTGTTCGATGCCGTGCTGGTGGCGGAAATGCGTTTGGCCAAATTGAAAATATCCTGCCACTGCATATTGTCGGCCGGTGGCTGCACGCCTGCGTCGGCGAACATTTTCTTATTGTAGAAGAGCGCGGAAGAGGAAAAGGTCGGCGTCAGCGCGTAAATATCGCCGCCTCCCGCGTCCTTGATGCCGTCGATGACGGTCGGCACGTAATCGCTGATATCGAATTTACTGTCCTGAATGAGCGGATCGAGCTGCTTCAGCAAGTTGTCCTGCACGAGCCGCTTCAAGTAATTCGGGTCGAGAATGACCACGTCCACCGGATTCGGTCCGGTCAGCATTTCCTTCAGCTTCTCGTAAGGGTCGGGCTGCTTGCTCGGATCCTGCGCCGCCGCGGGATCGAAGCGCTGATCGTCGTAGTTGATGGCGGCGGCGATTTCAATATCGATGTTCGGATGAGTCAGCTCATAGCTGTCCGTAAACTGCTGGCGCAGATAAGGTTCGTTATCCGAGTTCGAATACATGAAACCGACGCGCAGGACGTGCTTGTCGGCGCCGTCGCCGCTGTCGCCCTTGCTGCACGCCGCAAGCAGCGAGCCTCCCATGGCCGTCACCATAAGAACGGCGGATGCTTTTCGTACCATTGATGCACGTGATTGGATCTGCATTCGAATTTACCCCTCCAATGATTTTGGCGGCGAAATGATGATGCGCTCGCCGTCGAATTCCATCGATGCTTTATCTTTAATATTCAGCGCGGTCAAATAGGCCTTCGGAATTTGCAGCCGGCCGACGCGGTCGACGACGACATACTCCTCGTGCGCGCTGCTTGCGCTCTGCAGAGCGAACCCTTCCCCCGACGTATCCAGGTTCGGATTGCGTTTAATAAATTCGGTGCTCGTCAGGCCGTCGCGGATGGCGACCACCCGGTCCACCTTGCCGGCAAGCGACAGATCGTGCGTGACGATCACGATCGTGACGCCGAGCTCGCGGTTCAGCCTGCGGAAAATGTCCATGATCCGGTCCGACGTAGCCAAATCGACCGAGCCGGTCGGTTCGTCGGCGAGCAGCAGCTTCGGCCGGTTCGCCAGCGAAATCGCCATCGCCACCCGCTGCTGTTCGCCGCCGGACAGCTGGTGGAGCTTGTTGTGCATCCGCTCCTTCAGGCCGACCCATTCCAGCAGCTGCTTCGCATAAGCCCGGTCGAGCCTCGCGGAGAGCATCATCGGCATCTCCACGTTTTCCAGCGCAGTCAAATAGGGAAGCAAATTGCGGGCATTGTTCTGCCAGATGAAGCCGACCGTATCCCGCTTGTATTCGACGAGCTGATCCTCGGTAATTTTGAGCAGATCCCACTGCCCGACGCGGACCTGGCCGGCCGAAGGCCGGTCAAGCCCGCCGAGAATGTTGAGCAGCGTCGATTTGCCGCTGCCGCTGTTGCCGATGATCGCCATCATCTCGCCCTCGCGGACCTGCAAATTGAGCCCTTGGAGGGCGACAACCTCGAGATCGTCGGATTTGTAAATTTTGACGAGTCCTTCGCAATCGATCATATCCGCTTAACGCTCCTCTCCCATCTTGACGGCCTGGTGCACGCGCAGCCGGCGAATATGAACGAGCAGCAGCCCGGCGCCCATCAGCATCATGACGCCAACGACGATGTAAAGCTGCGCCGTATCTTTCGAATCGAAGACGACGCGGAACGGCGGCACCGAGTTGGCGACATTCTCGGTCGTCTGCAGAAACGGCAGGAACAGCAGGCTCGCGATTTTGCCGATGGCGATGCCGAGCGCGATCGACAGGCCGGCCGTGAATATTTGCTCCAGCAGCAGCATTCCGGTCAATTGCTTGCGCGACAGCCCCATCGCCCGCAGGACCCCGAACTGTACGATCCGCCCCGACAGGTTGAAAAACCAGTAAAGCACGTACCCGGTCAAGGATACGATGATCGAGACGAGGAAGCCGAGGCTCAAAATGCCGAATACGCCTCCCCTCGTCGGCAGCTTCGACTGCCGGGCCAGCTCGATGCGCACATCCTGCACGTCGGCCAGCTCGATGCCCTTTGCCTGCAGCTCCTTGATCACCGTTCCGGTGAGCGCGCCCGGCTTCATCTTCAGCCAGACGTCGTACGGAATGATCGGCACCTGGTCATAAATGTAATCGAGATTGGCGATGACGAACGGCGACTGGTCGGGGTACTGGCTCGGCCAATAAGGCACAATGCCGACGACGACGAAGTCGATGACATTGTCCTGAAGGCCGACGGACACGACGTCGCCGAGCTTCAGCTGGTACTTCTCCGCCACGCTCGACGGGATGATTGCCGCCTCCTCGTACATGCCGAGAAACTTCAAATAATAGAACGGATTGATCGGAAACAGGTCGTCCCTGAACCAGGCGACCTTGGCGAAATCGACATTGTCGATGCCCATCAGCGTGCCCTGTCCGATCGATTTGCCCGATACGATGATATTGCCCGGCGTCTGCAGGACGCGTGCCGCCGCCTGCACGCCGTCCAGTGTGCGAAACACCTCGAACGGCGGCTCGTTGTACGTGATGCGCGTCGGAACGTCAGGGGCGCCGCCGGGTCCGCCGGGTCCCTCGGCGCCGGGCGCGCCGCCTTCGCCGCTGCCGTTCCCGCCGCTTTGGCCGCCCTCGCCTTGTTGGCCGCCGCCGTTTGGACCTCCGCCGCTGCCGCCGTTGTCTCCTCCGGCATTTCGGCCCTGATCGACCGGATCGGCCTGACCTTCCCACACCGTCTTGACCGTGACATCGGTGCCGAATTTGTATAAGGTCCGTTCCGTCGAATTCAGATCGATCGTGCGCGCAGCCGACGCGTTATAGACGCCGAGACCGAGCGTCAGGATCAGCAGGATCATCAGCGGGTAATACCCTTTGGACGAACGCGACAGCTGGGTGAGCGTCAGGTACGCCGGCACCGGCAGCAGACGCTTGCCGAGCCAGCCGAACAGTCTCAGCAGCCACGGGAATATGCGCAGGAAGAACAGTCCCATCGCGAATATGGCGATCGCCGGCACGAAAAACAGGAACGGCTGCACGTTCAGCTGGTCCGTCGTCAAGCCGCTCTGAAACGAGACCAGCTGCCGCTCGTTGAACAAATACCAGCCGTAAGCGGCCACGCCGAGCAGCAGCACGTCGAGAAACCATCGCTGCCAGCCGGGACTGCGGTCCGAGCGGGCAAGCTGCTGCTTGTAGTTGACGATCGACGCCCGCGCATAGATGACGGCGGGGATGACGGTCGCCAGCACGGCCAGCAGCACGGCCGCAATGCCTGCGATAACCGCTTCGTTCGAGAACCCGACGGGAATGGATTTGCGGTCGACGAACTCGAGAAAGCCGTTCGCCGAACCGATGCTTTTCGCCATAAACCAGCCGATGAGCGGACCGAGAATAAGCGCCGCAAGACCAAGCATCAGCCCCTCCAGAAAATACATCCATATGATTTGCCTGGTGCCCGCGCCGCGGCTCCGAAGCACGGCGATGTCGGCGCGCTGCTTGTCGAGCGACTGACGCGCATTCATCGCGATGAAATAAAACACCATCGCCAGCATCGGCGCCGCCAGCGTGAACAGCAGCAGCTGCAGCTGCAGGCTCTGCGTCCGGAACTCGCCGAGCAGCTTGGCGAACGAAATTTCCACCCTCGTGTTTTTAAGCTGCTGGTACAGGTCCACGTTCAGCCGCTCCAGCGTCCGGTTCAGCGGCGACAGCTGGCTCGTTTTGATATTCGACAGATCGAAGGCGTAGTACCAGTTCGCGGTATGAAGCGGTATGTTCAGATTCTTCAGCAGCCCGGTCTGAAGCGCATTGTCGCCGACGACCAGCGTATTCATCATCCCTTCGAGCCCCTGATACCAGAACGGGTCGGTATCGGCGGTCGGCTTGAAGGAGCCGACGATTTTGACGCGTACCGTAATGTTGAGTCCGCTGTAAATCGGGTATTCGAAGACGTCGCCGATGTGCACGTCGTTCCGGTACATCGCTTCGTCGAGCATCACCGCCTCGATGGTGTTGCCGCTGCCGACCGAATCGGCGAACCAGCGCCCCTGCGTCAGCTCCGCCTTCTTGTCGATGCCGGACATCGTGGAAATCGTCATCTGCCGGACAAGGCTGGGATCGACCTTGGACGGGTCCTCCGGCACGATCTCCGCGCTTGCGATCGACAGGGTCTGGACAAACGACGCATGCGGAAATCCGATTTCCTCCGGCACTTTCTCGCGGATGTAGCTCATTACGTTCGAGAGCGCGGTCAAATCCGTCTTGTCGCCGCCCGACGCCTGGTAGTGCATCAGCAGCGAGCCGGCGGGCAGGCCATCGCTCTGTTCCTTCAGCGACTGCTCCACGACGCCTTTCAGCGCGCCGTCCGCGTACATCGGAATGCTGGTGGCGAACGCCACGGCCATGATGAGACCGGCCAGCGAGCTGAGCGTCATCCACCTGGTGTTCCACATTTTCCGGAACAGAAAGCGAAATAACGGCATCCCCATCGGTTATCGCCCTACGACTTTCTGTCCCGGCGTCAGCCCTTTGACGATTTCCACTTCGGTCGCCGTTTGCTGGCCGACCTCGACGTCGACCTCGCGCTTCGTGCCGTCCTTCTCGGCCACCTGCACGTATGTACGCGCACCCATTGTCCGGAGGGCGGAAGGCGGTATGACGATCGCATTTTCCTTGCGCTGCGTAATGATGGATATCGACAGCGGCGTGCCCCTCGTCATGCCGGGCGGTTTCTTGTCCAGCTGTACGATCAGGTAATCCTCGGGCCGGTCCGGACGCTGCTGACCGCCGTTGCCGGTTCCGTTCCCGTTCTGGTCGTCGTCCTGGAAGACCGGCAGCTGCTTCACCTTGCCCGTCACCTGCCCGATATTGTTGATATCGACGACGGCGGGCATGCCGACAGCAACGCCCTGCAGGTCGTCCGGAGTCATTTTCGCCGCGGCCGTCAGCTGCGACGTATCGGCAATGATGCAGATTGGATCGTACGCCTTGACCTGATCGCCCTTCTGCACGCTGACGGACACGACAGTGCCGGCGAACGGCGCTTTCAGCGTCGCTTTGTCCAGCTCTTCCTGCTGGTCGGCCAGCGCCTGCCGCTTCTCCTCGAAGGCGATCTGCTTCTGCTGAAACTCGACCGGATTCATCGTATCGCGATTGCGCAGCGTCTGCTTCATATCGAGCTCATCCTGCTGAAATTGAATTTTGGCGTCGCGCAGCGCTTTCTCCTCGTCGTCCATATCGAGCGAGGCAATAACCTGGCCGGCCGTTACCTTTTGCCCGGTTTTTACGTCTAATTGTTTGATGCGCTTTTCGTCGATCGTAAAATACATCGTCTCTTCCTGCATCGAAATGATATTTCCGGCGGCCGTCACCTTCGTCTCCAGCGTCGTCGTCGTCACATCGTATTCCGGTTTTTTCGAAATTTGCGGGGGCGTGATTTCCGGGAGGGTCTCCTCGCTCTGCTCCTTCGGGAGCAGCGAGCAGCCGCTTGCGAAGACGAGCGATGCGCCCAGCAAAACGGCGGATGAACGCTTAAATGAACTTCCCGTCAACCATTTCATAAACATGATCGGCAACCTCCAAAATCGTGGGATCGTGCGTCGTCATACAAATCGTAACCTGTTCCGTGCGAATGATATTTTGAAAGACCGCCATGATTTGCGCCGCCATCTGCGAATCCAGCTCCGCGGTCGGTTCGTCCGCCAGGAGCAGTCTCGGACGGTGTGCGATCGCTTTGGCGATGGCAACCCGCTGCTGCTCGCCGCCGGAAAGCTCGAACGGCCGGTGATGCATCCGTTTGCCCAGTCCGACCATGTCAAGACAGTGTGAAACGCGTTCCTTCCATTCGCCGCCGGGCGTACCCGCCATGCGCAGCGACAGCTCGACGTTCTCGTAAGCCGACAGCAGCGGCATCAGCGCGTAGGCCTGAAAAATAAAGCCCATCTCCTTGCGTCTGACCAGCGTGCGCTCATCGTCGTTCATCGAATGAAACGGCATGCCGCGAAAAAAAATTTCGCCTTTTGTCGGCTGATCCAGTCCGCCGATCATATTCAGCAGCGTCGTTTTGCCGGACCCCGATCTGCCGCGCAGCATGACGAGCTTTCTCGGCATCAGCTCCAGCTGGATGCCTTTCAGCACGTGCAGCGGCTGTCCGCCGACCTGGAACGTGCGCCCCACGTCCCGCACGGCCAAGATCGGCTCCCCCGGTTCTTCCTCCGGGTATGTTTGCGCAAGCTTCGCCGCTTCTGCCGGCTGAGCTGCCTCTTGTCCGCTCCCTGCCTCCTTTACGGCTAAAGTTTGGGACGTCGTTCGTTTCCACCATGTCATGAGCTGCTTTCGCGCCCCCCTTTTATGAGAGAATATGGATCCAATTACCGTATAGACGGTGCAAGTCACGAAAAAGTTACGCCGAACGCTGTTTAAAATCCTAAATATTTGTTAAAAAGGCTCTCGTTTCCCGGAAGATCGACACGATCCTTTCCGGAAACCGGGAGCCTGCGGACTTTCTTATTGAATGGTAAACGAACGATCAAAGAAGGTTATCCCCGCATCGCAATCGCGTTGCCGGAAGTATAACGCTTGAGGCCGAGCCTGAACAGCAGCACGCCGGCGATGCCGAAGCCCAGCGTGACGCCGGCGGCTCCGCAGACGAACGGCGGCGAAAAGTCGCGCAGCAGCCCGATCGGCAAATAGCTGATAAAGCCTGCCGGCACGACGGAGAACAGCACCGCCCGCGCCAGGCCGCGGAAAATATCCGACGGGTAAGTCGTCAGCGCCAGGAAGCCGTTAAACACCTGCTGCGAGAGCCCTTCGGCATTGCCGATAAAAAAAGCGCAGCACCCGGCCAGAATCATGACGGCCATAAAAAGCAGCCCGGCGAGCAGCAGCCCCGCCGCGAAAAGCGCCGCGCCACGGAGCGAATGGTCGCCGGCCCAGGCGTAAACGGCCAAGCCGAAAATGAAGTCGCCGAGCGCCGTAATCGACATGCGGCTGGCCAGCACATGCAGCAGCACCGGCTTCGGCTGCGACAAATAGACGTCTAGTCGGCCTCCGGCGACGATTTCGGCGATCCGGTTGAAATTGCCGAACAGGACGTTTGCCCAGCCGAAGCCACCCGCCCCGACCGCCCACAGCATCATGACGTCGTTTAACTGCCAGCCGTTCACGACCGGAAAGCGGCCGAAAAACAAGCTCCAGAAAAGCAGCCACAGCAGGTTGTTGACGATCATCATGCCGGCCAGCAGCACGAAGCTGAGCCGGTACTCCATCGCCGCCGCCAGATTGACTTTCCAGCAGGCCAGCAGAAACCGCAGCACGGCGAAGCTCCGGCCGGCCGCCGTCCGGTTATCCGCCATTGACATGAAGCTTCTTCACTCCTCTCCTGTAGATGAACGACACAACGGCGGCAATGGCGGCGATCCACAGCAGCTGAACCACCAGCTGTTCGGGCAGAGCCGCACGGCTTACGTCGACAGCCGACCGAGCGGGCAAATAGAGCACCGCCTGGAAGGGCAGCCAGGCGCACAAATGCTGCAGCCAACCCGGCATCATATCGAGCGGCAGCAGCATGCCGCCGACGGTGAACTTCAGCTTCTGCAGCACGAAATCGAGACCGCGGGTCTCCTCGATCCAGAAGGCGCATAGCGCAACCGCCGCGCTGAGCAGAAAAGCGAGCGTCATCGCGCCGAAGCTGAGCGCGAGCAGTGCCGCCCAGCCGTACCCGAACGACGGCGTTCCGGCCAGCGGCCACGCGACGGCGGCGCCGACCGCCAGATGAATGAAGAATCGGAAATAGGCCTCCGCCATATAGCACGCGTAATGATAGCCGATATACGAGAGCGGCCGGATAAGCCGGATGGCGATGTCGCCGTTTTTCACTTCATCCTCGATCAGCGTGCCGACCGGCGGTCCGGCCATCGTGATCGCTTCGGTAAAAACGAGGTACCAGACGATCTGCTTCAGCGTGTAGCCCGCGATGCGCAGCTGGCCGTCGCCGCCGTACGCCGCGCTCCACAGCTGCACGAAGACGAACAGGATGAGCAGCAGGAAAGAGGCGCGCACGATGAAATCGGTCCGGTAAGCCAGCTGATGCCTCAGTGTAATGCGCGCGACGGCGCCGATTTTCCGGCCGGCCGCCCCCGCCCTGGCCGCTGCGGCTTCCGCCGCCGCGGCATATCTTCCGTTCATGGCGCTCCCGCCTTTCCAGCCGCCGGTCCTTTTCCCCCGGCCTGCATGCCGTAAATATGCTTGATGATTTCTTCAAGCGGCGGATCCTCCACGGTCACATCCTCGAACCGGACGGTGCCGATCAGTTCGGCGAGCACGCGCTCGATCGTCGTCTGCGTCAAATCGACGGTCAGCTTCAGCCTGCGTCCCTCCGCCGCCATCATTTCCGTTCCGGCAACGGCAGCCGGCAACGTCCGCCCGTTTGAATCGGCCATCGTCATCGTGACCGTCTTGCGGTTCAGCGCGTCCCGCTTCAGCCTGTCGACCGGCGAATCGAGCAGCAGGCCGCCATGATGAATGACGACGGCGCGCGAGCACAGCTCCTCGACGTCGCCCGCATCGTGCGAGGTCAGAAAAACGGTCGTTCCCTCCTCGCGGTTCAGCTCGCGAATGAGCTCGCGGATGCGCTGCTTCACCACGACGTCCAGCCCGATCGTCGGCTCGTCGAGAAAGATCAGCTCCGGGCGGTGCAGGAACGAAGCGGCGATCTCGCACCGCATCCGTTCGCCGAGCGACAGCCTCCGCACCGGCGTCCGCATATGCGGGCCGAGCTCGAACCGGTCGATCAATTCGTCGCGGCGCCGGCGGTAATCGCTCCTCTTCAGCTCATAGACGCGGCTGATCAGATCGAACGTGTCCGCAGGCGGCAGATGGTACCACAGCTGCGACTTCTGCCCGAAAACCGCGCCGATCCGGTATGCGAGCCGGGCGCGCTCCGACCAAGGCGTCAGGCCGAGCACGCTCGCCGAGCCGGAGGTCGGGTGCAGGATGCCGGTAAGCATTTTGATCGTCGTCGATTTACCCGCTCCGTTCGGCCCGAGAAAGGCGACCGTCTCGCCGCGGCGGACGGACAAATCGATCTGCCGCACCGCCATCTTTTCCTCCCATTCCGGCTTGATCAAGGAGCGGAAGCTTCCCCGCAGCCCCGCGTCCTTTCGTTTCACTTTAAACGTTTTGCTAAGTCCGTCCGTTTGCAAAGCCCACACCGCGCCGTCACCTCATCTCTCGTCTTGCCGCTTCGTCCCGCTAAAGCAAAAAAGACCCCGGCGAAGACCGCCCAGAAGGCGGAACTTGCCGAAGGTCTTTTATCCCTACGGTGTAGCAAAGACGTATTGTCTGCAGCCGGTTTCGCTCGGTTCGCCACAGGGTGCGCGGATCCCTAGAAACCCTTCCGTTTGATGTAACATATTACCACCCGCCGGCCGCTTTGGCAACCCGTTTCGTCAAAACAATTTTGAGGACGGCCGGACGCCGGGGGCAGAAGAAAGACCGGCCTCAGGCGGTATAAAGCAAATTTTCCAGCAAAGTCATCAGCCTGATTTTCATCCGAATCAGCTTCTCCATCACCCGCTCGCGCAGCGGATCGCTGTCCGCCACCCAGATCGCTTGTCCGATCAGCGCATGCGTCTCGCCGAGCCGTTTAATTTCCTCGCTGTGCATCAGGTCCCGATCGTACTTGCGAACGCGGTGAAGCAGATCGCCGGTGGATTCCATTAACGTTTCGAACGATTGTTTCATATCTATCTACCTCTCCATCCTTTGAATCTATCAACTCTTCATACCTTATGCTCGCCGTTACAGAACTATTACCCGAATAGCCGAAAATGGAAACAAAAAAACACGGACGGTCTGTCCGTGTTCAGCCGCACGCCGCGGCGGCGCTAATTATACGTGATAAGCCTGCGGATTTTCGCGCCACGATTGCAGGATGGCAACGTCCGAGTGCTGAATCGTCCCGTTCTTTTCCGCCACTTCGATCAGCGTCGTCAAGTTCGACAGCGTATCGAGCGGGATATTTTCGGCCGCGAACGCTTCCGCCGCCTTCGGAAACTGGTACGTGAAAATCGCGACGACGCCCTGCACCTCGCAGCCCGCCTCGCGCACCGCCTTCGCCGCGTTCAGCGAGCTGCCGCCGGTGGAGACCAAGTCCTCGATCATGACAACCTTTTGTCCCTGCGTAAAATGACCCTCGATCTGGTTCGTTTTGCCGTGCCCCTTCGCCTTGTCGCGGACGTAGAGCATGGGGAGGTTCAGCTTTTGCGCCACCCAGGCTGCATGGGGAATGCCTCCCGTCGCAATGCCCGCCACCGCTTCGCAGTCGGGATAACGATCGCGGATGATGGCGGCAAACGCTTCGGCAATCATCTCGCGAATCTCGGGGTACGACATCGTCAGGCGGTTATCGCAGTAAATCGGCGATTTCAGGCCCGACGACCACGTAAACGGCTCATTGGGCCGCAGCGCGACCGCCTGGATAGCCAGCAATCGTTCGGCGATAAGGACGGGCAGCTGCTCAAGGTAGGATGTCGTTGTCATGCTTCCATCAGCTCCTTCAATATGTTTTCCAGCGCAAGACGCGGATCGGCGGACGCCGTGATCGGACGGCCGATCACCATGAAATCGGTCCCTTCCTTCAGCGCTTCCGCCGGCGTCATAATGCGGGACTGGTCGTTCACGTCCATGCCCGCCGGCCGGATGCCGGGCGTCACCGTGCGAAACGACTCGCCGCAGGCCGCTTTGACGGTCCGCACCTCGCGCGAGGAGGCGACGACGCCGTCCAATCCGGCCTGACTCGCCAGCCGGGCGTAACGGACCACGGCCTCCTCCATCGACCCGGGGATGCCGATCTCGTCGTTCAGCATCGTTTGGGCGGTGCTCGTCAGCTGCGTAACGGCGATGACCGCCGGGCGCCGGGCGCCGCCGGAGACGGCGGCGTCGGCGCCTTCGAGCGCAGCCTCCATCATCCGCACGCCCCCGGCGGCATGAACGTTGAAAATATCGACGCCGAGCCTGGCGATGCTGTTTGCGCCGCCTTTCACCGTGTTCGGGATATCATGCAGTTTCAGATCGAGAAAAACCCGGTAGCCGCGTTCCTTGAGGCCTGCCGTAAACCCGGGCCCCGCCGCGTAAAACAGCTGCATGCCGACTTTGACATAGCACGGAATGCCTTCAAGAGCGCGCAGCAGCGTCTCGGCCGCCGCGGCGTCCGGATAGTCGAGCGCGACCATCACTTTCCCGGCCGCTTCCTCCAGGCTAAGCTTTACCGTAGACATGACGGAACCTCCTCAAAGTTTTTGCGAAACATCCTGAAACACTCCTTGCGAGCAAAAACTCGCTTCGGAAGCATAGGCTTCGTTTTTGCGCTGCACCCTGAAATACACATCTTGTAAGTAAAAACTCGCTTCGGAAGCATAGGCTTTGTTTTTGCGAAACATCCTGAAACACTCCTTGCGAGCAAAAACTCGCTTCGGAAGCATAGGCTTCGTTTTTTCGTTTCACTCGCAGCGAAAGCCTGCTGGCGGGCAGGCTTTCGCTGACTCCGGCCGATACCGGCCGAAGAGGAACCTTATTTCTCCTGCAGCACCGGCATCGGCCGGGAAGAGAAGTTGATCGTTTCGAGCATGTTGAGCAGCGCCCGCACTGTATCGAGCGACGTCATGCAGATGACGCCGTTCTCGACCGCTTCGCGGCGGATGCGGAAGCCGTCGCGTGCCGGCGTTTTGCCTTTCGTCAGCGTGTTGACGACGAAGTGCGCCTGCCCGTCGCGAATCAGGTCGAGAATGTTCGGCGAACCTTCGCTCAGCTTGTTGACGCGATTGACGCGAAGCCCGGCCGCCTCCAGCGCGTCGGCCGTGCCGCCGGTCGCGATGATGTTGTAGCCAAGGTCGTAAAAGCCGCGCAAAATATCGATCGCCTCCGGCTTATCTTTATCGGCTACGGTCGCGATAATCGCGCCGGTCGGCGGGATGCGCATGCCGGCGCCGATCAGCCCTTTGTACAGCGCCTTGGCGTACTGCTGGTCGCGGCCCATCACCTCGCCGGTCGATTTCATCTCCGGCGTCAGCGTCGGATCGACGCGGCGCAGCTTGGCGAAGGAGAAGACCGGCACCTTCACCGATACGTAATCCGCCTCCGGCCAAAGACCGTCCGTATAACCGAGCGATTCGAGCTTCGTGCCGAGAATCGCTTTCGTCGCCAGATTGGCCATCGGTATGTTCGTGATTTTGCTGAGGAACGGCACCGTCCGCGAGGAGCGCGGGTTAACCTCGATGACGTACACCTTGTCCTGGAAGATGACAAACTGGATGTTGACGAGACCGACGACACGCAGCTCCTTGGCGATTTTGATCGTGATGTCGACCATCTCCTTCTTCAGGTCCTCCGAGATCGACTGCGGCGGGTAGACCGCGATCGAGTCGCCGGAGTGGACGCCGGCGCGCTCGATATGCTCCATGATGCCCGGAATGAGCACCGTTTCGCCGTCGCAGATCGCGTCGACCTCCGCTTCTTTGCCGAGCATGTAGCGGTCGATCAGCACCGGATGCTCCGGATTGATTTTTACCGCCTGTTCCATGTAGCTGAGCAGCTCGTTATCGGAGTAGACGATTTCCATCGCGCGGCCGCCGAGTACGTACGACGGGCGCACCAGAACCGGGTAGCCCAGCTTCTGCGCCGTTTCCACCGCCTTGTCGACGGACGTGACCGTGCTGCCTTCCGGCTGGGCGATGTCCAGCTTGCGCAGCAGCGCTTCGAATTTTTTGCGGTCCTCGGCGGCATCGATGCTTTCCAGGTCCGAACCGAGGATGCGCACGCCCGCCTTCGTCAGCGGAGCGGCGAGGTTAATCGCCGTCTGTCCGCCGAACTGGACGATGACGCCGATCGGTTTCTCCTGCTCGATCACATTCATGACGTCCTCGTAGAAAAGCGGCTCGAAATACAGGCGGTCGGACGTCGAGAAGTCGGTGGAAACCGTCTCCGGATTGTTGTTGATGATGACCGCTTCGTAGCCGGCGCTTTGAATCGCCCATACCGCATGCACGGTCGAGTAGTCGAATTCGATGCCCTGACCGATCCGGATCGGGCCGGAGCCGAGCACGAGCACCTTTTCCTTCGCCGTATCGGTCACTTCGTTTTCGGTCTCATAGGTCGAGTAGTAGTACGGCGTCGACGCTTCGAACTCCGCCGCGCACGTATCGACCATTTTGTAAACCGGCTTCAGCCCCTGCTCGAGCCGCTGGGCGCGCACCTGCAGCTCGGTCATCGCATGGCCGCCTTCGGAGCGGATTTCCGCGATCGATCGGTCGGAGAAGCCTTTGCGCTTTGCTTGGTACAGCAGATCCTCCGACAGCGCGGGAGCCGAGCGCAGCTCGTTCTCGAAACGGACGATGCCTTCGAGTTTGTCCAGGAACCACCAGTCGATTTTCGTCAAGTCCTGAATGTCCTGCAGCTCGTAGCCGCGGCGGAACGCTTCGGCGACGAGGAACATCCGCTCGTCGTCCGGCTTTTGCAGGCGGAGACGCAGCACATCGTCCTGCAGCTCGGCGGCATCCTTCAAGTGAATGCGGTGCACGCCGATTTCCAGCGAGCGGACCGCCTTATGCATCGATTCTTCGAATGTGCGGCCGATTGCCATCACTTCGCCGGTCGCCTTCATCTGCGTCCCGAGCTTGCGGTTCGCCGAGGTAAACTTGTCGAACGGCCAGCGCGGGATTTTCGATACGATGTAGTCGAGCGTCGGCTCGAAACAGGCGTAGGTCTGGCCCGTAACCGGGTTGACGATTTCGTCGAGCGTGTAGCCGATGGCGATTTTGGCGGCCATCTTTGCGATCGGGTAACCCGTCGCTTTGGAAGCGAGCGCCGACGAGCGGCTGACGCGCGGATTTACCTCGATGACGTAATATTGATAGCTGTGCGGGTCGAGGGCGAACTGAACGTTGCAGCCGCCTTCGATGTTCAGCGCGCGGATGATTTTGAGCGACGCCGAACGGAGCATTTGATATTCGCGGTCGGACAGCGTCTGGCTGGGCGCCACGACGATGGAATCGCCCGTATGGACGCCGACCGGATCGAAGTTCTCCATGTTGCAGACGACGATGCAGTTGTCGTTCGCATCGCGCATGACCTCGTATTCGATCTCTTTCATGCCGGCGATCGATTTCTCAATCAGGCACTGGCTGATCGGGCTGTAGCGGATGCCGGACGCGACCGTTTCCCGCAGCTCTTCTTCGTCCGCGCAAATGCCGCCTCCCGTACCGCCGAGCGTATAAGCCGGGCGGACGATGATCGGGTAGCCGATTTCGCCGGCAAAAGCGACCGCTTCCTCGACGGTTGTCACGATCGTGCTCTCCGGCACCGGCTGCTCCAGCTCGCGCATCAGATCGCGAAACAGGTCGCGGTCCTCCGCCTTCTCGATCGCCGTCAGCTGCGTGCCGAGCAGCTTCACGTTTTCGCGCTCCAGCACGCCTGCGCGGGCCAGCTCGACCGCCATGTTGAGGCCGGTCTGGCCGCCGAGCGTCGGCAGCAGGCCGTCCGGCCGCTCCTGGCGAATAATTTGCGTCACGAAATCGAGCGTGATGGGCTCGATGTAAACCTTATCGGCCATGTTCGTGTCGGTCATGATGGTCGCCGGGTTGCTGTTGATCAGGACAACCTCGTAACCTTCTTCCTTCAGCGCCTGGCAAGCCTGGGTGCCTGCGTAGTCGAACTCGGCCGCCTGTCCGATGACGATCGGACCGGAACCGATGACGAGAATTTTTTTCAGCTCATTATTTTTGGGCATACTGCAGCTCTCCTCTTTGACGTTCCGCAAGCTCCGCCTGGCGCGGTTTTTTCGGGTGACTTCGCTTATGGTCGCGGATCATGTCCAGGAATTGATCGAACAGGTAGCTTGAATCGAACGGTCCCGGCGCGGCCTCCGGATGGTACTGGACCGTAAACGCCGGGAATTCCGTATGCCGCAAGCCCTCGATGGTCCGGTCGTTGTTGTTGATGTGGGTCACTTCCAGCTTCGTGCCCGCGATCGAATCCTCCAGCACGGTATACCCGTGGTTTTGCGAGGTGATGTAGCAGCGGTTCGTCGCCAGCTCCTTCACCGGATGGTTGCCGCCGCGGTGGCCGAATTTCAGCTTCGTCGTGTCCGCACCGCAAGCCAGCGCAAACAGCTGATGGCCGAGGCAGATGCCGAAAATCGGGAATTCGCCGAGGAGCTCCTTCAGCGTCGCGACCGCTTGCGGCGCATCCTTCGGATCGCCGGGGCCGTTCGACAGCTGGATGCCGTCCGGTGCGAGGCGGCGGATTTCATCGGCCGTCGCATCGTGCGGCACGACGACAACGTCGCAGCCGCGGCGCGTCAGCTCGCGCAGGATGCCGCTTTTCGCGCCGTAATCGATCAGGACGATCCGCTCTCCGTCTCCCGGGCTCGAAAAGATGCTTTTCGTCGACGTGCGGGCCACCTGATCGCGCATCAGCGGCGTGAGATCGAGTCGCTCGCGAAGCTCTTCGACGCGCTCCGAGCCGGTCGTCAGAATCCCCTTCATCGTGCCGTGATGGCGCAGGATGCGGGTCAGCATGCGCGTATCGATGTCGCTGATGCCGATGATGCCGTATTCCTTCAGCAGCCGGTCAAGCGTGTACTGCGCCCGCCAATTGCTCGGCACCGGTTCGTGCCTGCGGACGACAAACCCGTGGATATAGGGCCGGACCGATTCGAAATCGTCCCGCGAAATGCCGTAGTTGCCGACGAGCGGATACGTCATCGTAACGATTTGCCCGCAGTAGGACGGATCGGAAATGACCTCCTGATAGCCTGTTATGCCGGTGTTAAATACCACTTCGCCGGCCGACTGTCCTTCGGCGCCAAATGCGAGGCCCGTGAACAGCGTGCCGTCTTCCAACAACAATCTTGCTTGCATCCGAATCACTCCTCAACGTTTTCTGCGGCTGCTATTCTTATGACTTCCGTTCAAGCAGAAAGAAAGACCGCTTCGGAAGCACATCTGTTTGACCGTTGGTTCATCTTGTCCGAGGCCGCCGTTTCGCCCGGTCAAAAACGCTATTGCGGCAGCTCCGACCAGACGACCTTGCCGTCCACCATCGTGAGCACCGGCCAGCCGGCTAACCGCCATCCGCCGAACGGCATGTTCGCGCTCTTCGAAGCGAACGTCTTCGGATCGACCGTCCGTTCGCCTTCCAGCTCGACAATTGTCACGTCCGCTGGAGCGCCAACCGCGAGCCGGCCTTCGGTCAGCCCAAACACCCTGGCCGGGTCGGCCGTCATCCGCTGCAGCAGGAAGCCGAGCGTCCATCTGCCGGTTTGGACGAATTTCGTGTAGAGGAGCGGAAACGCCGTTTCGAAGCCGACGATGCCGAACGGCGCCAGCTCGACGCCGCGCGCTTTTTCTTCGTCGCTGTGCGGCGCATGGTCGGTGACGATGATATCGATCGTACCGTCCTCGAGCCCTTCGATGACCGCCTGCACGTCGCGGGGCGACCGCAGCGGCGGGTTCATTTTCCAGTTGGCGTCGTCCAGCCCCGGAATATCCTCGTCCGACAGCACCAGATGGTGCGGACAAACCTCGGCCGTGATGCGCACGCCGTTTTGCTTCGCCAGCCGGATGAGGCGCACCGACTGTTCGGTGCTGACGTGGCAGACGTGGTAGTGAACGCCCGTCGCCTCGGCCAGCAGCGCGTCGCGTCCGACATGGATCGCCTCGGATTCGTTCGGGATGCCTTTCAAGCCGTATTTCCTGGCAAAATTGCCTTCGGTCGCCCAGGCGCCCTCGACCAGCGAGTCGTCCTCGCAGTGGGCGATGATCGGCAGATCAAGCGATTTGGCCAGCGTCATCGCGTTTTTCATCATCTGCGCGTTCTGCACGCCGACGCCGTCGTCGGTGAAGCCGGCTGCGCCCGCTTCCTTCAAGGCGGCAAAGTCGGTCAGCTCGCGCCCGAGCTCGTTTTTCGTAATCGCCGCGTACGGAAGCACCTTCACGATGCCTTCTCTCGCCGCTTTGTCCCTTATGTAGCGGACGGTTTCCGGCGTATCGGTGACCGGGCGCGTGTTCGGCATGCAGGCGATGGTCGTGAAGCCGCCTTTCGCCGCCGAGCGCGTGCCCGTTGCAAGGTCTTCTTTATGTTCGAACCCCGGATCGCGGAGGTGTACGTGCATATCGATAAATCCCGCCGAGACCAGCCTGCCCGCGGCGTCGATTATATCATGCCCCTCCGTATCCAGCTCAGCCGCATCGCCTTCCGCGATCGCCGCAATCCTGCCGTTTTCCGTTCGAATATGTTTTGTGACCGGCCTTCCGGCCGCCTCGTCCCAAACTTGTCCGTTTATGATCCAAACCGGCATCGCGGTTGTCATCCCCTTTCGAATTTAGCCGAGCGCACGCTCGATTACAGCCATCCTAACCGGCACCCCGTTTGCCATCTGCGGGAAAATCCGCGACTGCGGATGCTCGACCACCTCGTCGTCGATTTCGACGCCGCGGTTGATCGGCGCCGGATGCATGATGATCGCATGTTCCGGAATCCGTTTCGCCCGCTCGACCGTCAGGCCGTACTGCTCGCGGTATTCTTCGGCCGATTTCAGCATGCCGCTCTCGTGCCGTTCCAGCTGCACCCTCAGCATCATGACGACGTCCGACTGCAGCGCTTCGTTCATCGTCACGTTCGGCGCGTCCAGCTCGGGGGCGGCCATGTTCGGCGGCGAGCAGAAGCGCACGTTCGCGCCGAATTTTCGCAGCGCCCACAAATTCGAGCGCGCTACGCGGCTGTGCAGCACATCGCCGACGATCGTAACCGTCAGCCCCCGCAGCTCGCCGAAATGCTTGCGCATCGTATACAGGTCGAGCAGCGCCTGCGTCGGATGCTCGTTGTTGCCGTCGCCCGCGTTGATGAGCGGCACCTTGATTTTCGCGGCAAGCTCGGCCAGCACGCCGATCGGCTTCAGCCGGATGACGCCGGCGTCGATACCCATCGATTCGAGCGTCTTGACCGTATCGTAGATCGACTCGCCCTTCTGCACGCTCGAAACCGCGGCCGAGAAATTGAGCACCTCCGCGCCTAGCCGCTTCTCGGCCACTTCGAACGAAAACCGCGTGCGGGTACTGTTCTCGAAAAACATATTCGCGACAAACTTGCCTGGAGCCACCTGCCGCACTTTATCCGGCTGCGCCTCCCAGTAGGCCGCGCGGTCCAGAATCGAAACGATCTCTTCCTTATCGAGTTCCTTCAGCCCGAGCAAACTCCGCTGCATATGCGTGATGACCGCCATTCAAGCCAGCCCCCTCCGATGGATTATCGCCACTTGGTCCACATCGTCCACGTCCTGGAGCGACACTTCGATTCGCTCCTGCTTTGAGGTCGGCACGTT
The DNA here is from genome assembly GCF_028826105.1 of Paenibacillus humicola. Taxonomy (NCBI): domain Bacteria; kingdom Bacillati; phylum Bacillota; class Bacilli; order Caryophanales; family Paenibacillaceae; genus Paenibacillus; species Paenibacillus humicola. Next base: position 3,646,510 of record NZ_JAQGPL010000001.1, read on the forward strand.
CTTGCCGACATAGTCGGGCCGGATCGGCAGCTCGCGGTGGCCTCTGTCGACCAGCACCGCCAGCTGGATACTCTGCGGCCGCCCGCGGTCCATCAGCGCGTCCATCGCCGCCCGGATCGTCCGGCCGGTATACAGTACGTCATCGAACAAAATGACCCGCTTGTCCTGCACGTTCAGGGTGGCCGCGGCGCCGGGAGACGGCGCAGGACTCGGCGAGCCGCCGGCGCCGTGCGCCCGGTCGTCCCGGTAAGAAGTGATGTCGATTTCGTCCGACTTGACCGGAGCGCCTTCGATTTCGCGAATGAGCTCCGCGATACGGCGGGCCAGATAGACACCGCGCGTCCGGATTCCGACGAGCACGCAGCCTTCGATGCCTTTGTTCTTCTCGACAATTTCATGGGCGATTCGCGTCAGCGCCCGGCGGATCGCCGTCTCGTCCATAATAATGCGCCGCTGTTCATCCATGCGGGTTTCCCGCCTCCTTACGTCGAACCGAAGCTCCGTCACACAAAAAAACTCCTTGCGGGCTACCGCAAGGAGAGCGTACTTACACATGAATATCCGGTCCGGTCGCCGCCAAGCAGTCAGGTTTCCCCTAAGGGGCAGACCGATGGCCGGCTTCTCCGTACTTCCGGGTATTCAATTATTCACGCTACCTTGCCAGCCTCTCTGGACTGAACTTAAAGGTACATTCGTTCATCAAAAGAATTATGCCACGTTCGACAAATCATGTCAATAGGCTTTTGTCGTCATGAACCTGCTCCGCTTAGCATTTACAGACTCAGCTTCGTTATGCGTTCAACCGCTTTCTCCGTATTTTCGCGGCTGCCGAACGCGGTTAGACGGAAATAGCCCTGCCCGCTCTGGCCAAAGCCGACGCCCGGCGTGCCGACGATGTTCGCCTCGGAAAGCAGTTTGTCGAAGAACGCCCAGGAGTCGAGTCCGTTTGGCGTCTTAAGCCAGATGTAAGGCGCATTGACGCCGCCGAACACTTGAAGCCCCAGCGACTTCAGGCCGTCGCGGATAATCCCCGCGTTCGTCATGTAATAATCAATAATCGAACGAATTTGTTCCTTGCCCTCCGGCGAAAAGACCGCTTCCGCCCCGCGTTGGGTCACGTAGGAAACGCCGTTGAATTTTGTCGTATGGCGGCGATTCCACAAATCCGCCACTGTCACGACGTTGCCGTCTGCGTCCTTGGCTTTCAGCTCGCGCGGCACGACCGTGTAGGCGCAGCGGACGCCCGTAAAGCCGGCCGTCTTGGAAAAGCTGCGGAATTCGATGGCCACTTCCTTGGCGCCTTCGATTTCGTAAATGCTGCGGGGCACGTCCTTCTCCTGAATGAATGCCTCGTAAGCCGAATCGTACAAAATAATCGCATCGTTCGCTTTGGCGAAATCGACCCAGCGCTTCAGCTCGGCCTTCGACAGCGTCATGCCCGTAGGATTGTTCGGATAGCACAGGTAGATCAAATCGACCTTGCGCCCTTCCGGCAGGCTCGGCGTAAAGTTGTTCTCGGCGCTGCACGGCAAATAGACGATGTTCTCATATTGGCCCTTCTCTTTATTAAACCGTCCCGAACGGCCGGCCATTACGTTCGTGTCCACATAAACCGGATACACCGGGTCCTGCACCGCAATGACGGCATCCTGGCTGAAAATTTCCTGAATGTTGCCGACATCGCATTTCGAGCCGTCGCTGACGAACACTTCGTTCGTCTGGATGTCGATCCCGCGCGCTTTATAGTCGTTATCGATGATCGCCTGAATCAGGAAATCGTAACCCTGCTCGGGGCCGTAGCCGCGGAACGAATCGGGCCGGGCCAGCTCGTCCACCGCAGCGTGCATCGCTTTCACGATCGCATCCGGCAGGCCCCGCGTCACGTCGCCGATGCCGAGGCTTATAATTTGCGCATTCGGGTTTTCCTGCATGAATTTCGTGCGGCGCTTGGCGATTTCGGAGAACAGATAGCTGCCCTGAAGCTCCGTATAAGAATGATTAATTTGTGTCATTCGGATTCACTTCACCTTTCCTGGATCGTAATCGATTTCCTGCAATTGCATTCATCATAGCGTAAACCGTTCATCGAACTTAATATAGGAAATGGCCAAAAGTTTGCACTTTTCGACGGTTTCGGACAGGCATCGCCTAAGGGCTTACAGCTGGCGCAAAATGGCGATTTCCCTCTCCATATCCTCCGGAACGGGCGCTTCGAATTCCAGATAGGCTCCGGTTCGCGGATGCTCGAAGCCAAGCACCGCGGCGTGAAGCGCCTGACCTTTCAGCCCGATCGTCCTGCTCCGCCCATAGACCGGATCTCCCGCCAGCGGATGCCCGATATATTTCATATGAACGCGGATTTGATGGGTCCGCCCCGTTTCGAGCTGGAGCTCGAGCAGCGTATAATCGGCGATCCGTTCGATGACGGCAAAATGCGTGACCGCGCGCTTCCCGCCCCGTTCGATAACCGTAAACAGCTTGCGGTCGTGCGGATCGCGTCCGATCGGCGCATCCACTGTCCCGTGATCGTGCGGCAGGTTGCCGTGCACGAGGGCGATATATTTCCGCGTCACCGTATGCGCCTTGAGCTGCTCGGCCAGCGACGCATGCGCGAGATCGTTCTTCGCCGCCATCAGCAGTCCGGACGTATCCTTGTCGATCCGGTGCACGATGCCGGGCCTCATAACGCCGTTAATGCCGGACAAGTCGGTGCAGTGATACATTAACGCGTTCACGACGGTGCCCTTGACGTGACCGGGTGCCGGGTGGACGACCAAGCCGCGCGGCTTGTTGATCACGATAACGTCGCCGTCCTCGTATGCGATGTCAAGCGGAATCGCCTCCGGTTCAATCTCCGCCGCCTCGGGCTCCGGAATGTCGATCGTCACCTCGTCGCCGGCGGCGAGCTTGTAATTCGCCTTGGCCGGTCGTCCGTTGACGAGCACGGCGCCCGCTTTGATCCACTCCTGCACCTGGGTGCGGGATGCGGCGGCGTCTTCCTCCAGGCTTTCCGTGACGGCTTTGTCCAGCCTTATGCCCGCTTCGCCGTCCCGGGCCGTAAATTCAATCCGTTCTTCATTGGACCGGCTGGCTTCCATCCGGTTCTTTTCGTTCATGCTGTCCATTCGGTTCACCATTTTCTTTTTTTGAGGAGATCAGGGCATCGAGCAATATAAGCGCAACGCCGCATGTAATTCCGGAATCCGCCAAATTAAAAATCGGAAACACATAGCTGCCGAACGTAAACTGCAGGAAGTCGGTGACTTCGCCGTAAAGCGCCCGGTCGAGAAAATTGCCGATCGCGCCGCCCAGCACGAGACCGAGCCCGATCAGCAGCAAGGGCTTGCCGGTATTCCGGTTTTTCGCCATATACCAGACAATGCCGGCGACGACCAGAAGCGTGATCAGAACGAACAGCCACTGCTGGCGCTGCAGGATGCCGAACGCGGCGCCCTGATTTTTGAGAAACGTAATCACAAAGAAGTCGCCGATAATGCTCATCTTTTGACCGATAACGAAGTTGGCTTCGATCATTTTTTTTGAGACGAAATCGATTGCGAAGACGAAGAGCGCGATCCAATAATAGTAATATTTCACCCCATCAATCCTCCCTTGTCCCAGATATTGTAGCATATCCGCCTTTGCGAGAGCCAGCGGAAGAAGCAGCCGGCCCGCGGATTAAAATCCGGCCGTTCCGCCAACAATAAGGTCGAACCGACGGCCTTCAGATTGACATTTCGAGAAGGGTTGTGGCAGATTATGAGCCATCTTACATCTGAACAGCTTAACGGGCTGAAAGCGAGGCTGGAAGCCGATAAACGGCAGACCGAAGCGCGCCTCGGGGATCAAGAGCATTACGGGCTGGCGTCCTCGCAGCGGGACGACACGGGCGAGCTGTCCGCCATCGACAACCATCCGGGCGATTTGGCGACCGAGACGTATGATCGGGAGAAGGATGTCGCACTGCTCGAGCAGGAGGATCTGCGCCTAGCCCGGATCGATGCCGCCCTGGAGGCGATGGCGGATGGAAGCTACGGGATTTGCCGCGTATGCGGGGAACCGATCCCGTACGAACGGCTCGCGGCGGTTCCGGATACCGTATACTGCGTCGAGCATTCGCCAAGACAGGACGAATCCTACCGCAGACCGGTGGAGGAAGCTTTTCTGCAACCGCCGTTCGGCCGCTCAAGCCTCGACGAGCATGAATATAACGGCTTTGATGGAGAAGACGCCTGGCAGATCGTTGAAAGCTGGGGCAATTCGAACTCGCCGGCCATGTCCGAAAACCGCAACGCGGAAGATTACGAGAGCGTCGGTATCGAAGCCGGAGAACCCGACGGTTACGTCGAGGCGATCGAAAGCTTCCTGGCGACCGATATTTCCGGAAATCATGTGACGGTCGTCCGCAACAAAGCGTATTACGAATATATGAAGCATAAGGAAGGGGACGGCGGACTGGAGGAGGAATGAGGCTCCGGTCCTTAACCAACAAAGCTTGCAGCCTCGGCGGACTGCAAGCTTTGTTTATTATGGCCTGACCGGCATATGAAGGCGGCATCCGCTGCCGGGCCGCTCATTTTTTCCGCCGCATGCATCGTATGGGAAAATGGTTCCGGCTCCAGAGCCGTCATTTCCGAGCGCCGCCTTATTCAGGAGGTTTCGGCCGCTTCAGTTCTCACGTTGCCGCAACCTTCACCCTGCAGCCGCTTTCAAAGGAACGGATTGCGGCCTCCGCGAGAAGCAGCGCGCGATAGCCCGCTCCGGCGTCGACCGGGGGCTTGTCTCCGCTGCGAAGCGCAACGAGAAGCGCTTCGGCATGCTTGTCGAATGTGCGATGGAATTCGCGATCCGCATCGTTAAAGTAGCCGGCCTCCCAGCTTTCCCCGATCTCGCTGCCCGCGGCATGGAACGTATATTTTTTCACCGTATCGTGAATGACGGACCGGCCGCGCGTGCCGTCGATCTCCACGCGATGCGTATCCGGGTAGGCGTAGGATGAATCATAGGTTCCGATCAGGCTTCCGACCGCCCCGCTTCGAAAGCGGAGGGCAAGCGACAGCGTCCGGTACCCGCTGCCGGTTTTGTCCGACATCTCGGCCATCACCGATTCGACCGGTCCGCACAAATATTCCAGCATATCGAAGCCGTGGCATTGCGTCTCGATCAGATTGGCATGCGGATGACTGCTGGCTCCTTCTCCGCCGAACCGCCAGGAGGCGAACGTCAGCTCGCCAAGCCTGCCCGCATCGATCGCCGCGCGCGCAAGCTCGACCGGCTTGGCGAACCTGTGGTTAAAATTGATCGCAAAAAATACGTTTCTTTTGGCGGCTTCGTTCATCAGGATTTCGGCTTCTCTGATATCAAATACAAGCGGTTTTTCGACCAGCAGCGGGAACCCGGCCCGGATAACCTCCAGCGTAGCGTCGAAATGCCCTTGATTCGGCAGGCAGAGGCTGACGAGATCCGGCGTTTCCTGCTCCAGCATGTCGGCAATTCGCGTGTAGGCCTTGGTGCCGAAAATTTCCGCCTTCTCCTGCGTACGAACGGCGTCCCGTCCGACGATTGCGCAGAAATCCACATCCGGCCTCGACGCCCATACGCGCACATGCTGCATCCCCCAGCTGCCCGGCGATTGAAAACCATTCCATAACTCGCGGCCGCTTGCGGAACCGCCCGCTCCGACCAAAGCAACCTTTACTTTCTTGACGGCGCTCATGCCCGATAACCACCTCTCCGGTATCGCCTTGGAAGTTTCGATTATGGGGCCTTCTGAATCCGGTCTCCAAGCGTCTCATTCCAGGTTTAAGCCAAAGCATAGCATGGCGATTTTTTGACGTCAATGCGGTCGCTTCCCCCGGTGCCGCAGGCGGCTTAAGCATATAGAAAACCTTAAAAAAGCCGGCCTCGGACAAGAGACCGGCATAGGATTCCGTTAAAATGATGCCAACCGCTACTTCTGTACCTCGCAGTCGATCATGACATGAATCGTATCGCCTTTATGCTCGTTGCGCAGTCCGAAGGCGCGGCCGACTTCGGCCAGCGGCACGATATGCGTAATCATTTCCTCCGTGTTGACCAGCCCGTCCATGACCAGGCGAAGCCCTTCGTCGAAGAAGCGCCGGTTGTCGATGTCCCGCTTCGGTTCGGTGGATAAAATATCCAGCCGTTTCTTGTGCACCTTGAAGAAATCGACAGGTCTTCTGCAGGTGCCGATGCACCCGTACATGACGATCCGGCCGTTCTGGGCGGCCGCGCTGATCGCATCGACCATCCCGTCCCCCTCAAGCAGACACGGGATCACGACGTCGAAGCCGTCGGGAAAATCATGCCGCAGCGCTTCCATCGTATCGGCATGCGCGGAAGGAAGTTTGTACGTGTGCGTCGCGCCGTACTTGCGGGCGAGAGCCAGCTTCTCGTCGAACAGGTCCGTCACCGCCAGCTTGCGCGGACTGAACAGGGAGACGACCTGCGTCATGACGAGGCCGCTCACGCCCTGTCCGGTAATGAGGACGTTCTTGTGCGGCGAAATATCCGCGAGCTCCGCCGCGTGCAGAATGCCCGGAAGCACCTCGATCAGCGAGCCTTCGATGAGCGGCAGCTCCTTCGGCAGCACCTTGACGGAAAAAGGACTGCAGCAAACGTATTCGGCGAAGGCTCCCCAAACGTATCGCAGCGCGACGGGATCGCCCGCCTTTACGCCGGTGACGCCCGGCCCGACCTTGTCGATGACGCCGGCCACCTCATGCCCGAGCCGCGTCGGATAGGTGATAAATTCCGGCTCCCGCGCACCGCGAAACACCGCAATGTCGCTGCCGCATATGCCGACCCATTTCACTTTGACGCGGACCTCGCCCGGCTTGGGCTCGGGAACGAGCGCCCGCCGCACGCTGATTTCCCCGACCGCGTCCATCACCGCGCACAGCTGCGTGCCCGGTCCGGTCCGGTCCGTCAGCTCCATCGGCGGCACAGCCATTTTTGTTACCATATCGTCTCGATCTCCTTTCTGTTGACTGACGGTCCGCGCATAGCGTTGTAATAGACCGGCAGCTGTCCGGACGATCTGGGCAGCGAAACCGTCAGCTTGCCGCTCGAAAGGCCGGCAGATGCCGCTCGCCCGGACGCATAAGCCTCACTCGAATCCGCCGTCACGCCATCACGTCCCACATCCGTTCGTTCACTTCATAGGCGGTCGGCTCTCCCGCCAGACCGCGGACGATATCGGCCGCCACCGCCTCCATCAGGGCGAGATGGCCCTCGACCGTCGCGCCGGCGATATGGGGCGTCAGCAGCACGTTCGGCAGCGTACGCAGCGGGCTGTCCGCAGCAAGCGGCTCCCTGGCGAACACGTCGAGCGCAGCCGTGAACCGGCCGCTTTGCAGCTCCGCCATAAGCGCTTGCTCGTCAAAAACGCTGCCCCGCGACGAATTGACCAGTACGGCGCCGTCGGGAATGCGGGCGAGCAGCTCCGCCGTCAGTATGCCTTCGGTAGCGGGTAAATTCGGCGCGTGCACGGAAATGACCGGGCATGCCATCACCTCCGCGAGCGTTCCCGTCCGGACACCCAGTCCCGCGGCGGCTTCGGCTGTTAAATACGGATCATAAACGACCGCGTCTACGCCGAACGGCGCAAGCAGGCGGATCAGCGCGCGCGCCGTCGAGCTGGCCGACACGATGCCGACCTTGCTCCCGGCAAGCTCTCTTCCTTTCAGCCCCGGAATCTTCCAGCCTCCCGCGCGCATCCCGCCGCCAAACTCCGGCAGGCGGCGCAGACAGGCCAGCATTGCGGCGAGGCAGAATTCCCCGACGCTAGCCGCGATCCGCGGCGCGCCCGAGTGGACCCGGACGCCGCGGGCGAAGATCCCCCGCGGGACGAGGCTTTTCACGGTTCCGGCGGCATGCCCGACCGCGCGCAGCCCGGGAGCCCGTTCCAGCATCGCTTCGGTCAAGGCCGGCGAGCCCCAGCTTGTCAGGATGACCTCCGCTTCCCGAACGAGATCGAACAGCTCCTCCGCCTTATAATCGCGTCCGGTTTCGTTCCAAACCGGCTCGAACTCGCGCTCCAGCAGCGCGCGGCACGCGTCGGAGCAGACCTCCTGCAGCCGGGATTCCGGCGGAAGCACCAGCGCTTTAGCTTTCATATTTTGTCACCCTCCCATATTCGTCCCGGTACCCGTTGTCGGCAGAGCCGCCGTTCAATCGGACAACCCGGTTCGTGCGCATCGATTCGAAGACGGCGTCTATCACCCTCACGACCGGAAGCACCTCGCGCCCGGACGCAAGCGGCTGGCGGCCTTCGAGAATCGCGTCCGCAAATTCCTCCAGCTGCCGGCGGAAATTGGCCGCATCGCGGCCGCATTCCGCTTCCTTGGCCCCATTTACCTCAAGCTCGTATTCGTCCTTCAGCCGCATCATGCCGTTCGTGCCGATCAAATACCGGTCGTAGACACCGTTCTGCGTCGACCAGATCCGTTTGCCGGTGAGGCCCTCCTCGTCGGTCGGACGGCTGCCCGCGTTGAACGACATGAGTACGTTCGCCATTCGTCCGCCCGCAAACCGAAGGGAAATCGCCGCCTCGTCCTCGCCCCTCCAATGGGGATTGTTGGAAAACCCCTGCGCATAAACCGACTCCGGCGTCTCGCCGTAAGCCCATACGATATAATCGAGGATGTGGCTGCCCCACAGCGGAACGATAAAGCCGCCGATTTTGTCCGGATCCGTCCACCAGTCGGCGGCCGGCTTATCCATATGGGCGAGCAGCAGCGCGTTGATGTTGATCAGCCTTCCGATCGCCCCCTCGCGCAGCCTGCGTACCGATTCCATGACCGAGGTGAAAAAACGCCGGCTCTGCCCGATCATCAGCACGCGCCCGGCCACGTCCGCCGCAGCCTCCATCGCCTCCGCCTCCGCCGAATTCATCGCCATCGGCTTTTCCACCAGCACGTGCTTGCCGGCGCGCAGCGCCCGGATGGAGTATTCGGCATGCAGGTGATGAGGCAGGAGCAGCAGCACCGCGTCGATCTCCTCGTTCTCCAGCATATCCGCATAGGAGGTATACGTCTTCACGTCCTCCTCATTCCCGGCCTCCCGGCGCAGCTTCTCCGCGTCGCGGGATACGAGCGCGGCCAGCCTGAGCTTGGGCGACAGCTCCCGCAGCGCCGGCAGATGAGACTTCGAGACGCGCCCCAGTCCGACGACCGCCATTCTGATTGTGCCGCTCACGGCTTTCCCTCCCCTCGTTGATCATAAGCTTTTTCTTACTTGCCGTTTAACCGGTCCTGATAAGCCTTGTTCATCTCGTCGGCGATTTTCATGTAATCGGGATCGGCCTTCAGCTGTTTGACGAAGGCGTCCCAGGCTTCGATCGGCTCCTTGCCCATAATCACCTTGACCTTCATGTCGTCGATCTTTTTCCGGTAATCCGCGCCGAGACGGATATTGGTGTCGGAAATGAGCCCGTACGACGGGTCGGGGGTGCTGATCTTGCTGCGGGCGTCAATAATCGTTTTGTTGCGCTCGAACACGTTTTTCGGCATGCCCGTGTGATACGCCCACAAATACTTGTCGTACCGCTCGAAAATTTTGCCGAACGAGCTTTGCGACACGCTGTCCTTGACCGCCTGCTCGGTTGCGGTTTTGAAGCCGTCCACCACCGTGAAATGAACGCCTTCGATGCCGTAGCATGCTAGCTGGAACCCTTCCTCGGAGGCGCCATAATCCATGAGCGCGAGAACCTTTATCATCTTCGCCTCTGGCACCTTTTTCGGGATGAGGTAAACGCCGGTCACGCCCGAATTTTGCGGAACATATTGGCCGTTCGGACCGGTAAGGGACGTAAAGGGCAGAAAATCGGCGTTCGGAATCGTCTTCAGCAGCTCCGCGTTGGCGCGCCATACGCCTTCCACGGTGTCGACCTGCACGCCCGCCTGGTTCGCCTTGGCCATGTCCTCGAACTGGGTCGTCTTCATCAGGGCGAAATCCTCCGGCATCAGCTTGTCGGCGAACGCCCGCCTCAGCCACAAAAGCCCGTCGCGGGTGCCCGGCTCGAGGTCGGTATCGACCAGCTTGCCGTCCACCGCCTTCCACTTGCCATTGCTCTCGTTAAATACATTGATAATTTCGTTGTACCCTTTCCCCGTATAGCCGTACGTATCGTTTTTCCCGTCCTTGTCGGGATCGTCCTGCGTGAACGCCTTCAGCACGTTATAGAAGTCGTCCAGCGTTTCCGGCATTTTGAGATGCAGGTTGTCGAGCCAATCCTTGCGGATCGCGAAATAGCTCGCGCCCTCCAGCGGGCGCACCGACGGAATGATGTAGTTTTTGCCGTCGATTTTCGTTTTGTCCCAGATCTCCTTCGGGTAGCTCATCAGATTCGGATAATCCTTCAGATAAGGCGTCAAGTCCCAAAATGCGCCCTGGCGGACCAGCTGCAGCATCTGCGGGTTCGTCATGTCGCTCACCTTCATCAAATCCGGCATGTCGCCGGAAGCGAGCACGACGTTCTGCTTGTCGCTCCAGCTGTTCGGCGAAACCCACGTAATATCGAGCTTCGTCCCGGTGCGCTTCTCGAACTCCTTTGTGACCGGATTGTCTGCCGCAGGCGGCTCGGGCGTGCTGAATTCGGTCATGATGCTGATCTCGACCGGCTTTGCACCGTTATCGCCCCCTGATGCGCCTGATGCATCCGAAGCGCCGGATGACGGCGTTTTGCCTCCGGAGCAGGCCGCGAGCAGCGTTCCGCACAGCAGGAAGGCGGCGGCAGCGTGCAGCGGTCTGCCTCCGCGAAGCGTAACCTTCTTCATGGAAAATCCCCCTTTGTTCTTATCCTTTGACGGAGCCAAGCATGACGCCTTTGGCGAAGTGCTTTTGCAAAAAAGGATACACGCATACGATCGGAAGCGTCGCGATGACGACGGCGGCCATCTTGAGCGTTTCCGGCGGAATTTGCTGCTCGGCCATCATTTCGGCGGCGGCCGAGCCCCCGGCCTGGGTGGATGAATCGATCAGCATGTTTTGCAGCACGAGCTGCAGCGGCCATTTGGCGTTGTCGTTGATGTACAGCACCGCGGTGAAAAAGGTGTTCCAATACGCGACAGCATAAAACAGGCCGAACGCCGCCAGCGCCGGCATGGAGAGCGGCAGCACGATGCGGAAAAACACGCCGATGTCGCTTGATCCGTCGATGACGCCCGATTCCTCCAGCTCCGGCGGAATGCCGTCGAAGAAGCTGCGCATCAGCGCCACGTACCAGCCGCTCGTCAGCACCGGCAAAATGAGCGACCATAAGCTGTCGATCAGCCCGAGATCGCGGACGAGCAGATAGGGCGGAATAAGCCCCGGATTGAACAGCAGCGTAAAAAGAATCATCAGCATGATGGCGCGCCTTCCCATCAGTCTTTTGCGCGACAGCCCGTAAGCGAGCGCCGAGGTGACGATCAGGCTGAGCGCCGTTCCGACGGAGGCGAGGAAGACGCTGACGAGCGTCGCCCTCGTGAAGGTCGACGTGGACAGCAGATACCGGTAGGAATCAAGCGTCCAATGCTGCGGGAACAGCACGAATCCCCGCTTGGCGATATACTCGGTCGGGTCCGTGAAGGACACCGCAAAAACGTAATACAGCGGAAACAGCGTAACGGCGGCAGCGGCGACGAGAAACGCGATATTGAAGCCGTCGAACAGCCGGCCGCCCGGACTTCGTTTCAAGCTACATCCCCTCTTTCCCCCGCATGCGGGTTATGGTGCGGACCGGACGGGAGCCGGACTTTCGGCGGCAGACGGGAGCGAATGCGCCGGCCGGCCCGGCTCCTCGCCGCCGGTGCAATCAGGCTCAAGCAGCCGCGATTCCCGCGTTTTCTTTCGCCGGCTTCGCCCGCTCGGCAGGCCGCATGGCAGCCGGCCGCAGCCCGCCTAATAAATGCCTTCCTCGCCGTACCGTTTGGCCAGCCGGTTGGCGCCGATGACGAGAATGAGGCCGACGACCGACTTGAACAGGCCGACCGCCGTGCTGAAGCTGAACTGCCCCTGCTGGATGCCGAGCCGGTATACATACGTTTCGAAGACGTCGGCTACGTCGGAAACCGCGCCGTTCATCATCAGGAACACCTGCTCGAAGCCGACGTCCATCACATGCCCGAGCCGCAGGATGAGCAGAATGACGACGACGCTGCGGATTCCGGGGAGCGTGACGTGCCAGGCCTGCCGCAAACGTCCGGCGCCGTCCATTTTGGCCGCTTCGTACAGCTGCGGATCGACGCCGGCAATGGCCGCGAGAAAAATGATGGTGCCCCAGCCCGTTTCCTTCCAGATCGTTTGCGCGGTCAGCAGCGCCCAGAAGCTGTGCTCATTGGTCAGAAAGTCGTATTTGCCGAAACCGAGGCTGACCAGCAGCTGATTGATAATGCCCGACGACTGCGACAACAGCAGGAACGAAATGCCCGCCACGATGACCCAGGACAAAAAATGCGGCAGGTAGACGATCGACTGGATCCACTTCTTCACGTATGCGTTTCGCAGCTCGTTCAGCAGAAGCGACAGCAGCACCGGCAGCGGGAAGAAGAAGATCAGGTTCAGCAGGCTGATCGCCATCGTATTGCGGAACAGCGTCCCGAAATCCCGGTCCGAGAAAAACCTCGCGAACTGCTCGAAGCCGACCCATTTGCTGTGCAGGACGCCCATATACGGCGAATACTCCTGAAACGAGATGACGACGCCCCACATCGGGACATATTTGAACAAAAGAAAAAACAGGACGCCCGGCGCCACCAGCGCGTACAAATATTTGTCCCGCCGGAGCCGGGAAAGCACGGCGTTCCGGCTTGGTGCCGCCGCCCGCTGCGCCGGATGCCCGGCGGCGGCTTTCGCTCTCGCGCTCATATCGCTTCCGCCTCCCCGCTCCCGCCGAACAGCTCCTTGGCATACGCCAAATCCTCGGCGATATAGCGGTCCGTGCGGCTATCATCCGAATACTGCGCCGTCAGGCAGACGACGCCGGCATATCCGCGCCGCTTCAGGTAAGCGGCCGCCCGCGGCCAGGACGCCATGCCGTGCCTGCCCGTCGTAAAATGGCGCCCCCACTGCGCGGATTCGGCTTCCGGTCCGTTGCTGCGGTACATGTACACATTTTTCAGATTGACCATCGCCAAATGGGATGCGAGCAGCTCGATCCCGTATTCGGGCTGCTGACCCGCCAGCGCGTCGTGCGCCGCATCCCAGACCGCCCCGATAAGCTCCGGTTCGAATCGGCCGACAATCCGCATCAGTCCGGCCGCATCCGGGACGAACCGTCCGTGATGCTGCTGTATGCCGACTTTAACGTTGTACGCCCGGCAAAGCGGCGCGACGCTGCGTTCTAGCCAGTCGGCGAGCCGCCGCTCCGAGGCGAGATAGCCGTCCTCGCCGATCTCCGCCATGATGCGGATCATCGGTACGCCGGCTTCGGCGCAGGCGGCGAAAATCCGTTCGTCCGGACGGGCGGCGACGCTGAAGATGTCCAGCCCGACGCTCCTCACAGCCGCCGCAAACGCCGGCAGTTTTTCCGTTGCGGCGGACGGCTCCACCTGGAACCCTTCCCGGACCGGCAGCTCGATGCCGTCGAAGCCGACGCCTTTCACCCATTCGGCAAGCGCCAGCGCAGGCGTGTCTTTCCAGGGCTTCGTAAACAGCGAGCAGCGGATTGCTTCGGCCGCCCCCGTACGGTAAGCGTCCCGGATACCGTCGTAGGGACGTCCCCTGGCATTCGATGCCTCGCGCGATTTCGGCTCCTGCCGTTTCTCATGCGTGTCCAATCGCATCTTCTCCTTTCCGTAACCGTCAAGTCGGCCCCATTCGAAGGGCTCGTCATGCCTTAAGCGTAAGCCCCTGCCGAAGAACGCGTTAAGCGGTCCCCGCCTTCGGCACGGACCCGATCAAGTCAAGCAGCGCTTTCAGATCGTCCATGCATTTGCGCGCGAGATCCCCGTAGACGGGCAGCTCCGAGCCCGGCTTCGCGACGCTTTCCACGGTCAGACAGCCGTTGTAGCCAACCTCCGCAAGCCCCTTTAGCACGGCGCACCAGTCGATGCCGCCCTGGTTGATCAGCCGGTGGGCGTAATATCTCGGCGCCTCCGGCTCCCGCTTCGGAACGACGCGATGAAACCGGCCGATATGCGGAACATAGTCGCCGTATTCGAATGCCCATGGATAATCCGGACCGGTCAGCCGAACGATGTCTTTTACGTGGACATTAAACAGATGATCTTTAAGCATCTTAATCGCGTCCGCGCCGTATTCGGCCGGCACTTGATACAGGTTGACCGGGTCCAGAATCAAGCCGACATTGGTGCGGCCGACGGCCCGTACGAAAGCGAGCGCCGACTCCGCATGGTCGCACAGCGTGCCGTGGTGCATCTCGATCGCCACGCGGACGCCGCGCTCCGCCGCCGCATCCGCACAGATGCGGAAGCAGCGGACGGCTTCGGCGAAATTCGCCTCCGGCACCTCGCCGGAATGCTGGAAGCCCGGATTCAGCCGCATCATCCCGCAGCCGATCGTCTCGGCGAAATCCAGATAATGCTCCCACCTGCGGATTTCCCTTTCGTTCTCCTCCGCAGTATTGCAGGCGAAATTGCCGGCAAACAGCGACAGGTTGGCGGCCTCCAGTCCGAGCCGGACCAGCATCTCCTTCATGGCGAGACCGCGTTCGCGCGGGACAGGCACGTTCAGCAGCTCACCGACGCCGCGCAGCTCCACTCCCTGATAGCCAATCGACGCCGCATCCTGCAAAAAACGTTCGATCGGCGCGTCATCGTACATGTTGCCGGCGAGTACAATCTTCGGGTTCATGCTTGCCCTCCTTGACAGCGTTTTCATTTCCACATCCAAAATGGTAGCGCAACTTTCCACTTTAGTCAATATTTAAATTAACTTTATCAACAAAATTGTGATTTTCTTAATATTTCCATGTAATTCAACGAATCCTCTTGCTCAACCACTATCATTTTGTTAGGATTTATTCATAACTCATTCAAAAAAGCAGCCCCGATCTCGAATTCCGCTTCGACATCAGGGCTTGGTTCCTGTATAATCGGGGTACGAAACAAAGAAAGAGCGACGGTGAATCCCATGAACCTATCCGGCAAAGCCGGCGATCAAAAAGGAAGCAAAACGGCCATTCTTCAGACTTTGCGCATGTTCGGACCGATGCCGAGGATCACGCTGACGAAAATGACGGATCTGAGCCGCGCGACCATTTCGCTCTCCATCGCGGAGCTGATCGAAGCGGGCCTCGTGCAGGAGACGGAGAAAAGCCCCTCGACCGGCGGCCGGCCTGCGATTTCGCTCGAGCTCGTTCCCGCCTCCCACGCCGTTCTCGGCGCCGATTTGGACAACCAGGAATGGACGCTCGGCGCATTCGACCTGCTCGGCAATACGCTGGACATCGTGAAAATCCCGGTCCCCTCCTTCGAGCCGGAGGCAGCCGTTCAGGCGCTGACGGACCGGGTCGGCAATTTTGTTAAAGATTTTGACAAAAGGATCGTGCATTTGCTGGGGCTAAGCGTTCCCGGTCTGGTCGATAACCGCCAGGGAACGATCCGGAGCGCATCCGACTGGGGGTGGTCCAATGTGGAGGTGGAGCGGATGGCGGGCGGCGCGCTGGGCTGGCCGGTCGTCGCGCTGAACCGCCACCGGGCGCGCGGACTGGCTGAATGCCGTTTCGGGGCGGGCCGGGAATACAAGCATATGATTTATGTAGGTGTCGGGTCGGGCATTGCGGCGGGGATATTTAGCGACCGGCAGCTGGTATCCGGATGGTTCGGGGGAGCCGGCGAACTCGGCCATATTACTGTGGAGCCGGACGGGCCGGTCTGTCCGTGCGGCAACAGCGGATGCCTGCACCTGTACGCCGCGGCATCGGCGATGGAGCAGGAAGCAAGGCGGCTGCTGCGGGCCGGACAGCCGCACAGCGTCCTCGGCGGAATGGTTCCGGGCTTCGACCTGCAGCTGCTGAGAGCCGCGGACGTTTGCCGGGCCGCGGACGACGGCGACGAGCTGGCGCTTCAGGTCGTCAGCCGTGCCGCCTCCTATCTCGGACTTGCGCTGGCCAATCTCGTCAACCTGCTCAACCCGGAGGCCGTGATCCTCGGCGGCGCCGTCCCCGCAAGCTGCGGCGCGTATGCGCGCGCGGCCGAAGCCGTCATGCGGCAGCGTTCCATGCCGGCGCTATCGGCCGGCACGACGCTGCGGACCGCCGCCTTCGGGCAAATCGGAGGCGCGCTCGGCGCGGTCAATTTCGCCCTGGACCGGCATTTTTCTTATCAGCTGCTCGTTCAGGAAGGCTTATGACGTCCTAAGCGGGCGGCCTAGTACACCTTGCCTTCCAGCTGGCGCTGCACGATGCGCACGATGTCGGCGATATAATCGCCGATAATCGGCAGGTTCAGCGCGCCGAGCAATTGCAGCACGTACAGGATTGTAGCGGCGAAGAAGGTAAATCCGATGGCGATGCCGACGCCCCGCGCCGTTCCGGCCAGCACGTTCCGCCAAATAAGCGAAAGCGGACGGTGCAGCAAATTGACGTATTCGGCCATCTGCGCCTTTTCCAGATCGATCGCCACCTTTTTCAGCCGTTTATCCAGCGATTCGATCGTGCGGGCGAGTACATTCCAGTCATTGGCTTCGTTTTTGGACATTCGCATCACCTCCTGCATGAAAAAAGACGCCCATCGGACTTCGCCGCGAACGGCTTCCGCCGCCCGCCTTCAAAGTTCGCATGGGCGTTCGTTCCTGTCCTCTATGCTGTTACTATACCCTTAATCAGGCAATTAGAATCCCGATTTCTTTCTCGCCGAGCTGCACCCGCTCCATGCCCTCGCGCTCGCCGTATTCGACGCCGCTCAGCAGCACATTGTCCTGCAGCACCGACTCGAACGCCCGCAGCGCGTCCATCAGCTCGTCATCCACATCGAGCACGAGACGGACCCGCTTCTCGATCGGCAAATCGAGCTTTTTGCGCGTGTCCTGCACCGCCCGGATGACTTCACGGACATAACCCTCCTGCTCGAGCTCCGGCGTAATCTCGGTGTTGAGCGCCACGGTCAGCTGGTACCCCGATGCCGATGCGAAGCCCGCCTTCGCCTGCTTTTCCACGAGCAGCTCGTCCAGGGAGATCGTCAGCTTCTCGACTTCCGGAGAAGTGAAGCCCAGCCCGCCGCCGCTAACCGCCGCTCGCGTCTCGTCCGGCGTCAGCCCTTTCAGGAACGCCTGGATCGGACCGACGTTTTTGCCGTATTTTTTGCCGGCGACCTTCAAATTCAGCTTGAACGTAAAATCGACAAAGCCGCCGTCGCCGCTTTCGACCGTAATCCGCTTCACATTGATTTCGTCCTTGATGATGTCCTCGTAGGCCGCCAGGTCGAATTCGCGGTCTAGCGCGACGATCAGCTCCGAAAGCGGCTGCCGCGTCTTGATGCCCGTCTCGTTGCGCACGTTGCGCGCCAGCTCGACGATTTGCCGCGCCGTCTCCATGTCCCGCTCCAGCTTGTCGTCGATCGCCGCTTCGTCGGCTTCCGGATAATCGGCCAAATGGACGCTTCCGCTGCCGCCGAGGTTGCCGTATACATCGTCCGCAAGCAGCGGCGCAAACGGCGCGATCAGGCGGGACAGCGTCAGCAGCACGTGCCGCAGCGTTCCGTAAGCATCCAGCTTGTCGTCCGTCAGGCCGCTTCCCCAAAAGCGGTCGCGCGAGCGGCGGATGTACCAGTTGCTCAGCTCGTCGACGAACGTCTCGATCGCCTTCGCCGCATTCAGGAAGTCATTCACGTCCAGCCCCTTCCGCACCTGGCGGATCAGGCTGTTCAGCCGCGAAACGATCCAGCGGTCAAGCTTGGCGCCCGATACGCGGTGCGGCTGCGCCGCAGGGTCGTACCCGTCGATCGATGCATACAGCGCGAAGAACGCATGCGTGTTGACAATCGTGTCGATCACCTTCGACTTCGCTTCGCCAACTATGCCGCGCGAGAACCGCTTGCTGTTCCATGGCGCGCTGTCCGCCAGCAGCGCCCAGCGGAACGCATCCGTGCCGTATTCGTTGATGATTTCCCACGGATCGATGACGTTCCCTTTCGATTTGGACATCTTCTGTCCGTTCTCGTCGAGAATATGCCCGGTCGAAATGACCGCTTTGTACGGCGCCTTGCCGTTATACAGCGTCGAAACGGCAAGCAGGCTGAAAAACCAGCCGCGCGTCTGGTCGATGCCTTCGCAAATCATGTCCGCCGGATACTGTTCCTCGAACAGCTTCTCGTTCTCGAACGGGTGATGGTACTGCGCGAACGGCATCGAGCCGCTGTCGAACCAGACGTCGATCACTTCCGGCGTGCGGGTCATGACGCCGCCTTCGCAGTGCGGACACTTCAGCTTCACTTCGTCGACGTACGGCTTGTGCAGCTCGATGTCCGGCGAGATCGGCGATGCCGAGCGATCGACAAGCTCGGCGATGCTGCCGGGCGCGTGCTGCCCGCCGCAGCTGTCGCACACCCATACGTTCAGCGGCGTGCCCCAGTAGCGATTGCGGCTGATATTCCAGTCGACGAGGTCTTCGAGAAACTTCCCGAAGCGGCCCTCGCGGATATGCCCCGGATACCAGTCGACGCCGTTGTTGTTCGCGATCAGCTGGTCCTTGACCGCCGTCGTCTCGATAAACCAGCTTTCCGTCGCATAATAGATCAGCGGCGATTTGCAGCGCCAGCAGAACGGGTAGCTGTGCTCGTAGCGCTCCTTCGCGAACAGCAGCGAACGCTCGCTCAGCATTTTGAGGATGTCGACGTCGCAGTCCTTGACGAACCGGCCGGCGAGATCGGTGACGGCTTCCATATAACGGCCGGCGTTGTCGACGACGTTCAGGAAGCTGACCCCGTTCTGGCGGGCAGCCCTGTAGTCGTCTTCCCCGTGCGCCGGCGCGATGTGCACGATGCCGGTACCGCTCGTATCGCTTACGAAATCGCCCGGAATGATGAAATGCCCGTTTTCCGGTTTCGCATAGCGGAAAGGCGGCTCATATTTCATGCCGACCAGGTCAGCGCCTTTCACAGTCGAGACGATCTCATACCCGTCCTTCAGCACCTCTTCGGCCAGGCCGGCGGCGACGATGTACGTTTCGCCCTCCTTCTTCGCACGCACGTAATCAAGCCCGGGATTGACGGCAAGCGCGGCGTTTGCGGGCAGCGTCCACGGTGTTGTCGTCCAGGCGAGGGCGTACTCGTCCGAATCCGCCAGCTTGAATTTGACCGTGGCGCTCAAATCCTTCACATCCTCGTACCCCTGCGCCACCTCGTGTGAGCTGAGCGTCGTCTGGCAGCACGGGCAGTAGGGACTGACGCGGTGCCCGCGATACAGCAGCCCTTTCTTGTGGATCGTCGATAAAATATGCCAGACGCTCTCGATGTAGCTGTTCTTCAGCGTAATGTAAGGATGGTCCATATCCGTCCAGTAGGCGATCGCCTCGGTCAGCTCGCGCCACTGCCGTTCGTATTCGAAGACGCTGTCTTTGCATTTCTTGATGAACGCCTCGATGCCGTATTTCTCGATTTCCTGCTTGCCGGAAATGCCAAGCTGCTTCTCGACGCCAAGCTCGACCGGCAGCCCGTGCGTATCCCACCCCGCTTTGCGGACGACGCGGTAGCCCGACATCGTCTTGTAACGGCAGACAAAATCTTTAATTACCCTGCCGAGCACATGCCCGATATGCGGGGCACCGTTTGCGGTCGGCGGCCCTTCATAAAATACGTAATTCGGCCGGCCCTCCCGGTTCTCGATCGATTGCTTGAATGTGCCCTCCGCATTCCATTTGGCCAAAACCCGCTTTTCGCGTACTCTGGCCCGTTCCTTCACATCAACGCGCTGCATCGCTATCAGAGCCCCTTTCCAGTGCTTGAAAATAAAAAAATCCCGTCCCCAATAAGGGACGAGACCTCGCTCGCGTTACCACCCTCGTTCCGAAGCGCAGCATGACATGTCCGTCCCTTCCGTCCCCATGAACGGAGCAAACGGCCAACCAATACCCGCGGTTTCGGCACTCTGCCGACGGACGCAATCGTCCGCGTTCCGGATAACGGTGGACATCCGGCGGCGCTTAGTTGGCCGGGAGCCATGAAGCGGCAATTCGGCTGAAGGCTTCCGCCTTCGCCTTGTCGTGCCGCCGCACCTTCTCCCCCGGCGGGTTCGGCCCCGCTTCTCGGAGATGATTTTCCGCTGTCGTTTGAACGCCGGCTCTCAGCGGGCACCGGCTCTCTGGGGAACAAACGTGACGGCGTACTCGTTCTCGTCGACGAATTTACTGCATTGTAATAGTTCATTTATACGCGATTAAAACGCAAATGTCAAACGGGCCCGGCGCATGTCCGGACCTTCACCCGCGGCTACCCTCTGATGATTTCGCTCGTCAGGCTCCCGCTTCCGCTGCCTCCGCCGTCGAGTGAATCCCATCCCTCCTGGCTGAGCAGCTCCAGCTGCGCCTCCACGAGCGTGCGGAAACGGGCGCGGTAGATGGATGCCTGCTTCTTCAGCTCCTCGACCTCAAGCGCTACCTTGCGCGATTTGGACAGCGATTCATTGATGATCCGGTCGGCGTTTTTTTCCGCTTCCTTGATGATCAGCTGAGCTTCCTTCTTCGCGTTGTTCTTGACCTCGTCGGCCGCTTCCTGCGCGATGATGATCGTTTTGCTCAGCGTTTCCTCGATATTCGCAAAATGGTTCAGTTTTTCCTGCAAAGCGATCGCCTGATTTTGCATCTCTTTATTTTCGCGAATAAGCGCTTCGTAGTCTTTAATGACCTGATCGAGAAATTCGTTTACCTCGTCCTCATCGTATCCGCGCAGACGTCGGCCGAATTCCTTGTTATGTATGTCCAATGGCGTAAGCGGCATTGGCGCACCTCCTGAAGATGATCTCGAATACTTGCTTCGCCGGAACCGCAAGGCGAGCTTGGCCAATCCCGGCATCCGAATTCGCGCCGGCCCCGTCAAGGGAAGCAAGAAAAAACGGCTGTCGCCGCCCATTGACGGCAAAGAGTTTCTTCCTCTGGAAATAGAAGCACATATTTAGAAAGATCATTTCGACAGAAGCGGGCAAAATCCTGCAACCGCCTATATAAATTTGCCGATTTTGACGCGCACCCTGCCTTTTTTTGTCGTCCCTTCCACGCTCAGCACCTTGAACCGGCCGAGCCCCTGGAACGAAACGACGTCTCCCTCCTTCAGCGGCGTTGAAGGATCTTCTTCCGCCTTCCAGTTGACGCGGCAGCGTCCCGCCCGGATCGGATCGACGATCTTGCTTCTGCTGATCCGGTATACGTCGCTGGCGATGCCGTCCAGACGCAAAGAAGCCACCGACAGGCTCATTTCTTCCAATGCGGGAGCGGCGACGCGCAGTTCGGACAAAGGAAGAATTTCCGTCAGGACATGAACCCGGTGGACTTGACGTAAATGAATATCAATATAGCATGCAATTTCTTCGGCAACCAGACAATCGCAGTGCTCTTCGTGCACTTGCAGATCGCCGATGCGGTCACGTTTGATGCCGAGACCCAGCATCGCGCCGAGGTAATCGCTGTGATCCAGCTCCAAATGCCCCTGCGTCCCGCCGCTGACGCGGATCAGCGCGATTCCTTCCGGCTCGTCATCCAAATAACGGTACTCCGGCGCTACGATCGCCCGTTTCCGTTCGGCTTCTTCGTAGCCTCCGAAAAGCTTCAGCTGCACCTCGGGCCGGCGGTTGGCCAGACTCGATAAAATATCCGCCTGGCGCGGATCGAGAAAATCGGTTCGTTTCAGCTCATGCCCGAAAGCCGCGCGGTCGATCCATTCGGACGCCCGGTCGACGAACGGCCGCTCGTCGGGATGAAAATGAACGTACAGCTCGGGCTTCACAGGAAAAAGCCGATAACGGCGATAATCCCTGCCGCCACGAACTGCAGGGCGATCAAAGCGACGATCGGGGAAATGTCCAGCATGCCGCCGATTGGCGGAATAATGCGTCTAAAGGGCGTCAAATAAGGCTCAACCACCTTGGCAAGCAGCTGGCCGACAAAACTTTCCCGGGCATTTGGAAGCCAAGAGAGCAGCGTATAGCCGATAATCATAAATGTGTATATTCGTTCCAGCGTCCATATTAGTCCCGCATAATCCATCTACTCAAGGTCACCTCATTTTTCTGTAGTCTTCCTCGCTGAGCAGCTCCGAAATCGTACCTTGAATTTCAACGGAATCCGGCGTGCAAAGAAAAATATTCGGTCCGATCTTGGAAATTTGTCCCTGCAGCGCATAAATCGTCCCGCTCAAGAAGTCGACGATCCGGACCGCCTGATCCGTACGGACGCGCTGGAGATTGACGACGACCGACCTTCTCGAACGAAGATGGTCGGCAATTTCCTGCGCTTCGTCGTACGAGCGCGGCTCGTTCAAAATAACGCGAACGGTTTTCTGCGAATGAATGCTGACCACGTTGTTGGGTCTCGTTGTATGTTTACGCGGTTCGGCCGGAGAGGTTTCAACGTCCTGTTCCTCTTGCTCCACAATCCGTTCGCGCTCGACGATCTCCTCTTCTTCCTGCAGACCGAGAAAATTCATGAATTTATTCATGACGCCCATTTTTATTCCCTCCCGACTAATATGGTGCCCAATCTGAGCCAAGTTGCGCCTTCCTCGACGGCGATTTCGAAATCGCCCGACATGCCCATAGATAACCCGGTAACCGGTTTGTTAAGCACCGCGGCCGCATTCAGCTCGTCCCGAAGCTGCCGCAGTCCACGAAATACGGGTCGGGACCGCTCGGCTATCGCTTCGTTCGGAGCCATCGTCATGAGTCCGGCCGGCTCGATATTCGGGAGATTCGCCACCGATCTTGCGAAAGGGATCAGCTGCTCCGGAGCCAGCCCGTGCTTGCTGTCTTCTCCGGATATGTTGACCTGAAAAAAACAGGGGACGACAATGCCCAGGTGCTCCGCCCGCCGCTGCACGGCTTCGGCCAGCGACGGCCTGTCCAGCGAATGAATATATGTAAATCTTCCAACAACTTCCTTCACTTTATTCGTCTGCAGGGAGCCGATAAAATGCCAGACGGCTTGTCCGGCGACGTCCGGCCGGCGTTCAGCCTGATCACCGCCGATGGCCAGCCATTTGGCCGCGGCGTCCTGCCAGCGGTTCTCGCCAAGATGCAGCAGGCCATGATTCAGAACGCTGACGGTCTGTTCCGTACCGACGTATTTGGTTACCGCGATGATTTGGATGTCTTCCCGCTTTCTGCCGCTGCGGCGGCAGGCTTCGGACAGGCGCGACTCCACCGTTTCGATTCGATTCGACAACGTCACGAGTCCGCGTCACCTCTTTCCATGCCGATCCAGCTGACCATCCGCCCGGTTTTCCCGCCTTCTTTGCGATGCGAAAAAAACAAATCGGTCGAACAGCCGGTGCACCATTCAGTCATTTCGATATGCGTCGGCAAAATTCCTGCTTTTATCATAATCTGTCGGTTCATTTCTTTCAAGTTGATGCGGGCTTTGCCGCCCTCCGACGCAGCGATCAGCGGCTCCTGCGGCCGGGCATCCGGCAGGGGGCCGGCCTCCAGCATGCTCGCCAGCTCTTCCGACAGCCGAAGCGCTTCGCCGCCCACCTCATAACAGCACAACCCGATCGAAGGCCCGATCGCGGCGCGAATATCGGCGGGGTCACAGCCGAACTCCGCAGCGAGCGCCTCCACGGCGGCTCGCGCGATTTGCAGCACCGTACCTTTCCATCCGGCATGGGCGAGGGCAATGACGCCGCGGTGCGGATCGAACAAATAAAGCGGGACGCAGTCCGCGTAAAAAGAGGTCAGCAGCACGCCCCGCTCGCCGGTAATCAGCGCATCGGCATCGCCGACCGACGACTCGCGCGACAACCGGCCGCGGCCCCGATCCTCCGCCGTTACGCGATACACGCGCGAGCCGTGCACCTGCTCGGCGCACGTCCACGCTTCAAACGGCCAGCCGATCTCCTCGGCGATCCGCTCGCGGTTGCGCACGGCCGCATCCGGCTCGTCGCCGACGTGGAGCCCGCAGTTCAGCGAGCTCCACGGCCCGGCGCTGACGCCGCCCAGCCGGCTGGAAAAGCCGGCCGTGAGTCCGCCGCGGAGCTTCGCCCATTGCGGCAATAAAAAAAGCGAAGGTCCCTTCGCGGAATCATATCGCTCAAACGGTTCCATTCCTTATTTCACCTCGTTAACCAGTGTACCACAGCTGCGTCCGGCCGCGCGAGCGGTACTTGCCGGCGGGATGAACGCGGCTGATGCGGTACGCGGCGGCCTTCCCCTTTTCCGCCGGAGCGCTGAGTATCCCTCTCCGGCCGGTGTCCGGCCTAGACCAGGCGGCTTATTTGTCCGCCGGACGGAATATTCGGCGTTCAGCGCGCCTGGGCTTCTTCCTCTTCGCTGCGCAGCATTTTCGTATCGTCGACCCGGACCAGCACGACATCGGCGCCGATTTTCACAATATTGCGCCAAGGAATCACGACATCCGTTCCGCCGCCGAACAAACCGAAAAATTTTGAATAGCTCGGCACGACGATCGCGTCGATTCGGCCTTGCCGCAAATCGAGCTCCAGGTCGGTGACCTGCCCGAGCTTCTTGCCGTCCACGATGTTGATGACGTCCTTTGTCTGGAAATCGGATATTTTCATTTCCGTTCACCACATTTCCGTAAGGGTTGAGACCATCCCCGTCTACTTCTTATATATGTTTCGCCTAGGCAAAAGTTGACTTATAAAACGAACCCCCACCATTTGCGCTTTTTGGCCTGCAGCCGGCAAGCGAAAAAACTCCGGCCCTTTGCCGGAGGCAAAGGGCCGGAGCGTCACATATCGTTAAGGTGTCCCGAAGCTTCGGGAGCTTAGGCTTGTAAAGGCGCGACTAGAGATCAAGTCTTCACGTGCTTCTGCATCTGCTGGATCGCCGACTTTTCGAGGCGCGATACCTGTGCCTGGGAGATGCCGATTTCGTCGGCGACTTCCATTTGGGTTTTGCCTTCGAAAAAACGCATCGACAAAATCATTTTTTCCCGCTCGTTCAGCTTATGCATCGCTTCCCGCAGGGCTATTTCCTCGATCCAGGAGACGTCTTTGTTTTTATCGTCGCTGATCTGATCCATGACGTAGATCGGATCGCCCCCGTCATGATAAATCGGTTCGAACAATGAGACCGGATCCTGAATCGCATCGAGGGCGAACACGACGTCTTCTTTCGGAACGTTAAGCGCCTCGGAAATTTCGAAAATCGTCGGCTCCCGCGAGTTTTTGTTCGTGAGGCTGTCGCGGATCTGAAGCGCCTTGTACGCGATGTCCCGGAGACTGCGCGAGACGCGGATCGGATTGTTGTCCCGTAAATAGCGGCGGATTTCGCCGATAATCATCGGCACCGCATAGGTGGAAAATTTCACGTTTTGACTGAGATCAAAATTGTCGATCGCCTTCATCAGCCCGATGCAGCCGACCTGAAACAGGTCGTCGACGAATTCGCCGCGGTTGTTGAAACGCTGGATGACGCTGAGCACAAGCCTCAGGTTGCCATTGACCAATTTCTCTCTTGCTGCCCATTCGTTCTTCGTTTGCAGCGCGGTGAAAAGCTCCCGCATTTCGGCGTTTGTCAGGACGGGCAGTTTCGCGGTATCCACTCCACAAATCTCGACTTTGTTTCGGGTCAACGTGATTACCTCCCAAGGAGAAACATTACTGTTCATTATCTCCTCGGCCTGCCCTTTTATTCCTGCCCTGTAGCCGCCGCACAGCTCCTTGAAAATCCGGAAAACGCTACCATCGGCGCCATCCGCGGACGAGATGTGCAAAATAATTTTCGCGCTTTCCCTGCCCCGCATGCACGTGCATTTCAAATTCAAACAGGCGCTCATTCGTTTAAGTTTACGGAGTCCGGCTGAATCCGCTTCAATTGTCAATACGCAAAAAAGAGAGCCCGGCTCACCCGGTGCTCCCATTCAAGGCGGCGTTACAACGCCGCCGGATCCTTATAATTAACTGCATGGCCTGGCACCTTCCCATGCTCCATCCCGTTTTTGCGGCTCTTGGAAGCGCTTGCCGATACCTAGGGGTTGGAAGGTTCGCTACACCATTTTGTTAAATTCCTTCCGCAGCCGCTTGATGATCCGCTTCTCGAGCCGGGAGATATAGGACTGGGAAATGCCGAGCAGATCGGCGACGTCCTTCTGCGTCTTCTCCTCGCCGTCGGCCAGCCCGAAGCGAAGCTCCATAATGATCCGTTCCCGTTCGGTCAGCTTGTCGAGCGCTTTGTGCAGCAGCTTACGGTCGACCTGCTCCTCGATGTTGCGGTAAATCGTATCGTTCTCCGTGCCGAGAACGTCGGATAGCAGCAGCTCGTTGCCGTCCCAATCGATGTTAAGCGGCTCGTCGAACGACACTTCCGTCCGCGTCTTGCTGTTGCGCCGCAAATACATCAAAATCTCGTTCTCGATGCAGCGGGAGGCGTACGTGGCGAGCTTGATCTTTTTCTCCGGATCGAACGTATTGACGGCTTTGATCAGGCCGATCGCGCCGATCGAGACGAGATCCTCGATATGGATGCCCGTGTTCTCGAACTTGCGGGCGATATACACAACGAGCCGGAGGTTGCGTTCGATCAGCATCGCCCGGATCGCCGTATCGCCCGACGGCAGCTTCTCGAGCAAATATTCTTCTTCTTCGCGGGTGAGCGGGGGCGGCAGCGCCTCGCTTCCGCCGATATAATAAATTTCCTCGCTCTTTAACCCGAATAAAAACAAAACGCGATAATAATATAACTGCAGGACTAATTTCCATTTGACGAGCATGCTGCTCCATCCCTCCCCGAAGAGCTGTGAATAGGACCATTCGCATTCGTTTGATTATGAAGCAGCGACGGATGGACAATGGCCTGATAGGCCCCGTCCGCAGCCAGCCTGCCGGCGTCGAGGCCGACCAGCACTTTGCGCGTCTCGTAAACTTCCCCGTCCCGCCGTACGACAACGAGATCCGGCTTGATGGCGAGCATGAACTGAGCGCCGCGATTGACGCCGCGATACGGCACCAGACGCAGGCGGTCCTGCCACATAAACGGCTCATCCTGCATGGTTGCCAGCAGTTTATCGACCTCCGCATCCCGGATCCGTTTGATCCAGCCCGGCGGCAAATCCTCCTGCCAAAGCGAAGCTTCCATCACCATGACGGGCGTGCGCGTCAGCGGCTCGTAAAGCTGATTGCCGGTATCGATGAGCCCCGTGCAGTTCCGCTCGCAGCCTTCAATCATCACCGACACCTCCGCGATATGGCTCCTCACCAGGTCGCGTTCTTTTCGCTGCATCAGGATGGAACGAAACATGTAAAAACCGACAGAAATAAGGCTGAACAGAAACACGATGCCGAGTCTCAAATGGACGTCCGAACGGCCGCCGATAAACATCAGGATATCCTTCATTTCACCGGAACCGCTCATCAGCAGGTAATGGAGACCGAGCACGGCACCGCCGGCCACAAAATTAACGGCATAAAATACAAACACGAGACGTACAAAATGCTGAATGCTCCCAAACCCGAAAACGATCAGCAGCATGACGACGGACACAGCCAATTTAACCGGAATGCCGAACAAGAACGCAAGCGACGGAAATACGGCCAGTACCGCATACAACGATCCGCAGAACGCGGCCAGCAGCACCTTCCACCAGACGGCCCGGACGCCCCGCACCCAAGCGGTAAGCAGGAGGGCCGAACCGTCGATCATCACGTTGATCATAAACAGGACGTCGATATAAACTGCGTTCAAGCGCCGCTCACCTTCCCGCCGCAGCTCCTCTTTCCGGCCTGCCTCCCTTTATGCCGCAACGGTCTGTGGCATGTGTCTAGTATATTTAAATCCTATTACAATGTCTGTCTAAACATGCCGTCAGGAGCGATCTTTTTTTGTCGAGCTGTTGCGGAAGACGAGCCCGGACAACCCGAAAAAACGACGGCGGCGGTTGCTCCGTACGACCCGATCTTATCCGGATTTCGAGACAAGTAGAAACGGCTGTCCGCCGTCCTTTTGACGGTGAGCAGCCGTTTCGTCCCTTTGGAAATCGAAGCCCTTTCTCCGATTTCGAAAAAAAACCGCCTCCCGGCAGGGCCGGAAGGCGGTTTACATTGCGGTCACGTATGAACCGGAATTAGCGGTCGTTGTTGCGGCGGTTGCGCAGAAAAGCGGGAATATCGAGCTGGTCGCTGGACACGCCGCTTCCGAACGGCTTCGGACCGGGAGTGGTCGTAGTTTGACGGTTCTCGGCAGGCTGCTGCTCGGCAGGCTGCTGACCCGCCATGCGGCGAAGCCCCGGATTGCTGCGATGCTCGAAGCCCGTCGCAATGACCGTAACCTTAATCTCTTCCTTCAGCGATTCGTCGATGCTGGCGCCGAAAATCATATTCACTTCCGGATCGGAAGCGGAAATGACGATTTCCGCCGCTTCGTTTACTTCGTACAGCGACAGGTTGGAACCGCCGGTAATATTCATGATGATGCCGCGCGCGCCGTCGATCGACGTTTCGAGCAGCGGGCTTTGAATGGCTTTGCGGGCGGCTTCGGCCGCACGGTTCTCGCCCGTCGCGTTGCCGATGCCCATCAGCGCCGAGCCTCGCTCGGTCATGATCGTCTTCACGTCGGCGAAATCGAGGTTGATGAGACCCGGTACGGCGATCAGGTCGGAGATGCCTTGAACGGCCTGGCGCAGCACGTTGTCGGCTTCGCGGAACGCCTCGAGCATCGGCGTCTTTTTGTCGACGATTTCGAGCAGCCGGTCGTTCGGGATGACGATCAGCGTGTCGACCTTCTCCTTCAGCGCCTCGATGCCCATTTCCGCCTGGCCGGAACGTTTGCGCCCTTCAAATGTAAACGGGCGTGTCACGACGCCTACCGTCAGCGCGCCGCATTCGCGGGCGATTTCGGCGATGACCGGCGCTGCGCCGGTACCGGTGCCGCCGCCCATGCCGGCGGTCACGAACACCATATCCGCTCCCTTGAGCGTATTCATGATCGATTCGCGAGATTCCTCAGCCGCTTTCTTGCCGACCTCAGGATTCGCACCTGCGCCGAGACCGCGGGTCAGCTTGTCCCCAATCTGCAGCTTCTGCTCGGAGTGCGCCATGTTCAGCGCCTGCGCATCCGTATTGACCGTTATAAATTCCACGCCCTTGACGCCGTTCTCAATCATCCGGTTGACCGCATTGCTGCCGCCGCCCCCCACGCCGATGACCTTAATTTGCGCCAGTTGCTCCGTTTCGAAATCGAATTCCAACATCCTTGTTTATCCCCCGTTCAAATGAATTCACTGAATAAATTTTTGAGCCGCTCGAACAAACCGGGTTTCGACGATGCGGCAGCTCCCGATTTCCGCGATGAACTCTTCTTGGGAGCGCTGACGGGGCGGCTGCGCATGTATTTGGACACGTATTGGATCATGCCGACGCCGCTGGTATAAGAAGGGTCGCGTACGCCGATATAATCGGGGACCGCGATGCGCACGGAGGATTCCAGCTCGACCTGGGCGAGCCCGAGCGTCCCGGGCATCGTCACCGCGCCGCCCGTGAGCACGTAGCCGTTCACCTTGTCGCCGTAACCGAGCCTTCTGACTTCCTGGCGGATCAAATGAAAAATTTCCTGCATCCGGGGTTCGATAATGTTGGCAAGATCAACCTGCGTAAATTCCTTCTCGACGTTGCTGCCCATCCGCATCACTTTGAACTTCTGATCCTCGGCGGCGTCGCCGATCAGCGAACAGCCGTATTTTTGCTTAATTTTCTCGGCCTGCTCCGTCTGCGTCCGCAGTCCGTAGGAGATATCGCTCGTGACATATTCGCCGCCGATCGGCAGCGTCGATGTGGCGGACAGGCTTCCCTGATCGAAAACGGCGATCGTCGCGGAGCCCGCGCCGATGTCGGCCAGCACCGTTCCCATCATTTTTTCGTCTTTCGTCAGCGCCATTTGACCGGAGGCTAAAGACATCAGGACGATACCGGCGATTTGGAGATTCGCTTTCTCGACGCAGCGGACGAGATTATGTATCGCCGTCTTTGCTCCGGTTACCACCGTCGCTTCCACCTCGAGGCGAACGCCGATCATGCCGCGCGGATCGGAGATCCCCTCCAAGCCGTCGACCAGATACTGCTTCGGCACCAGATTGACGATTTCCCGCTCCGGCGGCAGCGCGACCAC
Source organism: Paenibacillus humicola (assembly GCF_028826105.1). NCBI lineage: Bacteria > Bacillati > Bacillota > Bacilli > Caryophanales > Paenibacillaceae > Paenibacillus > Paenibacillus humicola. The sequence continues at coordinate 3,676,738 of NZ_JAQGPL010000001.1, forward strand.
CTTCGCCGCCTGAAGCACACGGTCGATATCGTCTTCGCTGATTTCCCGGTCCTCGTTCGATACCGCCACGACGCCCCGGTTCGTTTGCAAAGCGATATGATTCCCTTGAATGCCGACGTAAACTTCGTTTATTTGAATGCCTACCATGCGTTCCGCGTGTTCCACAGCGTTGCGGATCGACTGCACGGTCTGGTCGATATCGACGATCGCTCCCTTGCGAATGCCTTCCGAGTCGGCAGATCCAACTCCAATAATATTAATGGCTCCGTTCTGGACTTCGCCAATAATAGCACGAACCTTGGATGTACCGATGTCCAAACTGACGATGATGTCATTGCTGCTCAAACCTATGGCACCTCCGTTTCAACATTTTTGGGTACGGTCGATTACGATGTATGACTACTTTAATTCAACGCCTATTATATTTTCCCTCTTTTTCAACAAAATTTTCGGGGGTTGAAGATGTTTCCAGTGCGGGCCGGAGCCGCCTTGCAGCGGTCTGTCAGCCGCGAAATGCCGGGATAAACCCAAATCGGCATATAACTTAAATCATATCATTTATTAACTCTATTGAGTAGCGATTTCAAAAGATTCATTTCGAACTTTCTTCATCGGACGGCGCGTTGTTGAACGGCGCCCACTTATCGGCCAGCAGCAGCGTAACGATGCCGGGCTCCTGCTGCTGGGTAACGCCGTTCAGCATGGCGATCTTGGACGGCAGCAGCGAGGCGGCGGTAATGACTTCGAAGCGCGTGCGCGTATAGATTTTGATCCGGTCCGGATATGATTTCGACGGGTCCGGGATGATTTCCGAGAAATCGGCCAGCGATTCCGGCGGTATGGCGGCCAGCTGTTTGGCCAGCTGCGCTTTGACGGGATCGTTGTCCTGCCAGCCGGTAAGAACGGGCTTGTCCGCCACAAGATTCGCAGTAGCCGGCACGTCCACTCCGTTCGACAAAACGGCCGAAAGCTCTCCTTTTTTCGACAGCTCGAACGCAACGACCGGGAACTCGCGAACCGTAATGCCGATTTTTCCCGGAAACGTTTTGACGACCTCGACGCTCTCGACCGGCTTCAGCGTTTTGACCCGGCGCTCGATCGCAGAGGCGCTTATGCCGAAGAATGCGTCCCCGGCTTTAACGCCTGCCGCCTGCTTAATAGATTCGACGCTGAGCACCTGCTCGCCTTCCACATCGACCGAAGAAATTTTGCTGATCGATGAATGAAAGAACATCACGCTTAATATAACGATAAAAAGCAACAAAAGTACGGCAAGCAATTTTTTGCCGCTTCGGCGTTTCCGGACAGGTTCTCGCAGCACCGGCACTTTTTCCTGCATTGCTTGTCCCCTCTTTGCCAAAACGCAGGACGGCAAACGTCCGGTTCGCAGTACCCGCCGCCCGGTGTTAGCGGGGGCAGCCTGCAGGCCGGTGTTGCCGGCTGCGATCATGAGTCTCATTGTATGCAAAATGTTCAAGCGGTCAGCGGTAGACCCGGTCGTCCATTGCCGCCGGTACGCGTTGGATGCGTGCCCCGAGCCGGCCCAGCATCGTCTCGATCCGGTCGTAGCCCCGGTCAATATGATGCACCTGCTCGACGACGGTTTTTCCCTGCGCCGCCAGCCCTGCAATCACGAGCGCGGCTCCGGCCCGGAGATCGGTCGCCTCGACCGTCGCGCCGTAAAGCCGTGAGACGCCGCGGATGAAAGCGGAATTCAGATCGACGCGGATATCCGCGCCCATGCGGCACAATTCATCCACATGCTTGAAACGGCCTTCGAAAATCGTCTCTTTCATGACGCTCACTCCGTCGGCAAGCGCGAGCAGCACCATAACCTGCGATTGCAGATCGGTCGGGAACGCCGGGTAAGGCGACGTGACGACGCGATCGATCGCTTTCGGGCGGCTGGAACTGCCGATCTTAATTATATCACCGTCAACCGCGATTTGAACACCTGCGCGCCTGAGGACGTGGATGAGCGAGGTTAAGTGTACGGGATTCGTATGCTGCAGCGTCACCTGTCCGCGCGTTGCGGCGGCGGCCACCATGACGGTGCCCGTTACGATGCGGTCGGGAATGACCTGGTATCTGCACGGCTCGAGACGATTAACGCCCTCCACCGTAATCGTATCCGTCCCCGCCCCGATGATCTTGGCACCCATCCGATTGAGAAAATGCTGCAAATCCTGGATTTCCGGCTCTCTCGCCGCGTTCGTGATCGTGGTCATGCCTTCGGCCAGCACCGCGGCCATCATAATATTTTCCGTTGCGCCGACGCTCGGAAAGTCGAGATGGATTTCCGTCCCCTTCAGCCGGCCCGCGCAGCACACGATCCGGCTTCCTTCCTCTTCGACCGTTGCGCCGAGCGCCGTCAGGCCCTGCAGGTGCAGGTCGATTTTCCGTTCGCCGATCGCGCAGCCGCCGGGCTGATAGACCGTCACCTTCCCGAACCGGGCCAGCAGCGGCCCCATCAGGAAAATGGAGGAGCGCATTTGACGCATCAGCGCCTCGGGAATATGAGAGCTGTTTGCTGTCGACGTATCCAGCGTTACGGTTTGCCCCTCATGCACCGCTTCGCAGCCAAGCTCCCGCAAAATGTTCAGCATGACGTCGATGTCCAGAAGGCGGGGCACATGATCGAGCATTACTTTTCCTTCCACCAGCATGCTTGCAGCCAAAATCGGCAAAGCGGCGTTTTTCGCTCCTTGGATAACAATGGTTCCTGAGAGTGGTTTCCCGCCTTCAATCACCAATTTGTCCAATGTATCACCTCCGGATTACCGCTCGCCCACCACCAGTACTTCCGGCACCAGGTCGACTCCGAATCGGTCATTGACGGTGCTGCGGATCGTTGCCATGAGGGCGAGAACGTCCTCAGCTGTCGCTTGCCCGGTGTTGACAATGAAATTGGCGTGCTGCGCCGATACTTCCGCTCCTCCGCTGCGAAGCCCCTTGAGGCCCGCTTCCTGTATAAGCCGCGCGGCATGATCGCCCGGCGGATTCCGGAACACGCTGCCCGCGCACGGCAGCTGAAGCGGCTGCGTACGGCGGCGCCGGTCCTTGTAGGATGCCAGCGATGCGGCGATTTCCTTCCGGTCTCCTTCGCGGAGCTCGAACGTTGCCCGGGCGACGACGCCCGGACGGTCGTGAAGCACCGTATGCCGGTAAGCGAATTGCATATCGCCTGGTCCATAGCGAACCAATTCCCCTGTTTCCAGTACAACGTCAGCTGATTTGAAAATGCGCGACACTTCCGACCCGTGGGCGCCTGCGTTCATATAAACGGCTCCGCCGACCGTTCCCGGAATCCCCCCTGCAAATTCCAGTCCGGTCAGCCCTTCCTTGCCCGCCAGAACGGACAGCTTGATGAAGGAGAAAGCGGCGCCGGCATGAACGAGCGTGCCCTCGAACCGCACATAATCGAACCCGTCGCCCAATTGGATGACAACGCCGCGAATACCTTTGTCGCTCACCAGCATGTTGGAGCCGCGGCCGAGGTTCGTCCACGGAACGGAGTGCTTCCGGAGCAGCCGCAGGACCGCCGCCAGCTGCTTTTCATCATGCGGAATGACGAAAACGTCGGCGGGGCCGCCGATTTTCCAGGTTGTATATGCGGATAAAGGCTCGCGGTGCCGGACATCGCCGACATCGGTGCGGGCCAGCTCCGCCAAAAACTGCTCCATCTCTCGTACCTCCTTTTTGCTCTTGCGGGCGACAGCCGGCCGGAGACATCGTACGGGACGCCGGGCGGTCCGCCTGCACAGACGCTCAGGCTTTATTGGACCCGCCGGGTGGCGGTCACGATTATACGGTATACTATGCCTCCGCGTACGGTAGTGTGACAATCGCCCAGGTGCCGCGCGGCTGCCCTAGCTTCGCCCGGCAAGCCGCTTGAGCTCGGCCGACAGCAGGGCCGCCGACTGCGGCATGCCAAGCTTGCGCGCCGCCGTTCCCATCGCTGCGAGCCGCCCGGAATCGCCAAGTATGGCGCTTATCCGCTCGAACAGCATTGCGCCCGTCAGCCGTCGCTCAATAATCATTTCCGCGGCGCCCGCGTTCATCAGCGTCCGCGCGTTGGCCTCCTGGTGATTGTTGGTCACGTTCGGCGACGGGACGAGAATCGAAGGAAGGCCGAGCGCGGTCAGCTCCGCCAGCGACGAAGCGCCGGAGCGGCTGACGACAAGCGTCGAGGCGGCCAGCACCTCGGGCATATTATGCAAATACGGGAGCACATGGATGTAATTGGAAAGCTGCGGAATCACTTTCTTGATCCGCTCCATCGTCCCCTCGTAATAGCTTTCGCCGGTTACAAACACAAAATGGACCCCCGGCAGCCGCCCAGTCAGCGGCGCCATGTCCACCATCGCGTCGTTCATGGCTTTCGCGCCTCTGCTGCCGCCGACCACCAGGACGATTTTGCTGCCCTGGGACAGGCCGAGCGAGGCGAAGCCTTTGTCCCTGTTTGCTTTGACCACTTGGGAAGCGCGCGGATTGCCGGTAAACACCACCCGCTTCGAACGCTTGAACTGCGTTTGCGATTCTTTAAAGCTGACGGCGACGCAGTCGGCGTACCGGGCCAGAAACTGATTGGTCAGTCCCGCGATCGCATTCTGTTCGTGGATCAGCGTCGGGATGCCGAGCTTCGCCGCAGCGTATACGACCGGACCGCATACATAGCCGCCCGTGCCGACGACAACGTCCGGCTTGAAGGCCGCGAGCAGCTGCTTCGAACGTCTGACGCCCTTCAGGAACCGCATCACGGTGCGGACGTTTTCCAGCGACAGCTTGCGCCGGAAGCCGGTAATTTCGACCGGCTCGAAATCGATGCCCTGCGCGGGCACGATCCGGCTTTCAAGCCCTTTCGGGGTGCCGATGTAAAGGATGGCGGTATCCGGCTCCTCCTCGGCTACGTGCCTGCCGACGGCAAGCGCGGGATAGATGTGGCCGCCCGTTCCGCCGCCGGTCAATACAATCCGCATGAAAACGTCACCTCGAATAACGGGATATGTTGAGCAAAATGCCGAGCGCGGTCAGCAGCAGCGTTAGCGACGAGCCGCCGTAGCTGACGAGCGGCAGCGTAATGCCGGTAACCGGCAGCATGCCGATGACAACGCCGATGTTGATGAATACCTGGACGCCGACGATGCCGACGATGCCGACCGCCAGCAGGCTGCCGAACGTATCGGGCGCCGTCATCGCCGTCCGCATGCCGCGCCAAATCAAGATCGCGAACAGCGCGATGATCGCCGCGCCGCCGATAAATCCAAGCTCTTCGGCGACGATCGAGAAAATAAAATCGGTTTGCGGCTCGGGCAGGTAATTGAATTTTTGCCGGCTCATGCCGAGACCGAGACCGACCAGGCCGCCGGGACCGATCGCGTACAGCGATTGGATGATCTGGTACCCCGTCCCGAGCGGGTCGGACCATGGATCGAGAAAGCCGGTGATGCGCTTCATCCGGTACGGCGCCGCCAAAATAAGGCCGACCAGGCCGCCGACGCCGAGCAGGACCAGCGAGCCGAGATGGGAGAGCCTTGCTCCCGCCGTATAGATGACGAGCAGCGATGCGCCGACCATGACCGCCGCCGAGCCGAGGTCCGGCTGCAGCATGATCAGACCGAACGCCAGGCCCATAATGCCGAGCGGCGGCAGCAGCCCTTTGGTGAAGCTCGTCACGACCTGCTGCCTGTCGGACAGCAGTTTGGCCAAAAAGATGATCATGGCGAGCTTCATGAACTCGGAAGGCTGGATGCCGAACGAGCTGATGCCGAGCCAGCTTCTCGCGCCGCCGCGCACGACGCCGATGCCGGGGATGAGCACAATGACGAGCAGGCCGAAGCAGACGATCAGGGCAAGCTTCGAGTACTTCTTCCATATCCAATAATCGGTGTTCATCGTGACGAACATCGCGCCGACACCGAGCGCCGCAAACAGCAGCTGGCGTTTCAGGAAATAGAAGGAGTCGCCGAATTGGTGAAATGCAAGTACGGCGCTTGCGCTGTAGACCATCACGAGACCGATGGCAAGAATGAGCAAAATCGAAACGATCATCCACATATCCGGGGCGGATCTGGCTTTGGCCATCGCTGGAAACACCTCTGCATGCGTAAGTAGGGACAAGCCCCCTACTTACAACGTATGCGCCGATTGCTTAAACATTCGCCCCCGCTGCTCGTAAGACTCAAACATGTCCCAGCTTGCGCAGGCCGGCGACAGCAGCACGACATCCCCCGGCCCGGCAAGGGAAGCCGCTTCGCGCACCGCCTTCCGGAGCGTCTTTTCGGCGTCCTCTTCAGGTTCGACGATTTTGACGTCCGGTAAACCTGCGAGCTCCGCCACGCGCGCCAGTTTCTCCCGCGTCTGGCCGAGCGCGACGAGCGCCTTCGCCTGATCCTTCAGGTGCGGCAGCAGCTCCATATAATCCGAACCGCGGTCGAGCCCGCCGGCAATCAGCACGACCCGGCCCGGAGCGAACGAACGAAGCGCGATAATCGCAGCCGTGCCGTTCGTCGCTTTCGAGTTGTTGTAATAAACGACGCCGCCTCGCTCGCATACGAATTCGAGCCGGTGCTCCACGCCGCGGAAGCCTCGCAGCGGCTCGATCAGCTGCTCGGGATTTGCGCCGGCCGCCAGGCAGGCGCAGATCGCCGCAAGCGCGTCCGACACGTTGTGCTTTCCGGGAATGCCCAGCTCGCCGACGGCAAGAATCGTTCGCTTGCTGCCGCCGCGCTCCTTCAGCACGATACTGCGCTCGACGCCGTCCTCCGCCGCCTCAATCGCTTCCGGATACGGCGGTTCGACATAGACGCCGTACTCGAGCTCGCGGCTCGTCGCGAAGGGCAGCAGCTGCGCCTTCACGGCGCCGCTTTCCGCCAGCCGGCGGCAGACGTCATCGTCCATATTGAGCACGGCTGAATCCGTCTCCGTCTGATTGGCGAACAGCTTCGCCTTCGATGCAATGTAATCGTCCATGCCGCCGTGGTAGTCGAGATGAGTTTCGACCACGTTCAGCAGAACCGCGATGCGCGGCCGGAACGCCTCGGTCCCTTTCAGCTGGAAGCTGCTCAGCTCGGCGACGATCCAGTTGTCCGGCTCCGCAATCTGCGCCGCCTCGCAGAGCGGCGTTCCGATGTTGCCGGCGACGATCGGCCTCAGACCTGCCGCCTCCATCATTTCGCCGAGCCAGGTGGTCGTGGTGGTCTTGCCGTTCGAGCCCGTGATCCCGATGATCGGCGCGGGCGACAGCCGGTAAGCGACTTCCACCTCCGTCACGACGTCGAGGCCGAGCTCCAGCGCACGGCGCACCGGCGGCGCGCTGTACGGAATGCCCGGATTTTTGACCACAAGCGCCGTATCGGGCGTCAGCAGTCCTTCCGGATGACCGCCGCATATAACAGAAACGCCCAAAGCGTCCAACTCGTCCGCTTCGGGGCATAGGCGGCGTTCCTTTTGGTCGTTCACCGTGACGTGAGCGCCGAGTTTGTGAAACAGCTTGGCGACGCTGACCCCGCTTCTCGCAAGGCCCAGCACGACGACGTTTTTGTTTTTATAGTGGATTGGATCAAACAAGAGATTACCTCCCCCTAAATCCCCCTCCCCAAGCCTAAGCTTCCGAAGCAAGTTTTCCTTCGGAAAACTCTGAGGAGACCCCGAGGGCTCCCGCCCTCTGGACACCCGGAAAGGTAGAACGTTTGAGTTTTAGAGCCGCGCCCTAATTGTCTTCGTTGATATGCCCGCTTTCGTCCCCACCTGGGGACACGCTCTACTTCTGGGCACCTTTGTTACCTGATGGCTGCACCTTGAATAACGTTATGGGTAATGGTCGCTTTAAAACAGAATTCGTTCGTATCCGCCGCTTTCGTCCCCACTCGGGGACACGCTTAACCGCGCAAAAGACCGAACACGGCACCTGCGGTGCTTTTTTTCGCCTGGGGCGTTTTTGCACCTGCGGTGCCTTTTTCCGCCTGCGGCGTTTTTTTGCACCAGCGGCGCCTCTTCCGCCCGAGGCGGAATTAGCGGCCCAGGGCTATGCCCAGGGCGGCGAATAAGACGCCGGCAAGCCAGAACACGGTGACAACGCGCCACTCGCTCCAGCCCGACAGCTCGAAATGATGATGGATCGGGCTCATTTTGAAGATGCGCTTGCCTCTCAGCTTGAACGAGCCGACCTGCAGGATGACCGACAACATCTCCAAGACGAACACGCCGCCGATAATAATAAGCAAAAATTCCGTTTTCGTCAAAATGGCCACCGCCGCCATGCCGCCGCCTATGCCGAGCGAGCCGGTATCGCCCATAAAAACTTTGGCGGGGTGGGCGTTAAAGACGAGAAACCCGAGCAGAGCGCCGATCATCGCTGCTGAAAATACGGCCGATTCGTTCTCGCTCGCATGCATCGCGAGTATCGTGAACGCGCCGAACGCGACGGCGCCCGTTCCGCTCAGCAGGCCGTCGACGCCGTCCGTAAAATTAACCGCGTTGGTCGTGGCGAACAGCATAATAATGACAAACGGATAATAAAACCAGCCGGCATGCCACACCGCATTCGTCCCCGGAATGCCGACGTCGGTGCTGTGGTGCATTTGATACAGCAGCACGCACACCAGAATGGAAAAAATAAATTGAAACACGAGCTTTTGCCGGGCCGTCAGGCCGAGCGAGCGTTTGAAGACGATTTTGATGTAATCGTCCAGAAATCCGACCAGCCCGAAGCCGAGCGAAGACACGAGCAGCACCCAAAACTCGCTCGTCTTATCGGAAAATTTCAGAAAAGCGAGCAGCGCGGCCAGCATGATAATGATGCCGCCCATCGTCGGCGTCCCTTTTTTCTTCAAGTGGCTCTGCGGGCCCTCGGTCCGGATCTGCTGGCCGAATTTCAGCCGGCGCAGCAGCGGGATGAACAAAGGTCCGAGCAAAATCGCAAGCAGGAAGGAAGCGCCGATTGACAGCAGAATGACCTTTACGTCCATGACCACACCTCTTTATTCGCGCATGAGCGCATGCACGATTTCTTCCATCTGCATGCCGCGCGATCCTTTCACCAGCACGAGATCGTCCGGCGCGAGCCTCGCCCGCAGAAACTCCGCGAGCGCGGTTTTGTCGTCGAAGGCGAGCACGGCCGGTTCTTCGCCAGGAGCCGCGGAGCCGGTTCCCGCCGCCGGCAGGCCGAACCGCTTCGCGGCTCCCGCTGCCGTATGAGCCGACAGCGGCCCATACGTCAGCACCGCGTCGGCTTTGTCCGGACCGGCATATTCGCCGACTTCCCGGTGCAGATCCTCTTCCTTCGGCCCGAGCTCCAGCATATCTCCCAAGACGAGCCACTTCCGCCGGTACCCGGTCAGCTGCGCGACGAGGTCGATCGCCGCGCGGACGGCCGTCGGATTGGCATTGTAAGCGTCGTTCAGCAGCATGGCTCCCCCGGCCGCGCGCATCGGCTCGATGCGCATGCCCGTCAGCTTCAAGCCCTGAAAGCCGCGGCGGATTTGCTCCGCCGTCAAGCCGAACCGCACGGCCGCCGCAACGGCGGCGACCGCGTTCGATACGTTGTGTTTGCCGGGCACGGGGACGGATAAGCCGGAGATGACGCCGGCGCCGGCCTCTTCCCCGGCGTTCAGAGCCGCAGCCGCAGCGCGTCCGGAAGGTGTAACGCCGAACGCCGAGCTTTCGGCGCCGATCTCGATCGCGGATGCCGTCCAATCGTTGCCGGCGCCGAGGCCGAACGTTTGGACCACGGCTCCTTCAGGCAGCGACAGCGAAGCAATGCCGCTTCGCAGCAGCGGCTCGTCGCCGTTGATCAGCAGCAGGCCGCCCGGCCGCAAGCCGGCCGCAATTTCGAGCTTCGCTTTGGCAATCCCTTCCCGCGAACCGAGCTGCTGCAAATGAGCTTCGCCGATATTCGTAATGACGGCGATGTCCGGCTGCGCGATGCGGGTCAGCAGCTCGATTTCACCGAAGCCGCTCATCCCCATTTCGAGCACGGCGGCTTCAACCGTCTCGTCCAGCTCCAACACCGTTATCGGCAGTCCGATGTGATTGTTCAGATTGCCTTCCGTTTTATGCACGCGAAGGGCGCCGGACAGCGCCGACGCCACCATATCTTTCGTCGTCGTTTTGCCGTTGCTCCCGGTAATGCCGACCACCTTAAGGCCCAGCTCTCTCCGGTAAGAGGCGGCGAGCCGCTGCAGCGCGGCCAGCGTGTCCGGGACGAAGACGGCCGGCTTCCCCGCCAGCTCGCCAGGGAGCTCCCGGTCCGTCTGCCAAAGCAGCGCGGCAGCGCCTTTCGCCAGCGCGTCCGCGGCAAAATCGTGCCCGTCGAACCGCTCTCCCGCAAGCGGGACATAAAGCTGGCCGGGTTTTATATGCCGCGTATCTTTCGATATCCCGGCAACGGTTAATGCGGCATGGCCGCTGTCGTTTAACGTTCCGCCGCACATGGCGGCAATGGCGCCAAGCGTTCTTTTGATCACGTCGACAAACTCCTTATCGCGGCTTTGGCTACCTCGCGGTCGTCGAAGTCGTGCGTTACGCCGCCGATCAATTGATAGGTTTCATGCCCTTTGCCCGCTATCAATACTACATCGTCGGGGCCGGCCATTTCAACCGCTTTTTGAATGGCCTCGCGGCGGTCGACAAGCAGCTCGTACCGCTCCTCGGGCACGCTGTCCGCCTTCAGCCCGGCTTCGATATCCAGCAAAATCTTCCCCGGATCCTCCGTCCGCGGATTGTCCGATGTGACGATGATCCGGTCCGCGTAGCGGGCGGCGATTTGACCCATGATCGGACGCTTCGTCCGGTCACGGTCGCCGCCGCAGCCGAACACGCATATGACCCGGCCCGCGGCAAATTCCTTCACCGCGCGCAGCACGTTTTCGAGCCCGTCCGGCGTATGGGCATAATCGACGATGACGGCGAACGGCTGTCCGGCATCGACCGATTCCACTCTGCCCGGTACGCCGGGAACCGCTTCAAGGCTGCGCTTCGCGCTCTCCAGCGGGATTCCTTCGATAAGCGCGGCGCATAGAGCGGCAAGCGCATTGTAAACGTTGAACTTCCCGGCCATGCGCAGCGTAATGTCCGCGGAGCCCCGAAACGAATCGAGCCGGAACGAGGTTCCGCGCGCCGTGATGCGAATATTAGACGCCCTGACGTCCGCCGGAGCGTCCACGCCGTAAGTGATGATTTCCGCCGCGGTCAGCTGCGCCATCCGTTCCGATGCGGGATCGTCGGCGTTCATCACCGCATACGACCGTTCCTCCGCCGTCTCGGCATACTCGTTGCCCAGCCGCGAGAAAAGGAGCCCTTTGGCGTCCGCGTAACGCTCCATCGTCCCGTGGTAATCGAGATGGTCCTGGGTGAGGTTGGTGAAAATGGCCGACCGGTACCGGCAGCCCTTCGCCCGGCCCTGCTCCAGCGCATGGGAGGAAACTTCCATTGCGCAGTATTCCGTGCCGGCATCCGCCATCGCCGCCAGACTCCGCTGCAGCTCGAGCGCCTCCGGCGTCGTGCCCGACATCGGGAACGAGCGTCCGCCGTACCGCATTTCGACCGTTCCGATCACGCCGGCCGCCTTGCCGGCATCGGCCAGAATGCGTTCGATCAGATAGGTGGTCGTCGTTTTGCCGTTCGTGCCCGTCACGCCGATCAGCTTCATCTTCCGGCTCGGATGGCCGAAGAAATGATCGGACAGCACCGCCATCGCCAGCCGGCTGCTCTTTACGATCAGCTGCGGAGCGTCCACCGGCAGCGGACGCTCCGCCACGAAAGCCGCCGCGCCGCGCTGCGCCGCCTGCGGTGCGAAATCATGCCCGTCCTGCGTATACCCGGGCAGGCAGATAAACAAATCGCCCGGCTCCACCCTGCGCGAATCGGTCTGAATGCCGGCGATTTCCGCATCGCCGCCTTCCAGCCTTGCGGTAATGAGAAGCGATGCCAATTGGGTGAGTCGCATGCCAAAGTCCTCCCTCAGTGTCTATCGCGTAAACGCTGCTATTATTCAGTATCGTCAATTCGAAGAGTCTTCATCAGGGTCCTTGGCCAAATAGATGCGGACCGTCGAGCCCTGCTCCACCCGGGTGCCGGCTGCCGGCGCCTGACGGATGACCGTGTCGCCGCTCCCCGCCGAGGACAGATTAAGCGTCATGTTCATATCTTCATAAATATCCGAAACCGTCTTGCCGACCAGGTTCGGAACGGTGACGATTTTCGGCGCGAGATCGCCGTATTTATACTGCCGCTCGATCTGGTTTTGGCGCGGCTGCACGCCCATATACGGAAGCGCGTCCGCCAAAATGTTGTGCACGATCGGCGCCGCGACAACGCCGCCGAACTGGATGCCCTGCGGATTGTCGACGGCCACGTAGACGACGATTTTCGGATCATCCGCCGGCGCGAAGCCTATGAACGAGACGATATGCTCGTTCGGCGAATAGCGGCCGTTGATCACCTTCTGCGCCGTCCCCGTCTTACCGCCGACGCGGTAGCCGTCGAGGAAGGCGTTTTTCCCTGTCCCTTTCGCCACCACGCTCTCCAGCGCATCGCGCACCTTTTTGCTCGTTTCGGGCGTAATAACCTGCCGCTCCGCATCCGGCTGGACCGTTTCGACCGTTTCGCCGGTTTCGGGGTTAATAAACGCCTTGGCGACGTGAGGCTTATACAGCGTTCCGCCGTTAATCGCCGCCGAAACGGCCGTTATTTGCTGGATCGGCGTTACCGAAACGCCCTGGCCGAAGGCGGTTGTGGCAAGCTCCACCGGCCCGACCTGGTTCATTTTGAACAAAATGCCGGTCGATTCGCCGCCGATATCGATGCCCGTCTTCCGGCCGAACCCGAACGCTTTAATATAATCGAACAGCTTCTCTTTGCCGAGCCGGTTGCCGAGCGCCACGAATCCGGGGTTGCACGAATTTTGCACCACTTCGAGGAAGGTTTGGCTGCCGTGGCCGCCCTTCTTCCAGCAGCGAAGCCGCGCGCCGCCGATCTCGACCGCACCGGGGTCGAAAAACGTATCGTGCTGCAGATCGACCTTGCCTTCGTTGAGAGCGGCGGACAGCGTAATGATTTTAAACGTGGAACCGGGCTCGTACGTCATCCAAATCGGCAGATTGCGGTTGTACACCGTCGGATCGGCATCCCGGTATTTGTCCGGCTCGAAGGTCGGCCGGCTGGCCATGCCGAGAATTTCGCCGTTGTTCGGGTCCATTGCGATGGCGATCATATCGTCCGCCTGGAACTTGACCATTGCCTGATCCAGCTCGCGTTCCATGATCGACTGGATCTGCTTGTCGATCGTCAGCTCCATATCGAGCCCGTCGTGCGGCTGCGAATACGAGTCGGTCGAGCCCGGCATCACCTTGCCTTTGGCATCGGACAGAAACGAAACGTTGCCGTTGATCCCTTTCAGCTGGCTGTCGTATTTCTGTTCGACTCCGGTGAGCCCGCCGTCCAGGCCGACGATGCCGAGCACGTTCGACGCGAGCTGGCCGAACGGATAATATCGCTTGTTGTCCTCCGCGACGACGATGCCGGGCAGCGCCAGATCCTTGACCTGCTGCGCCTTCTCGGGCGTTATTTTCCGGCCGCCGGGATTGATGTTGACGATCATCGACTTTTTCGTCACGAGGGCGTGCACCTGCTCCTCGGTCATGCCGAGCAGCGGAGCCAGCTTCGCGGCCGTGTCGTCCGCGTTCTTCACCTGGGCAGGAATCGCCATCACGGTCGGTGAGCTTATATTATACGCAAGTCGCACGCCGTTTCGGTCCCAGATCTCTCCCCGCTTCGCCGCGAACGGGATTTCCCGGCGCCAGGAGTCCTCCGCCTTCGCCGCAAGCTGCTCCCCGTTCCAGAGCTGCACGTAGCCGAGCCGTCCGGCCAGCAGCGAGAACGCCACAACGGAAACGGCAAGCGCGGCGAACAGCCGCCGTCTCACCGTCACATTCGATACTTTCACGCCTAAAGCCCCCTTCCGAATGCGAGAGTGGACGGAAAGCGGCATGGACCTCGTCCATCCGCTTCCTAATCCAAGCCTATTCGGTTCGCAAGAGGGTTAGAACAAGCCGTCAATGCGGCGCTTTATTCTCCTGCTTTTCGCCTTCGGCGGCGTTTGTGATGGCTTCCCCGGCGTCCGGCTGGCCGGCGCCGTCAGCGGGCGGCGGCAGCTCGTCCGGCGGCTCGAGCGTCAGCTTCAGCACGGGCTGCCCGTTTAACTTCGCATTCGTCTGCGCGGTAACGAAGCCTTCACCCTCCGTTACGGCGCGAATTTGCAGCAGGGAGCAAATTTCCAGCGCGTCGCGGAGCGAAAGCCCGCTCATGTTCGGAACCGGCAGCTTGCTCCGGTCCTGGGTCAGCAAATAAATTTTTTGATCTTTGCCGACGGCCGTGCCGGCCTTCGGAATTTGCTGCAGCACCGTCGAGCCGGTGCCGACCGGTTCGCCTTGCAGCGACTTGCCTTCCAGCGCCTTCGTTGCCTGCGTCACGCTTTGCCCGGTCAAATCCGGCACCGAAACCGTCGTTTCCTTCTGCTCGGCTTCATCGGCCGCCGTTTCGGTCGGGGCTACGCCCATATGGCGAAGGCTCTGCAGCACGATGCTGCGGAAAACCGGCCCTGCGACGGTGCCGCCGCCGGCAAGCGGGTTGTTCGGCGAGTCGACGACGACATAGACGACGATTTTCGGGTTGCCGACCGGCGCAAAGCCGATGAATGAGACAACAAATTGATCCGTCGAATAATGACCGTTCACAACCTTCTGAGCCGTACCCGTTTTTCCTGCGACACGGTAGCCTTCGATATAAGCGTTTCTGCCGGTGCCGATTTTTTGGTCGGACACGACCTGCTCCAAATAGTCGCCGACCTGCTTGGATACCTGCGGCGAAATGACCTGACGAACGACCTTCGGCTGCGTGACCTCGACTTTCTTCGTTACCGGATCTTCGATCTGTTTGATCAGATGCGGCTGCATCAGCTTGCCGCCGTTGGCGACGGCGCCGACCGCGGCGATTTGCTGGATCGGCGTCACCGCAATTCTGCCTTGGCCGAATGACGCTGCCGCCACATCAGTAGGAATTTTCGGATTAATTTCTTCAATACCGGCGCTCTCCCCAGGCAGTTCGATGCCCGTCGGCTGGCCGAAGCCGAATTTCTTAATGTAGTTAATTAAACGGTCGGCGCCGAGTTTCTCGTAGCCCAGCTTGACGAACGCGACGTTACTGGACCGCTTGAGCCCTTCGAGGTAGGTGATCGTGCCCCAGCCTTCGCGGTTGATATCCCGGATCCGCTTGCCCGGAACGTCGATGTAGCCCGACTTGTACGTATCGTTCGGATTGAACAGCCCTTCCTGTACGGCTCCGGAGAGCGTTACGATTTTGAATGTCGAGCCGGGCTCGTACAGCGCTTTGATCGCCGAGTTGTAGAAATCCCCGGGCTTCGCCGTCCAATATTGGTTCGGGTTGAAATCCGGCAGGTTCGCCATGCCGAGAATGTCGCCGGTCTGCGGATCGGCGGCGATCGCCGTGATGCTTTTCGGCTTATATTCGTCCCATGCCTGCTTGATCGCATCCTCGACGTAATGCTGAATGTCGGTGTCAATCGTCAGCGTCACATCATCCCCGTCATGGGAAGGATTAAATTTCACCGGGCCGTTATCCAAAATGACGCCGTTGCCGTCCTTCTCGTAGACAATTTCGCCTGCCTTGCCTCTCAGCTTGTCGTCCAGCGATTTCTCCAGCCCCATCACCGCGTTGCCGTCCTTGTCCAGGTAGCCCAGCAGGTGGGAAGCCATGTCGTTCTTCGGATAAAACCGCTTCTTTTCGGTCATCAAATAGATGCCGACGTCCTTATCGTTCGTCTGTTTCTTCAAATCGGCTACCGCCTGCTCCACTTTGTCGGCAAGCGGTTTATCGATCTTCCAGCCTTCGGGACGGATCTCCCGGTTCTGTAAGTAGGTACCATCTTTCTTCTTCGCCGTCACGAGGTCGCGCAGCTCGTTCTCGGGCTTGTTGAGGACGGCGTGCAGCTTGCTGACGACCGCGTCCTCCAAATTGAGCTTATGAATGAGATCGGGATTAACGGAAACGGTATACGCGTCTACATCCATGGCAAGCACGTTGCCGTTGCGGTCGGTGATCGTCCCTCTGACCGGCTCGAGCTTCTCGGATCTCGACCATACCTCGCGCGCCTGCGCGGACCAGAAGTCCGCCTTAACCACCTGCACCCAATAGATGCGGCCTACAAGAGCAACAAAAAGGAGGGTGATAAGCCCTCCGACCAGCAGCGTCCGTAATTGGATTCGTTTTGTCATGAGCGGTTCACCTTACCTGTTCATCGCCGTTGCCGTCTCGCCGTCGTCCGTCTTCACCTTAATGCTGCTGTCCAGATCGGCGGACATGCCTTCCTGCGTGGCGATATCCTGAATCCGCTCCGGGTTGTTCAGCGCCTGCACCTGCTGCTGCAGATCCTTGATCTGCCCCTGCAGCGTCTGATATTTCGTGTTCAATTGGACAACTTTTAAATTGGTCTGGTAAACCTGCGCGGAACGCGAAATAATGACGAACAGCACGACGACAAATACGACGATGGTGAACAAAAACAGCAGCTTCTCCTGCACGGGCAGCGACTTCCTGCGCACGACGGTTTTCTTCGTTTCCTTGTACGCGTTTTTCTGCCCCGGCTTGCGCTTCGGCTGCAGCGCCAAGTTGCCGTTCACATAGGCCATGTAAGGTGATACCTCCTAGTTTCTAAAATCAATTATTCGTTCCGCGTCTGCGCCGGACGGTCCGAATCCAGCTTTTCGGCAATCCGAAGCTTCGCCGAACGGGCGCGCGGATTGCGTTCGAGCTCCTCTTGTCCCGGGACGATCGGCTTGCGGGTAATCAGCTTCAGCACGCCCTTTCCTCCGCAGACGCACATCGGAAAATCGGGCGGACAGGTGCATTTTTCAACAAATTTCGCGAAAAGGTGCTTGCAAATCCGGTCTTCGAGTGAATGAAACGTGATGACGGCCGCTCTGCCGCCGGGCTTCAGCACGCGTACGGTCTGCTCGAGCGCCGATTCCTCGGCTCCAAGCTCGTCGTTGACGGCGATGCGCAGCGCCTGAAACGTGCGCTTCGCCGGGTGCGGGCCCGTCCGTCTCGCGGCGGCCGGAATGGCCGATTTGATCAGCTCGGCCAGCTCGCCCGTCGTGACGATTTCCCGCTGCTCGCGCGCCTGCGCGATTTTGCGGGCGATCGCCTTCGCGAACCGCTCCTCGCCGTAGCTGTCGATGATGCGGGCGATGTCCCGCTCCTCCCACGTGTTGACGATATCGCCGGCGGTCAGAAGCCCCGTCTGATCCATCCGCATGTCGAGCGGAGCGTCGTGATTGTAGCTGAAGCCGCGCTCCGCTTCATCGAGCTGCGGGCTCGACACCCCGAGATCGAACAGGACGCCGTCCGCGCCGTTCACGCCGAGCGCCGAAAGTTCCTGCTCCAGATGGCGAAAATTGCTTTTGACCAGCGTAACGCGGTCCAGGTACGACGCGAGCCGGACACGGGCATGCTCGAGCGCCCGGTCGTCCTGGTCGAAAGCAATCAGACGGCCGGACGGCCCGAGGCGCGACGCGATCAGCTCGCTGTGCCCGGCGCCGCCGAGCGTGCAGTCGACGTAAATCCCGTCCGGCTTCACCGCCAGCCCGTCAACCGCTTCTTCCCTGAGCACCGTAATATGATCGAACATGCTGTAACCCTCCCTGGCGCGCAAGGTATTCCGGAATTAAAAATTGAAATCGAAATCGACCAGCTTCTCGGCAATGTCGTTGAACGTTTCTTCGGACTGCTTGAAGTAGCTCTCCCAAATGTGCCTGCTCCAAATTTCAACCCGGTTGGAGACGCCGAGCACGATGCATTCCTTGTCCAATTTGGCATATTCGCACAAATTATTCGGCAAATTTACCCTTCCCTGTTTGTCCAGCTCGCATTCGGTCGCTCCCGAGAAGAAAAACCGCGAGAACGCCCGCGCGTCCGATTTCATGAGCGGCAGCGATTTCAGCTTCTGCTCGAGCACGCCCCACTCCGACATCGGATAAACGAACAAACAGTTGTCGAGGCCGCGCGTGACGACAAACTGCTCGCCCAGCTGCTCGCGGAATTTGGCGGGGATGATGAGGCGGCCTTTGTCGTCGATGCTGTGCTGATATTCGCCCATAAACATAGGCCGCTCCACCTCCTCCCCCAAACTCGCCACTTGCCCCCACTTTCCACCACTAAGGTTGATCTATTCGCCACCGAAAATCGAAATCCTTCCGGGGAGTCCCTTTTTTAATAAATTATTTAGGGGATTAATCTTGTTACATTTTTGAAACCATTCGTCCCGCGCGATCGTGTAAGCTGTAAGCATCGGATACTGAAAAGCCGTTACCCGTCCCGATTCGCGGGAACTTCTTCCAGTTAAAGGAGCCGGCCATGAATGCGTTAGCCGAAACGAAAATCGAGCAGCTGCGCCCGATCGAGCAGCTGTGCTATCAAATCGCCCACTATTTGCTCGGCGACGACATCGCGGCGGCGGCGGCAAGCGAGGATGCGCTGATCGAGCTGTACCGGTCGCCGCAATTTTTCGAGGCCCCGGAGCAGGAACGGCGCCTGTTGGCGCGGAAAGCCGTCATGCGCCATGCGATCCGCAAAGCGTGCGGACGCCGGCAGCCGCATTGATACCAAAAGAGCCGTCTCCCGCCGCCTGATTGTCAGGACGGCCGGGAAACGGCTCTTTTTCGCTATCTTTCACCTCGTTAATCGTTTTTTTTCGGCTTGGCTTCACTTGGGTCAGCCGGATCCGAATTTTCGGCCGACGGGATATGAATCGGGAGTACGGCTGCGTTTGCCGGACCCGCTTCGCGCGTTTCGTCCCTTCGCTTGCGCCGCCTGCGCCAGCCGAAATAGAATGGAATGCACACGACCGCCAAAACGGCCAAAACCGGAATCGCTCCCGCGGCCAGCACAAGCGCGCCCTGGAGCATCCGGTACAAGAAATCGGCGCTGCCGGAAAGCGCGTTCGTCAGCCGCTCCCCAAGCGCCGTTTCTTTGCCTTTTTTCTTCGGCTGCTGGACCGGTTCGAGCTCCTCGTAAAGCTTGATGACCGCCGTGGAGTAGGCGACGTTCTGATCGAGGTAGCGCATCCTCCCCTTAATTTGCTCGATTTGCGTCTGCACGTCTCCGAGCTGCTGCGATATTTTCAGCAGATCGTCCGCCTTCACCGCCTTCTCCATAAACGAGTTCAGCCGGGCTTCGACCGCCTGCTGCGCCTTGAGCCGCGCCTGCAGGTCGACGTACTCCTGCGTCACGTCCGTGCCGCTCAAGCTTCTTTGCACATCGAGATGCTCGATCGCCTCGACCTGCTGCATAAAATCGGAGAAGCCGGACGCGGGAACCTTGACCGTATAGGTGCCGCCGACTTCGGATGCCGTTTTCGAATCGGAAAAGGTAAGCACATAGCCGCCGGATGACGCGATCCGCTTTTGCAGCTCCGTTTGCGCTTTGGCGTAATCGTCGACCTTCATCGTCATATTCGCCTTGTAGACGATTTTCCGGCTGAGGCCGTCCGGATCGGCGGAGCCGGCCAGCTCTTCCGGACCCGCGGGCGAATCCTCCCCGGCCGTGTCCGGAGCGAACGTCTCACCGCCCGGCAATCCGCCGCCAGCCGGCACGGCTCCCGTCGGAGCGGCCTGATCCTGAACCACCACCGCTTTCGATTCGGCCGTCCCGCTCATGAAGCCGTCATTTGCCGCAGCCGCGTCCGCAGCCGCTCCCGTATTTGCGCCGCCGCCGTGCGTGCAGCCGGCCAGCAGCATGACCAACAGCGCCGGCAAAATTGCAAGCATGAACGCTCTTCGCCCTCGGCGCTTCTTTTTCTCCCTGCTTTCTGTCATCTCATGCCCCCCTTTACAGCCTGTGCTAGCACCTACTAGACGTCAGGCGGCATGGATAATGTTGCACATCCGGGACGAAAACAAAAAAACCGTACCATCCGGAGCGGAAGCCCTTGCGGGAGCCTCGGATGGTACGGTTTTAACGTTAGCGACGATTGCAGCTAGGAGCTTAATGCTCCGTCCAGCTGTCCAGATACGACCGCTGTTCTTCCGTCAGCGCATCGATGCCGATGCCGAGCGATGCGAGCTTATAACGCGCCACCTGCTCGTCAAGCTCATACGGCACGTTGACCACTTTGCTGCCGATTGCAGCGTAATGATCGTTGACGTATTTTAGCGAAAGCGCCTGCAGCGCGAACGTCATATCCATGATTTCGGCGGGATGTCCGTCGCCGGCCGCCAAATTGACGAGCCGTCCTTCTGCCAGCAAATAAATGCTGCGCCCGTCCTTCAACCGGTATTCCTCGATGTTTCGGCGAACGATACGTTTGCTTGCGGACAACGCTTCAAGCTCCGGCTTGTTCACTTCGACATCGAAATGACCGGCGTTCGACAAAATCGCGCCGTTCTTCATCACTTCGTAATGCACGCCGCGAATGACGTCGCGATTTCCCGTCACGGTGACGAAAATATCGCCGATTTTTGCCGCTTCCAGCATCGGCAGCACCGTAAAGCCGTCCATATAAGCCTCGACCGCTTTAATCGCGTCGACCTCGGTAACGACGACGTTTGCGCCGAGCCCTTTAGCCCGCATCGCCACGCCTTTGCCGCACCAGCCGTAGCCGACGACCACAACCGTCTTGCCTGCCGCGACAAGATTGGTCGTCCGGTTGATGCCGTCCCATACCGACTGGCCGGTGCCGTAACGATTGTCGAACAAATATTTGCAGTACGCGTCGTTGACCGCTACCATCGGAAACTTGAGCGAGCCGTCCTTCTCCATCGCTTTCAGACGAAGAATACCGGTCGTCGTCTCCTCCGCGCCGCCGCGCACCTGACTCATGAGATCCGGCCGCTCGGCATGCAGGATGGAGACGAGGTCGCCGCCGTCGTCGATGACGAGGTCCGGCTTCGTTTCGAGCGTCTTCACGAGCAGCGCCTTGTATTCCTGCGGCTCCGGATTATATTTGGCGAAAACGGTTATGCCGTCCTCCACAAGCGCCGCGCAGACATCGTCCTGCGTCGACAGCGGATTGCTGCCCGTAATCGTCACTTCGGCGCCGCCGGCCTGCACGACTTTGGCCAGATAGGCTGTCTTCGCCTCCAAATGGAGCGATATCGCCACCTTGAGCCCTTTGAACGGCTGCTCCTTCTCGAACTGCTCGCGAATCCGGTTCAGTACCGGCATATGCGCCGCGACCCAGTCGATTTTCAAACGTCCGTCCGGCGCCAGCGCCAAATCGGCTACGATACTCGTTTCTTTTGCATTTGCGGCCATCGCCTCAAGTCACAGCCCTTCTATTCTATAGGTATACGATCCGGTGGCTGCCGCACGGCTCGAAAGGCGCTTCCAGCAGCCGGCCGATCCATGCGCTGCCGTACCTGTTCCAGTATACGCCGGCGTTGACGACCCGTTCCTGCGGCTTCCCGTCCGGCCAAAGGGCGAGCGCGATGCCGTCCAGCTGGCGGATGATCGCTTCGTATCGTTTCGCATGCGCATCCTTCGTCCGGGCCTGCAAATAGCCGATCTGCTCGACGATTTTGAGCTTGTTCTTCTCGCCCAGCTCGGCCATCCCGCCCTGGACGGCGGCCGCAAGACCGATGACCGGTTCGTACAGCTCCGCGAAACGGCGCTTTGCTTCTTCGAACGAACCGTCGATGTCCAGCTCATCCTGTTCCTTCAGCCACTGCTCCTTCCGCTCCTCGAAACGAAGCGCGACGTCCTCCAGCGACAGGCCAAACTTCTTCATAAACTTGGCGGAAGTCCCGTCGATCAGCGTAAACGACATGCGCGGCACGATAATCGGCATCTGCATGCCCATGGTGCGGAACGCTTCCGCCGTCAGTGTCCAATAGGCGATTTCCCCTGAGCCGAGCACGGTGCCCAGCACGGGCAGGACATAGTCCTGCATGAGCGGGCGGGTCAGCACGTTGTTGCTAAACATCTCCGGCGTCTCGTCCGCCGCCGCGAGCAGCTCCTCGCGCGATAGCTCCAGCGTGCCGCGGCGGTTGACGAACCGGCCATCCCGCTTGAAGAGCAGCGTCCGTTCCGCTCCCGCTTCCCCCGAGGCATCCGCTGCCGGCTCCTCGCGGAACAGGAACAGGTTCGCCCCGCCTTCCGCGACGTCCGCCTGCAGGCCGTAGCCATAGCTTTGAACCGTTGCGGCGCTATGTAAATACGCCCGCTCCAGCTCGTCGTTCCGTTCGATCATCCGCCGGAACATCGGTCCTTCCAGACGGCGCAGCGCCGGGTCGTCGGCATCCAGCAGCACCAGCCCCTGATCGCCGAACAGCCATCCCATCATAAAGGCGAACCATTCGGTCAGCGACGACGACCGCTGCGCGAATTCCTTCAGCTTGCCGATCAGCTCCGGCTTGAACTCGGTATCCTGCAGCGCATCGGTCAGCTTGGCGACGGCCGCTTCGAGCGCCTCGCGCGCAAGCCGCGTCCGGCTCACCGAGCTCCGCATGGCGGAGGGCCGATCCAGTGCGATTTTCACAAGGTCGGACTGCTGCGAAACGATGAAGGCGTGGTTCGCTTCATCCCAGTCGTGGTCCTCGCCGGCGATCCAGAAAACCGGCACAACGGGCCGTCCCGTCGCATCGGAAGCATGACGGGCGGCGGACAGGATCGTCACGGCCTTATGAATGACAAGCAGCGGACCGGTCCACAGCCCCGCCTGTTGGCCGCCGACAATGACAGGCGCGCCGGCGGCAATCGCTTCTATGCTCTTCACAGCGGCATCCGAACCGTTGAAGCGTTTGTTGAATGTCCGGAGTGCCGCGGCCAGCAAATCCGGCGCAACCCGGTCGTTCCGGTGCGCCTCGAGCCATTCCAATCTTTGCGTCCAGTGGGACGCTTCCGCGGGATGGTACCCGAACAGCGCTTCGATCCGCGCATCGGTCCGGTTTACGAAAGCGTCAGCAAGCGGCTGCGATACGGGCAGCCGAACCGGCTCCAATTCCATTTGCAGTTTCAAACTTCTCCCCATCGCTTTCCCCATAAAGTGAAGACCGGAAAAATCCGGTCATGATTGCAGTTTGAATTTATTGTACACAACCGTGACCCAAGCGTCAAAAAATAAAATCGCCTCCCGTCGGGAAGGCGCTTCAAGTCCGAAAACCGGACAATTATCCGAAAGCCGTGCATTACAGGGTAAAAATGCTTTTCCCGATGCCGATAAACATCAGCAGCACGTAAAAGACGCTCATCAGAAAAAAACCGAGCCGCCATACCGCGCGGAAAATCCGCTTCAGGTCGACGATCCCTTTGCTTCGGTACTGCAGGTTGCCGAGCAGGCCGCCCCCGATCAGCAGGATGAGCAGAATCCCGTACAGGCCGAAGGAACTGTGGAAGATAAAATTGAAGAGCACCGCCACGCAGCCGATCAGCAGGGCGGTCGTAATATCCATCGCCGTTCGAAACGCTTTCTTCCGGTCGCCCGTATAGGCGCCGTACCCGAAATAGATGAGCAAAAAAGGAGCGGCCGGCACAACCGCGAGAAACGCGTAGACATGACTCAGTAGGTCCCATATCCATCCCATTTTGACGGCCGCTCCTTCCGTTCCCGCGACTTATGTCATCAGCGCTTTTACGATTGCCGTCATCGCATCGTTCAGCGGCGAAGGCAGCCGGTATTTTCTCGCAAGCCGCGAGACGCCGCCGTTAATCCAGTCGATCTCCGTCCCCCGTCCCGCTCTTACGTCCCGGAGCATCGACGATTCGTTCTCCGCCGTTTGCCGGCAAACCGCAAACAGCCTGTCCCAGGAGCTTGCGTCGCGCTCCATCCCGGCGGACTCCAGAATACGTTCCGTTTCCGCGTGCAGCGATTTCATCAGCGAGAGCCGGACAGGTTCCTCCGGCAGCCTGCCGTTCGTGACTCCGAACAGGGCGGTGAGCGGGTTAATAACGGCGTTGACGAGCAATTTCCGGTAGATCTGGTTACCCATCTCATTCGACAGAAAGGCCGCGATTCCTGCCGCTTCGAGCTTTTGCAGCAACATTTTTTGCGCTTCGCCGTCTTCCGTCCGGCCGCCGGGCCACAGCCCGAACGTCAGGCTTCCGTGCCCGGTATGCCGGACCGCGCAGTCGCCGGTTTTCAGCGCGCCTTCCGTCGAAACGGCGGCATGCAGCAGGCTGTCCGGCAATGCCTCGCGGAGAACGTCCAGGTGGCCGATTCCGTTCTGCAGCGCGATCACGGGGGAGCCCTTCGCCGCCAGCCTACCCAGCGCTTCGAGCAGCGGCTCGTTAATGTGCGGCTGCTTCACGGCCAGCCAGATCCAGTCCCGTTCCGACGCCGGAACGGCGCGGCCGCCGTCCCTGAGGGCATCGATTGGCTGCGCGACGATGCGCAGGTCGGTCCGCCCATTTTCGTCCGTCAGGGACACGCCCTGCTCCAGGATCGCCTCGGCCTGCTGCCGGGTTCTCGTCAGCAGCGTCACCGGGACGCCGTCCCTGGCCAGACGGGCGGCATACAAAAGCCCAAGCGCGCCTGCGCCTACGATAAACATTCGCACGACTTCTTTCCTCCCTGCCCGGCAGGCGAAATATTTTCCTTCCCTTATCCTATCATCGTACCACGGACCGCCGCCTGATAAAATGCCGCCGCCGCTTTCCATGCAAACGCAAAAAATCCCGCTCCCCATACGGGAAGCGGGATTTTCCGCCCGCGCTCTGCCGTTATTCGATGCGCTCGAGGTTGCCGTTCGCATCCATTTTGAAGCGAGGCTTCGCCTCGTCCTCTTCGTTTAATACCGTCAGCCGTCTTGCCCGGTCCATAATCTGGATCAGCGTCTTGTAGTCGTCGTTGACGGCCCGATAGTCCGTCTGCACGTTGTCGACCTCGCTCATCAGCTTCTCGTTATGTTCGCGGAGCGAATACAGCTCTTCTTCTTTGTCGCGAAGCTCGCGCTCAAGCGCTTTGATCTGGCGATGAAGCTCCTGATACGTGCCTTTCCATTGTCGCAAAAAGCGGATAACCGTATCGATGGAAAGCGATTCTTCCGTAACCGCGTCGTTCTTGTACGCCCGTTCCTCCCCCTCGGCCGTCCCGACGGACGACACGTGCGGCGCGGCGTACGATTGTTTTTTCATATAGTTGCGTTTTTGGCGCTGCTGTTTCGCAATTTGGATCGCTTCCTCGTACTGTTTGCGGACGCAGCTGTTCCAGCGGAACCCGCAGGCTGCGGAAGTCCGGCCGATTCGTTCGCCAACCTCTTCGAACGCCGCGAGCTGCGTGCTTCCTTCGCGTATATGCCGCAGCGTCACCTCGGCGAGGATGAGATCGTCATCCGGGCTCCACGCATCTTGTCTCACTGCTGTCATGCAACCAACAACCTCCTAACGTTAGGCGCTTACTTTATCTCTATGCCCTTGGTAGAGTTCATAGAATCTATCGGATACTAAATTGTATATCCAATTTTTTGGAGGCTCATACATGTTTTGATTACGAATGAAGCAAACTTATAAGAGCCCCGGGCGTCAAGGCAAAAAGTTTGTCATTTCGTCACGGAGGTAGGTTTACAGCCGTTTCCTGAACCGTTATAATGGGCAATAGAAATCGGGCTCAGTCTGGCGAGAGGGGGATGATATCATGGCACGCATGTTTCGGGTGCTCGGCTTCTGGTGCTTGGCAATCGCGCTGATGGCCTTTGCGGGCGATTTGACAGAGATGGCGCTGTTGTTCTTTATCCAGGCCGCCGCGTTCGTCCTGTTAGGATATTTGAACTTTTCCGAACGGTCGTACATCCTGATGTTCTGGGGGTATATGGTCGTCGCGTTTCTCGGGTTCACATACTGGTCGGTATTTGTAATGGGCAATCCGTTCTGATCCCGGCTACATAACGAACGCCGACAAAAAAGGCTGCTCCAGGTCCGTACAAGCTGACCGGAGCAGCCTTTTTTCGCGTTGCCGGCCGCGACCGGCGGTTATCGTTTGATCAGGGTCATCACCTTGAACGTCTCGCTCATCCCGTCGCTCAGCAGCAGCTGACGAATCGACCGGTTGCGCCGGGCCGCTTCGCCGAACGGATCGCGTCCGTCGTGTTCCGAAAGCCCGTTCAGGACGCCTTGTTCAATCAGGAAGCGCTTCTGCGTGCCGTAATAGCCGACCTGCCAGCCGGCCGCCTCCGCCGCCCTCCGGCAGGCGGTAAAATTGACGTGCGCCGTGATGTCCTGTTCGCCGGGAAACCGCAGCGGGTCGTCGGCCGCGAGATGGTTCCGGTAGCAGAGCAGCGTGCCGCGCATCCGGTGCGGCGCCGCAAGCTCCGCCGCTTCGTGGCCGTAATCGACGAGCACCAATACGCCTTGCCGGATCGTCTCCGCCATCCGGGCGATCCACGCCTCGGCGTCCAGATGGACCTCCGCGATCTGATCCTCCGCCAAGCGGATTCCGTCGCTTTGCAGCGCCTTCGAGATCCGGGGATCGGACAAGGGCATACGGACATAGCGAAACGGCCGGTCGTCCGCTTCGGCGCCGGCTTCCGCGGTTTCGTTAACGGCGACGCCGAGCTCCCACAGCCGCCCGTTTTTTCGTACGACGCGGTGAACGGGAAACGCATCGAGCAGCTCGTTCGCGAGGACGACGACCGGCTTCCCTCTCCAATCCGCCTCCGCCGCTTCGGCTTCGCTCAGGAAGCGGAGCGACCCGGGCTTTTCCTTCAAAGCCGCGGAACGGATCGTCCGCTCCGCCTCCTCCAAATGCACGGGATTGCCGTCGACAACCGTATAGGTCATCGACGAAAGCCCCGGATATCCCGCATTCGCCCACGTACTCAGCATGTGCAGGGACAGCCGGCCCGTGCCCGCTCCCCACTCCGCCGCATCGGTCTCGCCGCCGAACTCGCCCGCCAGACGGAGGAAATACCGCGCCAGCATCTCCCCCATCACGGTGCCGACAGCGGAGCTCGTATAAAAGTCCCCGTTCCGGCCGATTCGTACCCGGCCTGTGCGGTAATAGCCGAAGTCGCGGTCGTAGAGGCAGCTTTCCATGTAATCCCGAAACGTAATGCAGGGCTCGTCCGCACCGCCGTCCGTCCCCGGATCCGGCCGCCCCGCCGCTCCGGAGCGGCGGATCGCGGCCGCTATTTTCGCCGTCAACGCGTCGTTCAAGTCAAGTCGCCTCCGTATCGGGGGCCGATTTGCCGCCCGAAAGAAATATTAAAAGGAATGTCCGCATATAGTAGGGCATGCAAACGGACAAGTCATGTTTCGAAAAAGGGGGGCGAAGCCGCTTGAGCGACAAGCTTCGCCGGCGCATCGGCCTCTTCGTCTGCCTGGCGCTGGCGTTCTGGACCGCGGTCTGTCCCGCTTACGCCGAAGCGCCGCAGGCTCCGGACGACGGGCAGATCAAATCCATCCTCGAAAAAAGTTTGAGCATCGTCGAAATCGACAAGGAAATCGCCCGGGTCGCGGACGAGCAGGCCAAGCTCGGCGCCAAGCTCGAGTCGGCCCGCACCGCCCTTGCCGGACAGGAGAAGCGGGTCAGCCAGAAGCGCGAAGACGCGGGCCGCGTCTTACGGGCCTATTATACAGGAGACCGCGACGTTCTGCTGACGGCGTTATTTTCCGCTGACAGTTTGTCCCATTGGATGGCCGTACTGGACTATTTCGATACGATTTTTTCCGCTGACCGGCAGACGCTGAACGGATATTTAACCGAATACCGCAAGCTGAAATCGGCCGTCGCGGACCTGAATCGGCAGTCGGCGGAGCTGGCGGGCGTGCAGACCCAGCTGCAGACGCAGCGCCAGCGGGTGCTTGAGCTCCAGCGGGACGTGGACAGCAGCGTCGACAGCCGTCCCGATGCGGACCGGCTGAAGCAGATGATCCGGGAGATGACCGATTACTGGCAGAACGTCGGAATCGGCAAAGTCCGCATCTATTTCCAGGCGCTCGACGACGCGATGAGCCAGCTGCCGCAGTGGATTCAGGATAACCGCGACATGCTTCGAATCGACGGCTTCACCTATACGCTGACGATTCCGGACGACAAGCTGAATGCGTTTCTGCGCAACCAAAACAAGCTGTTCGATAACTTTTCCTTCGCCTTCGTTCAAGACGCCGTCGTCGTCAGCGGCAGGGACGGCAATTTGTCCGTCAAGCTGACCGGACATTATACGATCGATCCGAAAGGCACGATCGTCTTTCATGTCGACGAGCTGCTGTTCAACGGGCTCGCGCTCCCCGATACGACGAGGCAATCGCTGGAGCAGGAATTCGACCTCAACTTTTATCCGCAAAGCATTATCTCGTTCCTGCGGACGAAGTCGGTGCAGGTCGAGGACGGGAAGCTGATCGTCCAGCTGTCCGTCAGTTTGTAGCGGCTCCGCCGTCCCCTTCTTCGTTCCATATGCGGATGAGACGTTCCGTCTCGGACGGAGTCGGCGTCCTGCCGGCCAGCGGCGCGAGCAGAGCCGACCATTTGCGGTAACGCTCCGGCCAATGCGGGTCGGCCGAGATCCGGAAAGGCTTCGGCAGCGCTTGCGGCTTTTCCGGCAGGCCGACCGCCCCGGCCCTGCCGCCGGCCCGCGAAAACGCCGATTTGCGCGCGGGCAGCGTTCCCAGCGTATTGTACCCCGCCAGCTCTTGCGCCGACGACGCCATGGCGCCAATCCACCTGCCCGCAGCGGCGGGGGCCTGCGACTGGGCCGAAATGACCAGGCTGCGGCCGCCGGGCCATACGGACGGCCGCGGTTTATCCCCTGTAATGAGCGTGCCCTGCGCTTTGCCGGCAAGCGCGGTATAATCCGACCAAGGCATAACGGCAGACAGCAGCCGGCCGGAACGGAACAGCTCCAGCAGCTCGGCCGCATGGGCATGCGGGTCCAGACTTGCGACCAGGCGGCTTTGGGAAGCGGCGAACCGCAGCTGCTGCTTCCCGGCGGTGCCGAGGAGGCCGGGCCAGACGGTTTGTCCGGCGTTCGGGTCGAAGGAGCCGAGCCAGGCGGCGGCTTCCGCGGGGTCGGACAGGTCCACGTTCACCGCGGCCAAATCGGGCCGCTGCGAAGCAAGCTTCTTCGCCGCGGCCGTAAATGCATTCCAATCGGCGGGCGGCCCGTTCAGTCCCGCCTCTTTCAGCAGCGCGTTACTCCACACCGTGACAACCGGATTATAGTCGAACGGTACGCCCCACAGCGAACCGTTCCATTTGACCGGTTCTGTGAGCGCTTCCATTTGGTCGGATAAGTCGATGCCGGCCAGCAAATCGTCGACGGGCAGCAAATAGCCGTTCACCGCGAAATCCGCGACCTGCGGGCTTGCGAGAAGCATGACATCGAACGGATCGCCGATCTGCGACGCCTTCTTCCACTCCGAGACCGCATCGTTTGCGGGAACATTGACGAGCTGGATTCGAATATCCGGGTGTTCGGTCTCGAATCTGCGGTCGGCTTCCTGCCAGTAACGAAGCTCCGCCTTGTCTACGGCCATCCCGATCCGAATCGTCACCGCAGCCGTTTTCGCCGGGTTTGATGCCGGCGGCTGGCCGCCGGATGGAGGCAGGCGGTCGGGAGCGTCATTCGGCCCGGAATCCAGCATGGGAACGAGCAGCACGGCGCAAAGCGCAAAAACGCCAAACAGCAGCAGCGTATATTTCCTCCGCGACACCTTTTCCTTCCTTTCCCTCTAAAGTCCTACCTGTTATTGTAGCAAGAAACCGCTTCGCTGTCGCCTCGCAATTCGGATGCCGGTCCGGTCCGGCGGTCGCGCATATTTGCCTTGAATCGCCGCTTCGGGCATAATGGCAGTAGCCGTACTGCGGCCAGACCTTCAAAGCTCCGGCCGAACATGGAGGTGTTCTCGCGATGGAAAAATTAATCGGCATCGAGCTGCAGCTTCCGGAAGGCAAGCTGCCTGGATTTTACGCCCAAATCGTCAAAGGAATCGCCGATGCGGCGCCGCTCGTGGACCGCGACAAAACGCTGCTTTTCCTGGCCGGCGAAGGGGATGCCGACGCGGTGGAGCAGTTCGTCTCCCGCTATCGGGTCGGCACCGAGCGCAGCGAATGGGCCCCGCTTGACGAATCGTGGTCGGCCGACGAACGGCTATTCACCGACTTCGGCGTCGTCACGCGCTCGGGCCGCCATTATATCGATCTGCAGCTTGCCGCCGTCGTTGCCATCGTTCCCGCCGGGGACGATGCGGAGCCGGATCAGGCGTCGCTGCAGGCGGAGGAATTCGCTTTCGCCCGCAAACAGGAAGAAGGCCGCCGGCTGTTCGCCGTCGGCCGTCATCATGCCGAGCTGCTCGAAGGCGTCGCCCGCGCTTACGGCTGCCAAGCCAAGCAGCTCCTTTGAGGATCAGCGGCATCTGCGGTTATCCCGCCGCGTCTCTACAGCAGTTCGGCCGCCAGCTGGGCGAGCTTCGACCGCTCGCCCTTCTCGAGGGTGATGTGGCCGCTGATGCTCTCCGCCTTGAACCGCTCCACAATATGCGTCAGCCCGTTGCTGATCGCATCGAGATACGGATGGTCGATCTGCTCCGGGTCGCCCATCAGCACGATTTTGCTCCCCTCGCCGACGCGCGACACGATCGTCTTCACTTCGTGACGGGTCAGGTTTTGCGCTTCGTCGATAATAATGAACTGCCCCGGAATCGACCGTCCCCGGATATAGGTCAGCGCTTCGACTTGAATGCTCCCGAGCCCCATTAAAATTTTATCGATATCGCCGGATTTTTTCGTATCGAACAGGTATTCCAAATTATCGTAAATCGGCTGCATCCACGGACGCAGCTTCTCATCCTTCTCCCCCGGGAGATAGCCGATATCCTTGCCCATCGGGACGACGGGGCGGGCGATCAGCAGCTTCTTGTACTTATGCTCATCCTCCACCTTCATCAGCCCCGCCGCCAGCGCCAGCAGCGTCTTGCCGGTTCCGGCCCTGCCGGTCAGCGTCACGAGCGGAATGTCGTCATTCAGCAGCAGCTCGAGCGCCATCCGCTGCTGGGCATTGCGCGCCGTGATCCCCCACACCGGATCGTTGCTTATATAAAGCGGCTCCAGCCGCACTCCATCCGGGCTCACCTTGAGCAGCGCCGATTTGGACGTGCCCATCTCATCCCGGAGGATCACGAATTCGTTCGGGTGGAGCTTCGATTTCAGCTGCAGGCTGTTGATCGTCAAAAATCGGTACGTATAAAATTCATCGATAATCGACGGATGCACGAGCAGCGTCAGGTAGCCGGCGTACACCTCCGACGGCGTCACGACCTGGTCGGACAAATAATCCTCCGCCTGCAGCCCAAGCACGTCCGCTTTGATCCGGACAAGCACATCTTTACTGACGATGACGACCGGCCGCGGCTGCTCCTTCTCCTGCTCCTCCAAAAAATAATTCAAGGCGACCGCCAAAATGCGGTTGTCGTTTGTCATTTCGCCGAACATTTCCTGTACCCGCACAAAGCTCCGATGATTAAGCTCCACTCGCAGAAGCCCGCCGCTGCTCAGCTGGATGCCTTCATGCAGCCGCCCGGTTTCCCGCATATGATCGAGCAGCCGGGAGACGGAACGCGCGTTGCGCCCGAGCTCGTCGGCCAGCCTTTTCTTCGAATCAATTTCTTCCAACACCACCGCCGGGACTATGATCTCGTTATCGTCGAAGGCGAAGATCGCTTGCGGGTCATGGAGCAGCACATTGGTGTCCAGCACGAATATTTTTTTCATCGTGAGCCCTCCTGGCGTTGGAAATATCGGTTTTGGTGTCGTACATAGGCTGCTGCACGCTTGGTGAAGCTATACCTGTACAGACTAGGAAAGGTCAGGTGAGGTTCATGTACAAATGGTTCCTATCCGCTCTCTTTCTCAGCTTGCTGACGGCCGGCTGCGGTACCGTCGCCCGCAATGAAACATCACCCTCTCCTCAAAATAATGCCGGCGTTCACGTGCAGCAGAGCGTACCCCGGGAAATGGACGTCGCCGGTCCGGAACAGGTGACGGTCCATCTCGAACGGCTCGCCGCAAGCATTCCCGGCGTACAAGGGGCGCACTGCGTCGTACTCGGCAATACGGCGGTCGTCGGCATCGACGTGGACGGCAAGCTGGACCGCTCCCGGGTCGGCACCCTTAAATATGCGGTGGCCGAAGCATTCCGCAAAGATCCTTACGGCGTAAACGCGGTCGTAACGGCGGACATGGATTTGACGCAGCGGCTGCAGGAAATCGGCGCCGATATCCGGCGCGGACGGCCGATCGCCGGGTTCGCCGAGGAGATGGCGGACATCGTCGGGCGGATCGTCCCGCAGCTGCCCCGCAACACGGAACAGCGGGAAGCGGAGCCTCAAACCCGCAGCGGCACGAAAATCGATAAGCAATTGTAAAGCCGGCGGTCCGTTAAAAAACACAAAAAGCCTAGTGAGCCATTCACTAGGCTTTCTTCATGGCGGCAAACACTTGACCGTCAAGTTTGTCCGCAGCTCGTTTGTCGTACGTTTTCTCGCATTCCGGCAGGTGGGACAAGCGCGCGCCGTAGTACATCGCATCGCGGATATGGCCAATCGCAATGTCGAAGCAGACAAGCTTGAACGGCACGTCCTCCAGCGCATCCGTAACGAGTCTCGCTTGGCCGTACACCGTCTGGACGATGCCGGGAGCGAATACCGTGACGCTTACGTCCGCTTTAGCCGACATATTCCCGGCGAGCCGCGAACGGCCGTCTAACGCGAACCGGAGCGTCTTATCGTTCGCCGGATAAATCCATGAGATGGCGCTTGACGTTGGCGAACCCGTTTCCGAATCGACGGTATGCAGAAGCACGAACGGTTCCTTGCGCAGCTGATTCATGACCTCTTCGGATAGTGCAGTGACAAGTTCGGTCATCCGCAGAACCCTCCTTTATGCAGCGGTTGAAAGGTGCTCCGTTGGAAAACATTATACCATAGTACGAGGCTGACTTGCTACCCGTCAATCCGCCAGTTGTTGCCGCAGCGCGGCCTTCGCCTGCTCCAGCTTATCGGCGTCCAGATAGACGTAAGGACTGCGCCAGGTGCCCTCCAGCGGAATGAACGTGATGTCGCTTCGGCTGATGCCGAAGTACGTCGTAATCATTTTCTGGACCTCGCCGGACGGAATGTCCATCTTCATGTTGTTGCCCACCGCTTTGATAACGCCGGGAATTTTCGTCACCCCGGAGAGCGACTTCAGCTTGTCGGCGATTTCGCCGAGCACCTCGCTTTGCCGCCGGTTGCGGTCGAAATCGCTGGACATGTTTTTCCCGTCGTTCGATTTGCGGTAACGGACAAACCCGAGCGCTTCTTCGCCGTCCAGATGTTGAAATCCCTTCTTGAGATGAATGCTCGTGCCGTCCGGCTGTCCGGCATGATCGTTGTAATTCATATCCATATCGACGTTTACATCGACGCCGTGAAGCGCGTCGACGACGTCGGCGAAGCCCTGAAAATTGATCGTTGCCGTGTAATCGATCGGAATGCCGAAAAATTCGCCGAACATTTTGCGCAGACCCTGCTTCGCCGTCCGGTCGGCTTCGGCTTTATCTGAAGTCTTATCCTCGGCTTCCCGCAGGAAATTGGCGTAGTAGGCGTTCGCTTTACGGCTGTTATACCCGCTGAGCTCAATTTTCGAATCTCTCGGGATCGAGATGACCGTCGCTTTCTTCGTCTTCGGGTTAAAGGCGGCGATCATCATGACATCCGTATTGAGGCTGCCCGTTTCTTTGCGCGTGTCGAGGCCGAGCAGCATAATGGAGACCGGCTTGACGGCGACGGACTTCGCTTTCGGAATGACGGTTGCCGGATTCGCATCGGTCGTGATCGTATCGATCGCATTTTTGGAAAGCTTATAGAAATAGCCCAAAGTGCCCGCAATACCGGCCAGCACGACCAGCAGCAGGAGCATGACAAAACGCATCCAGCGCATCTTTTTTCTGCGTTTCGGCTGTTTCGGTCCTTTCGGACCGTTCGAAGATCGTGAAGCGGATCTGGGGGGCAGTGAAGATTTGCTTGCCATCGCTTCCACCTTCTATTCATTGTATTTCGGGTTTGCGTTAATATCGGCGAGCAGCCGCTCGCCAGCCTCCTTCGGAAACTTATGTAGGTTCGTGCGCCCTTCCCGATCGCAGCGCACGTTCAGCGTCTCCCCGCCTGCGCTCTCGATGCTGACGGCGGTTACGCCATGGTCCTCCTGCAAAATCTGCAAAAAGAAATCTCTCGTATCGGCCGCCGCCCGGTCGTCCGGGCGGGCATCCGCAACGATCTGAATCTGCAGCCAATTGAACAAAGCGTCATCAAATCTCATCTGCCAATGCCCTCCTCGGCCGCCTTTCGGATAATATCCCCATTCCAGCCAAAATCATCCTACGCTTTTCGGCCATCCTCGGCATCGGCACTGCCGTTTTTCCCTTTCCACCGGTCGTACAGCTGTCTCCCGCGAAGCAGCAGCATCATCGCAACGGCAACCGACATACACTGGATGATCGGCAGCTCGTCGATTTGCAGCACCAGCAGGACGAACGCGCCGACAGCCATGATGAGATGCACGAGAATTTCCTTCAGCACCGGCAGCCGCTGTACTCGGAACACGGCATTGAATATATAAATCGTGAAGCACAAAATCAGGATGTACGAAATGACCGGATGGTTGTGAAACCAGCTCTGCACGGGGGCAGTCCTCCTCAGCGTTTTCAATCGAAAACGCGGCTTCGTAAATAGCGCGCCTCCAGCCGGTTATACGCCGGACTGCGCCATTTTGCGGTGCTTCTCCGCGCGCTCGCGTTCGCTTTTGTTCAAAATTTTCTTACGCAAACGGATCGACTTCGGCGTGACCTCGCAGTATTCGTCGTCGTTCAAATATTCGAGCGCCTGCTCGAGCGAGAACAGAACCGGCGTTTTCAACCGCACCGTTTCCTCCTTCGTCGCCGAGCGGACGTTGGTCAGCTGCTTCTCTTTACATATATTGACGATGATATCGGTGTCGCGGTTGTGCTCGCCGACGATCATGCCTTCATAAACCTCCGTCCCGGGCTCGAGGAACAAAATGCCCCGGTCTTCCACCGACAGCATGCCGTAGAACGTCGAGGTGCCGTTCTCGCTGGAGACGAGCACGCCCTGATGACGCCCGCCTACGGAAGCGCCGGCCAGCGGTCCGTAGCTGTCGAACGCATGGTTCATAATGCCGTAACCGCGCGTAAGCGTCAGGAACTGCGTCCGGTAGCCGATCAGCCCCCGCGACGGAATGACGAATTCAAGCCGGACCTGACCGGTGCCGTTATTGACCATGTTCACCATTTCCGCTTTGCGCGTGCCGAGGCTCTCCATGACGGAGCCCGTACTTTCCTCCGGCACATCGATAATCAGGCGCTCGTACGGCTCCATTTTCGCGCCGTCGATCACTTTAATAATAACCTCCGGCTTGGACACTTGAAGCTCATAGCCTTCGCGGCGCATGTTTTCGATCAAAATGCCGAGATGCAGCTCGCCGCGCCCGGAGACGATGAACGCGTCCGGGCTGTCCGTTTCGTCGACGCGCAGCGCCACGTCCGTTTCCAGCTCCTTGAAAAGACGCTCGCGCAGCCTGCGCGACGTCACCCACTTGCCTTCGCGCCCGGCGAATGGGCTGTTGTTGACGAGGAACGTCATCTGCAGCGTCGGCTCATCGATCTTCAGCACCGGCAGCGCTTCAGGATGCGCGGGATCGGCGATCGTCTCGCCGATGTTGATTTCTTTAATGCCGGCGATGGCCACAATATCGCCCGCGCCCGCTTCTTCGATCTCGATCCGCTTCAGCCCCTGGAAGCCGAACAGCTTCTCGATCCGGGCCGATTTCGTCGCGCCTTCGCGCGTCATGACGGCGACCGGCTGGCCTTGGCGGATTTTGCCCCTGTTGACGCGGCCGATGGCGATGCGGCCCAAATATTCGTTGTAGTCGAGCAGCGTGACGAGAAACTGCAGCGGCTGCTCCATGCTTTCGGTCGGAGCCGGAATATGGCTGACGATCGTCTCGTAAAGCGCCTGCATGTCTCCGTCCTGCCGCTCCGGATCGAGACTCGACGTTCCCATCAGCGCCGACGCGTAAACGACGGGGAAATCGAGCTGCTCGTCGTTCGCTCCGAGCTCGATAAACAGATCGAGCACCTCGTCCACCACCTCGGCGGGACGGGCGTTCGGGCGGTCGATTTTGTTCAGCACGACAATCGGCGTCAGCTGGTGCTCGAGCGCCTTGCGCAGCACGAATTTCGTCTGCGGCATGCAGCCCTCGAAGGCGTCGACGACGAGCAGCACGCCGTCGACCATTTTCATGATGCGCTCCACCTCGCCGCCGAAATCGGCGTGACCCGGCGTATCCACGATATTGATCAAATAATCCTTATACGTGATGGCGGTATTTTTCGCTAGAATCGTAATGCCGCGTTCCCTCTCCAAATCGTTGGAGTCCATCGCCCGCTCCTGAACCGCTTCGTTTTCCCGGAACGTTCCGGACTGCTGCAGCAGTTTGTCGACGAGCGTCGTTTTGCCATGGTCGACGTGCGCGATGATGGCGATATTCCGTAGGTTTTCTCTGGCCTGCATGTTTCTCTGATCCACTCCACTTGTTTAGTCTTATCGAATCGGCAAATCAAAACGTTCGAAACCCGTTTACCAGCGGGCTCTGCGGCCCGCCACCAGAAACGCCCCGGCGATGATGAGCGCGGCGGCAACGATATAAAGCGTGAGGCCCCAAAACACCATAATGAAGAAAAAGGCGGCGGCGATAATCGCAAGCGCAATGGCGATCGTCAGCGGGAATTTCGGATGCGACATTTCGAACAGGTGAAACTCGTAAAGCCCGGCTGCGACCCCGAAAAGGAAGAAAGGCCACAAATACTGCATATTGCTCCAACCGAAAGCGATGCAAATGAAAAAGACGAGCGAGCTTATCGTCAAGACCGCTCCCGGAACGAGAACGACCGAGGGCAGGAGCCGGCCAAAAAACAGCACGTGCAGTAAAATGCCGGGAATCAGCACGAAAAGCGGCCAGAAGTTCGTCCCGATAAAGGCGAACAGGCCGAGCTTTCCAAGCAAAATAATAGCGCCGGCAAACAAAAAAAGAAGACCGACGACATATTGATTTTTCGACATTGCGATTCCCTTCTCTCGACACTTTTTTACCGGAGGCTGATCCCGATTCCGGTCAAGCGGCCCGGCCGCCTTCCGGCGGGCGCCTGAAACCATCCCTGCTTTTGGAAAAGAGGGCTGTGCGGAAAGCAAGCGATACAGCCGCTTCGTCCGAATCGACACCGATAGCGGAATTTTTATCATTACTAGTGTATAGGAACGGGGAACAAAAAACCAGTGTAAGCCGTCATTCCGCCAAAAAAAATCGCCCTCTTCAGCGGCGCGCGCGAAGCAGAGCGACAATAATGACCAGCGGAACGCAAAATAACGGAATGGCCTGCTGCAGGGTGTGCATGCCGGATACGCCAAGCTGCACGATGCCCGGATCGTGCGCGAGCATTTCGCCGGCTGCATATCCGAGCAGGCCGCCGCCCAGATAGGCGAAGGAGGGAAATCGATGAAGCAGCGAGCCGAGCAGCTGGCTGCCCCAAATGATCATCGGAATGCTGAGCGCAATGCCGAGCAGCATCAGAATCGGCTCGCCTTCGGCAACCGCGGCGATTGCCAGCACGTTGTCGAGGCTCATGATGAAGTCCGCCGCGACGATCGTCCGGACCGCGCCGGCGAGTGTGCTGACGCGGCCGACCTGGTGCGATTCTCCACCGCGGTGGCTGGCTGCATCGGTGACGAGCTTGACCGCGATCAGAAACAGGAGCACGGCGCCGACCGCCTGCAGGAACGGGATTTTCAGCAGCGTGATTGCCGCGACCGTAAGCAGGCAGCGCAGTCCGACGGCCACGCCGGCCCCCCACCAGACCGCTTTTTTCCGCTGCTTTGGGGGAAGCTGCTGACTCGCGAGCGCGATCACGACTGCGTTGTCTCCGCTGAGCAGGACGTTAATGAACACAATTTCGATAAAAACGAGCAAGCTTTCCAATCTCGGCCCTCCTCAGGCGTTTTCGCAGAAAACGCGGCTTCGTAAGCATATGCTCAGGCGTTTTCGCAGAAAACGCGGCTTCGTAAGCATACGCTCAGGCGTTTTCGCAGAAAACGCGGCTTCGTAAGCATACGCTCAGGCGTTTTCAGGGAAAACGCGGCTTCGTAAGCATATGCTCAGACGTTTTCGCAAAAAATAATTACGGTCCGCGCGGCTTTGGGAAGCCATTTCCCGCTCAAGCTTCGGGTCGTTCATTTGCCCTTATGAAACGTGTATGTCCGAATTGGACGAGTTATGTGCCTTATTTTTGAATCCAATTTCAGCGGGGAACGTATTAACCTTTGACTTTCAGAAGCCGGGAAGGGATGGACAAAGGGATGGAATTGTTTACGCTCGATTTTTTTACCGCTCTGCTGACCATCGTATTCATCGATTTGATCTTGGCCGGCGATAATGCGATCGTCATCGGCCTGGCCGCCCGGAAGCTGCCGAAGGACCAGCAGAAGAAGGCGGTTATCTGGGGTACGTTCGGCGCGGTCGGCATTCGGGCCGTCGCGACGGTGCTCGTGGTGTATTTGCTGGAGATTCCGTGGCTCATGCTCGGAGGCGGTATCCTGCTGCTGTGGATCGCGTACAAGCTGCTTGTCGACGATGGCGGACACGGGGATATTAAAGCCGGAAACACGCTGCTGCAATCGATACGGACGATTATTATCGCCGATGCGGCAATGGGCCTCGACAACGTCATCGCGGTCGCCGGGGCGGCGCACGGCGATGCGCTGCTCGTCATACTCGGACTTTTAATCAGCATTCCGATCGTCGTCTGGGGGAGCACGCTGTTCATCCGGCTCATTCAGCGCTTCCCGTGGATCGTCTACATCGGCTCCGGCGTTCTCGCTTACACGGCGGCGAAGATGATTACGCACGAACCGAAAATCGAAGCGTTCTTCCTCCAAAGCAGCTTGTTCAAATGGTCGTTCATGGTGCTGGTCGTCATCGTCATCGTGCTTGCCGGGCTTTGGACGAACACCGCGCGGAGCCGCAAGGCCGCAACCGAAAAAAGCAGGGAATCCCACTGAAGCGGGATCTCCTGCTTTTTTTCCTGCCAAATTAAAACCAGTCTTCACGGCCTGCCGAAAGCAGCCCGGCCGGCGTTTGCTCGGAAACGTGAATCGTTTCCGTCCCCGCCACCGCCTCCTCGATCATGTCGGAAAGCCGCGGCACGAACGATTCGACCTTTTCGACCACCTTCAGGTTCGGGTTCGTGCTCGGCGATTTCGGCACAAACAGCGTGCAGCAGTCCTCATAGGGCAAAATCGACGTCTTATACGTCCCGATCCGCTCCGCCATGCGAATGATATCGTTTTTGTCCGTCATGATCAAAGGCCGCAGCAGCGGCAGTCCCACCGTCCGTCCGATGACGTTCATGCTGGATAGCGTCTGGCTCGCCACTTGGCCGAGGCTGTCCCCGCTCACAATGCCGAGGGCGCCCGACCGTTCGGCCAGCCGCTCGGCGATGCGCAGCATCGACCGCCGCATGAGCGTAATGATCAGATGATCCTGATTGGACTGCGTAAACGCCGTCTGAATCTCCGTGAAGGACACCAGATGCAGCTTGATCGCTTTTCCGCTGTAATACGCCAGCCTGCGGGCAAGCTCAATGACCTTCTCCTTTGCCTGCTCGCTCGTGAACGGATAGCTGTGAAAATGGACCGCCTCAATCTCCAGCCCTTTGCGCATCGCCAAATAACCCGCCACCGGACTGTCGATGCCGCCGGACAGCATCAGCATCGCTTTGCCGTTCGTGCCGAACGGGAACCCTCCGGCGCCCGGCACGACCTCGCTGAAAATATAAGTGCCTTCCGGCTGAATTTCGACGCGAAGCTCGACCTCGGGCGTCCGCACATCCACCTTGAGCGCGGGGAACGCGCGCAGCACGCTTGAACCGACCAAGTGGTTCATTTCCTGCGAATTGTGCGGAAAAGCTTTCAGCACCCGCCTGGCCGACACTTTGAAAGTTTCCGGCTCTTTGGGAAGGGCGCGCATAACGTCCACCGCGGCAGCCTGAATCGCCTCCAGCTCGCTCTCGGTTCTGCGGACAGGGCTGAACGACACGATGCCGAATACGTCCTTCAGTTTGGCCGCGATTTCCTCATAAGCTTCGCCGTTCAGCGATATGTAAAGCCGGCCGTACGTCCGCTCGATTGACGCGTTCGGAAACGGGCGCAGCATTCGTTTAACCTGCTCGACCATCCGTTTCTCGAATTGTCCGCGGTTGCGGCCCTTAACCGTCAGTTCGCCGAAACGGACCAAAATCATATCGGTTTTCATTCGTTCATTTTCCTTTCCAATGGCTTCAGCTTCTTCACGACTTGCCCGAGCATGCCGCACAGCCATTCCAGCTCGGCATCGCCGTGCTCATCGCCGAAGCTGATGCGAATCCCGCTTGCTGCCCGTTCCCGGTCCGCTCCCATCGCTTCCAGCACCGCGCTCGGCTTGTCGTCCTTCGAAGAGCAGGCGGACTTCGTCGAAGCGAGTATCCGGTGCTTCTCCAGCATATGGACGAACACCTCCGGCTTCATGCCGGGATATGAAAAATGGACGATATGCGGCGCCGCAGCCGGTTCCTTCTCCTCCGACCCTCCCGTTCCTGCCGGGTCGTCGGCGCTGCCGCCGCCGTTCAGGACAAGCTCGGGTATCGCCGCGACGCAGGCCAGCAGCTTCCCGCGCAGCCGGTACATTCGCCCCGCGCGCTGCTTCTGGCTTTCGACCGCGAGCCGGAACGCTTTGGCCGCCGCGACGATCGCAGGGACATTTTCCGTTCCGGGGCGAACGCCGCCCTCCTGGCCTCCTCCGCCCATCAGCGGGGCAAGCCGAACGCCTTCCCGTTTGTAAAGCAGGCCGATGCCCCGCGGACCGCCGACTTTATGCGCGGAAGCGGCCAGCAGGTCGACGCCCCATTCCCGCAGCCGGACCGGGAGCTTGCCGATGCTTTGCACGCCGTCGACGTGAAACAGGGTTCGCGGGCGGCGGTGCAGCAGGCTGCCGATGGCGGCAAGCGGCTGCACGGAGCCCACCTCGTTGTTCACGTGCATGACGCTGACCAGCGTCGTTTCGTCCGTCAACGCGGCTTCAACCGCCTCCGGAGACACGACTCCGCAGCCGTCGACGGGAAGATAGGTGACGCGGAAGCCTTCGCGCTCCAGCATCCGGAACGGTTCCAGCACGGAAGGATGTTCGACCGCCGACGTAATCAGATGGTTTCCGCGGCTTCGGTACTGCCTGGCGGCTCCGACAACTGCCAAATTGTTGCTTTCCGTTCCGCCCGACGTAAAAAACCATTCGCCGGCTTCCGTGCCGAATGCGCCTGCGATAACGGCGCGCGCGCGCTCCAGCAGCTTGGCCGCCTCCGCTCCCCCGCG
Organism: Paenibacillus humicola; assembly: GCF_028826105.1. Classification (NCBI taxonomy): domain Bacteria; kingdom Bacillati; phylum Bacillota; class Bacilli; order Caryophanales; family Paenibacillaceae; genus Paenibacillus; species Paenibacillus humicola. The sequence goes on from NZ_JAQGPL010000001.1 coordinate 3,718,189, forward strand.
GTGGAGAGAGGAGGGGTTCGCGTAATGCTCGGCCATCACCTCCGCCATCGTGCGGATCACCTCGGGAAGCGGCGGCGTCGAGGCGCAATGGTCGAAATAATACATGGTCATCAGAGGGGCTCCTTTCGTCCCGTGCCAGCGACGGACAAAATAAAAAGATCAACGTAAGAAGCGTGTACCGATGCTTCGGCGCTTCCCCGCGATCTCCGGACGTTCACGATAAGCCTGGCAAATCTACATGGACGAGCCGAACCTCGCCCGGGCGTCCATAACGCTCGCCACATACCGCCGCGTTTCCTCCGGCAGCGCCGAAAACTTGGCGTTCAGATCGTCGCCGGTGCGGATACCGGCTCTGTCGACGCGTCCCGGTCCGGCGTTATAAGCGGCCAGCGCCGTTGGAATGCTGCCGCTGTATTTGCCGATCAAATACGACAAATAGCGCGTTCCAGCATCGATGTTTTGCCGCGGATCGAACGAATCGGTGACGCCGAGACTTCGCGCCGTTCCGTCCATCAGCTGCATCAGCCCTTTCGCTCCCGCGGCCGAAACCGCTTCCGGATGAAAGGAAGATTCGTTATCGATCACGGCCTTGATCAGAGAGGGCTCGACCCGATATTTGGCGGCTGCTTCCTGGATGATGTCTTCGAAATCGGCCGTGTCCGCGCCGGTTTCTTCCGCATAGCCGGACGGCATGGCCATGCCGCGGGCGGCCAGCGGAGCCAGCAGGCCGAGCTCCGGCATTTGCGCAACTGTCAAACCGCCAACCGAACCGCTGCTTTCCAAGCCGTCAAGCGAACCGGTACCGCCGGCAATCAGCTGCTGAAGCAGATATCCGAACGGATCGCCGCTTTCCGCCGTATCGAACGTCTCCGCGTCCGCGGTTGTTCCGGTCAAATTGTAGCTCGGCATGAACTGCAGCCGCAGCAGCGAAGATAAAATGCGCGGGTCAATGCTCATCGGGCCAAAGCGCCTCCATCCGTGCAATCAAGTGCCAAACGATACCTACTATTTTACACGGTATTGAGCTTGTCCGCCACTATGTAATCGCAGCGCCCGCCACTTGCGGCCGGCGGCTCTTTCGCGAACCGCCGGCCGGGGAGCATGGCAGCCTGGATCGTCAGGTTACGGCGTAATAAAACGGGATCAGGACCAAATAAGCCGCCGCCGCAATGAGACCGAGCGTCATCGACCAAATGCCGAGCCCCCGGCTGCCCTGGCGGAAGGCGATAAAGCCGACCACCGCCGCCGTAATGCCGAGCAGTACGGGCCATACAATCCAGGAGAGAATCGCGAGGACTAACGCAGCCCAGCCCGTCGCGCGCGCCGCGTCGGTCGTTTTCTCCGCCGCGTCCTCTTGAAGCACGCGCACCCGGCCTCCCGATCGGGGGGCGGGAACGGCCAGCTCTTCCGCCATTTCCTCATTGTGCCTGCGGGTTTCGTTCCCGGCGGAATGCTTGGAATGGTGCTTGTACTCCGGATATTCGGGATAGTCCGAATTATGCTCCATGCCGTCTCACTCCTTCGGTTTGAATGTGTGACAGCATGTCGCTGAAGATTCCGGCGCCGTATCCCGGTGCTGTTCGCCCAGTACTTCGTGCGCGAACTCCGTGTCCAGCGGCTTGCTTGCATGATTGTCGATATCGATCATGATTTCGTCGGCATTGCACCGGTTGCCTTGTGCCCAATACGTGCAGTTCGCAACGCTGCAGCTTACGCCTTTCGGCATAAAAATCACCCCCGGTATCAAGTTTCCCGTACCGGGGGTGCGTTATCCCTGCCTTATTTTTGACCCTGCATGCGGCGCTGCGTCATATAGTCGCTCTCGTAATACGACAGATCGTCGCGCAGCTCTTCGAAAATTTTGGATACCGACAGCACGATATCCCGTACTTCGCGGACCGGCTTCATGCGGAAGCGGATCGCGTCCTGCCCCGTATAGGCGTACCGCCCGTCCTCCGAGTAGCATTCGTTTTTTGGATAGAAAAACGCGTTCACGCACTGGTGGTATACCTCGTACAATGCGCGCTCGGCGAAGTCTTGATCGAAATTCGGCCGTCTGAGCACCACGCCCAGCTTTTCGTAAGCGACCTCCGAAAATACGAGCAGATGGCGCAAATCCGACAGCAGGCCTTTATAAAAAAGCCTCGCCTCGTTTCCCTGATCCTCGCCGACAAGCTGCGGTAATGCATGCCCGTTTAAAAATATTTCCAAATCGCCGATGGCCGATTTCAGTTTGTCTCTCGTTGATTCGCTGAGCGGTTTCACATTGGTCGATGGCATAATATGGTAGTTCCCCTTTCATCATTCAACACAATATCTACAAGCCATCAACATCGTACCACAAAATACATATCGATGGTACTGCCTGTTGCCTCAGTTAACCGTATATTTTGCGATGCGGCACCGAATTCTAAGGCGTAGAAGCCGTGGTTCGGCTTGATTCCTAGTCCAAACCGAGGAGGCAGCACCAATGCGACGACGCAAGTGGATCGGCTGGTTTGCGGCGTGTGCGGCAGCCGTTTTTCTCATCCCGCTCATGCCCTGGTTCGGAACCGGCGAACGAACCGCCCCGCCGGCAAGACCGGCTCCGGCGCCGAAGGCGGCGGTTGCCGGCAGCGAGCGGCATCTGAAGCTTCAGGCCGTCCAGCACGACATGAACGCGACGGAAACGCTGTGCAAAACGGAGTGCTCGAAAAATTTTTATAAGCTGATGTCAAGCAAAACCGCGCCTGACCGGGATGAGAAGGCGCTGCGCCGAATGATGGCGATGCACAAGCAAATGAAGGCGGTTTGGTGGCGGCAGAACGGCCGGACATTGACGGGCGGCAAGCTCCCCTCCGGCGACAACCGGGAGCTGAAACGGCAGCTTGCTTTAGCCCGCGGACAGCTCGCGCAAGGCCGTACTTACGCTTCCCCCGCCATTGAAGCGAACGGGCACCGGTACATGGTGATCGCCGTCCCGGACCGCAAGCGCAAGGGCGACGGCATCGTTGCCGTTCTGCTGCAGGACATCGTCATGAACGTGGAGCGCCATCAGCGCCGCAATCTGCGTGTCGTGCCGTATCCCGCCGAAGGCAGATACAAGATCGAATCGGTAAAATCGAACACGCTTCGGGACACGACCGTGGACAGCGGCGAGGACAACGGCAGCGCCAGCCATTACCGGGTCGACGAGGTGGTCGTCAAATTCAAGGGCCATCCGTCGGAGCGCGAGCTGGAGCGGATGAAGCGCGAAGTTTCCGCCAATTCCGTCCGCAAGCTCGGGTACACGTACGTCTTCCAGTCGGATAAAATGGAAGCCGAGCCGATGATCCGGTATTTTCAGTCCCGTTGGAATCCGTCCTACGTCGAGCCGCATTATTTGTATTTAACCAACGATGTGAAGCCGATCGTGCCGAACGACGCGCTATATTCGGAATACCAGTGGAATTTGCCCACGATTGAAACCGAACGGGGCTGGAGCATCGGCAAAGGCAGCGATAAGGTCATCGTGGCCACGCTCGATACCGGCGTACAGACCGATCACCCCGATCTGCAGGGCAAGCTGGCGGAAGGCACGAATTTGGTCAGTCCCGGCAATCCGCCGGAGGACGATGTCGGGCACGGCACGCACGTCGCCGGCATCATCGCGGCGGTCGTCAACAACAACGAAGGGGTCGCCGGACTGTCCTGGTACAACAAGGTGCTTCCCGTGAAAGTGCTGGACGACAGCGGCGCGGGCTCGACCTATACGGTGGCGGAGGGCATCATTTGGGCGACGGACCACGGCGCCAAAGTGATCAACATGAGCCTCGGCAACTATGCGCAGGCGCAATTTCTGCACGACGCCATCAAATATGCGTACGACCGCGACGTCGTCCTGGTAGCGGCGAGCGGCAACGATAATACGGAACGGCCGGGCTACCCGGCGGCCTATCCGGAGGTGTTTGCGGTGGCGTCGACCGATGCCAACGGCAATAAATCGTCGTTCTCGAATTACGGCGATTATATTGACGTTGCGGCTCCCGGCGACAGCATCGCCAGCACGTATCCCGGCAGCCAGTATGCCGCTTTGTCCGGCACATCGATGGCCAGTCCGCACGTCGCGGCGCTGGCCGGACTGATCCGGTCGATCAATCCGTCGCTCAGCAATGAGCAGGTGTACGACATTATGCGCCGCTCCTCGCTCGATCTCGGCGACGAAGGCAAAGACAAATATTTCGGCTACGGCCAAATCGACATTGTGCGGGCGCTGGAAATGGCCAGCCCGTCAAACGAGTCGATCGAGCAGTATCCGCAGCAGGTCGAAAGCCGGCTGCAGCGGATTATGCGCAAATATGAGGCGATGGTCGGCAAAGGCTGACCGCGGCGGCAAGCGGCCCGGCACGTTCATTGGAACGTCCGGGCTTTTGTCGATCAGCCGAGAAACCGCTCCAAGCCGATCGCGCTGATAAGCATCCGCTCTTTCCGGTTTGCCAGCAGCTGCTGCGGCCAGTCGACAAAACCGCCGTCGCCGATATTGATCTCGCTGCCGCCCAGCCGGATGCGAATTGTAAACTGCAGGCCCCGATAGTAGCGATTTTCCATATTCGGTTCTTTAATCGATACCGGCACCGTCAGAGCCTCTCCCTCCTGAACAATTCGCCGCACCAATCCGTCCGGATCCGTATACCCGGCCCGACCGCTTATAACGATTTCCATATCGGCTGCGAAAACGGATTCAAAAATGTCCCGGTACACCCGGACATGCTCCCAAAACGATAACGTTTCAAAGCGGTACGACCCGGTATCTTTGCCCGAAGTAACCATGCAGAACAGGTGAAAATGGGGAAGCAGCCCCGGTTTGCCGCCGAAAAACTGCGCCCTGACGTGCCGGTGGGTGGCGCACAACCGGATCAAATCTTCCTCACGGTCCCGTTTACCCGATCGGATCAGATCGCAGCTATGCAATGCGAGCATGTTGGTTGCGTCCGACAGCACTTCCGTTCCCCGCAGTGCGGAAATCACCTTGTGCTGATCGACGGGCGCCACAGCCGAGCAGGCGCCAAGCGGAGCGACCGGGGACAGCTCGACGGGCTCGAAGCGATAGCGCGCCGCAAGGCTCAGCAGCTCCAGCTCCAGCCTTTTCAGGCGGAGCGGGTCGACGGCAGCGGGCTGAACGAAACGATTGGACCGGTACCGGCTGAGCAAATCGCCGGGCGAAGACATCCCCGCCTTCTGCCGGAACAGCTCCAGCAGCAGCGTGTTCAAGTCGGAGCCGGAAAGCCGGTCCCGCAGCAGCTCGACGATCCGCCGGACGCCCAGCTTTCGAACGATCCTCTCCAGGTTGCCCCGACCATGATCATTTGTTTCCATCCCGGGTCCCCCCCTCGATTTTTTCCCTTGAAAAATAAAAACCGCCCCGTTTGCCGGGACGATTGGCTGAAATGCAATATCGTGCGGAAAGTTTGCCGTAAGCCGGGTTCTGTACTTCCTGTGGTGCGAACGGGAACGACCCTCCCACTTGCGAAGCGACAATCATCTATCTAGGCCGGCCATTACTGGACGGCTCAAGCGACCAACCCGAACGATCCCCGGGCATCGGGCGCGGAAGGCGTCTGCCTCCGCTACGTTCTCTCGGTCTTGCTCCAGATGGGGTTTACCAGCCCCGTTGTCGCCAACGGCGCTCGTGGTCTCTTACACCACGGTTCCACCCTTGCCTGTGCCGGCGTGAGCCGGCCATCGGCGGTCCGTTTCTGTGGCACTATCCTTCGGCTCGCGCCGACTGGACATTATCCAGCATCTTTGCCCTGTGGAGCCCGGACTTTCCTCTCGCGGCCCTGAGGCCGCCAGCGATTGTCTGTCAAACTTTCCGTGTGCATAAGCTAGTATACTAGGAACGAAACGAAAGCTCAAGTGCGAAACGTTTCCTTGTGAATCGCTGCTTCCGCTGCCCGGCATTGCCTGTCCTCCGAACGGCCGGCGGGACGGCAAGTCCGCCGCCATCCTAAACCGAAATGAGAAAACGTTCAAGTCTCATCCCGCGGCAAATCGGGGCATGAGGTACGCGAGCCGGCATTGCCGATCAGACGAAACGGAACACTTCGGTATCGAGGCTCGACGGCACCGCCTTCGTGGCGTATTTTCGCTGTGCAAGCTCCCGGCTCAGCCACTCCGCCACACGCGGCTTCATGATTTTCTCCACATTGTGACCGGGGTCGATAATCGCCAGCCCGGCAGCAAGCGCATCATGCGCCGTATGGTAGTCGATGTCGCCGGTGACAAGCACGTCGGCTCCGGCATAAAGCGCATGGCGCACATATTTGGCGCCCGAGCCGCCCAGCACGGCGGCTTTGCGAATGTCGCGCTCCGGATCGCCGACAAGCCGGACGAACGGCACGTCGAACGCCCGCTTCACCCGCTCCGCCAGCTCGCCCAGCTTCGCCGGCTGCGTCAGCCGGCCGGTCCGGCCGAGACCGAAGGCGCGCCCCTTCAGGTCCATCGGGATCAGATCGTACGCAACCTCCTCGTACGGATGAGCCTTCAGCATCGCCTGAACGACTTTGCGGTGCGCGCTCTGCGGCACGACCGTCTCGATGCGCACCTCCTCCACCCGCTCCAGCTTTCCGGCTTCCCCGATAAACGGATTCGCGCCTTCGCCGGGGCGGAACGTCCCGATTCCTTCGGTATTGAAGCTGCAGCAGCTGTAGCCGCCGATACCGCCCGCCCCCGCTTTCCAGATCGCTTCGAGCACCTGCTCGTGATGCGATTTGGGGACGAACACCGCCAGCTTGTACAGCTGGTCGGTATGCACGTCCTCCAGACTCGCCCGTCCTTCGGGGGCAATGCCGAGCAGGTCGGCCATCCAGTCGTTGATGCCGCCGTCCGCGACATCCAGATTCGTATGCGAAATGTAGACGGCGATATCGTGCTTGATCAATTTTTCGTATAATTTGCCGGCATAGGTGGACGTATCGATTTTGGCCAGCGGCCGGAAGATGATCGCGTGGTGGGCGACGATAAGATCGGCTCCGAGCGCGATCGCTTCGTCCGCCACCTCGTCCGTCACGTCAAGCGCGACCAGAACGGTGCGGATTTCCTTCTGCAGCGAGCCCAGCTGAAGCCCGATTTTGTCGTTCTCGACCGCAATATGCTTCGGCGCCAGCTGCTCCATCATCTGGACGACCGTTTGACCATGGGCAAACATGCGAGCACCTCCCCGATTTGGTTGATTTCGGCGCGGAAGGACGCCAGCCTGCTGCGGGCTTCTTCCGTATCCGACTGCGCCAGCCCGCTGCAGATCCGCTCCAGCTTCAGCAGCTCCTGCCGCCACTTGTCTGTCAGCGTCTCGTGCTGCTCCGCGCTTCGCAGCAGGCAGGGACCCATGCGGTACAGCCAGCCTGCGGCGGCGGCATGCGGCATTTGCACGTCCAGAAACGCCGGATCGTACAGATGGCCGTTTCGTTCGGCGGCATCCGGCAGCGGAGCCGCATGCAGCACCTCGTAAAACCGTCCGTCCTCCTCCAGAATCGTTTCGTCCAGCAGCGCAAACCCGCGAAGCACGAGCCATTTTCGAACGAGATCCTCGCCGACGTTAGGCTGGAGCACCAGCTCCTTCGCCCCCTTCAGCCTGCCGGCAAGAAAACCGGTTTCCAATATCGTCGCCATCAGACTGCCGCCCATGCCGGCAATGACGACAGTATCGGCCTCGCCGGGCGACAGCACGGCAAGCCCGTCTCCTTGGCGGACGGAAATGCGGGCGGCAAGCCCCGCCTCCGCCGTTTGCCGGCGTGCCGCCTGAAAAGGGCCGTCGTTCAGCTCGCCGGCGACGGCCGACGGACATTTGCCGCTTTGCACAAGATAGACCGGAAGCAGCGCATGGTCGGAGCCGATATCGGCCAGCCGGTACCCCTGCGTCACCCGGTCCGCGATCGTTTGCAGCCGTTTCGATAACTGTATCATGTTAAGCAACCCACGCAATCCATTTTTTTCGCATGAAGAAAAGCAGCAGCCCCGCCGTCCGGCCCCAAGCCGCCAGCTCATACAGCTGCAGCAGGAACAGCCCAGCGCCCAGCCTAAGCAGCATACCGGTGCCGGTCATCGCAAGTCCCGCCGCCTCGTGCTTCTGCCTATACCTCTGACCGGAAATCACGAATACCGCCGCGGCGGACGCAGCGATCCCAATTTGCAATGACGGATAAAAAAAGGTAAAATAATAACCAACAAAACAGAACAAGGCAATATTTCCAATAATAAGAAGCCAGCGTTTCCATGGCGCTGCGCCGGCTTCGTTCCCCTTTTCCGGGGGATCCGCCTCCGAAGGCGGAATCCCCCACTTGAAAAAAGACCTCGCTGCTCGGCAGAAAGGTCTTTGGCGGTTATTCCAGGAAATCCTTGAGCCGTTTGCTGCGGCTCGGGTGGCGCAGCTTCCGGAGCGCCTTCGCTTCGATTTGCCGGATCCGTTCGCGCGTTACGCCGAACACCTTGCCGACTTCCTCGAGCGTCCGCGTACGGCCGTCGTCGAGGCCGAAACGGAGGCGAAGCACATTCTCTTCACGTTCGGTCAGCGTATCGAGCACATCCTCCAGCTGCTCCTTCAGCAGCTCGTAGGCGGCCGCGTCCGCCGGGGCGAGCGCTTCCTGATCCTCGATGAAATCCCCCAGATGCGAATCGTCTTCCTCGCCGATCGGCGTTTCGAGCGAAACCGGCTCCTGCGCGATTTTCATAATTTCCCGCACTTTCTCGGTGCTGAGATCCATCTCGGCCGCAATTTCCTCGGGGCTCGGCTCGCGCCCCAGCTCCTGCAGCAGCTGGCGGGAAACCCGCACCAGTTTGTTGATCGTCTCCACCATATGCACCGGGATCCGGATCGTGCGCGCCTGGTCCGCAATCGCGCGGGTGATAGCTTGACGAATCCACCACGTCGCGTACGTGCTGAACTTGTAGCCCTTCGTATGATCGAATTTCTCGACCGCTTTAATCAAGCCCATATTACCTTCTTGAATCAGATCGAGAAACAGCATGCCGCGGCCGACGTAACGCTTTGCGATGCTGACGACAAGCCGCAGATTCGCTTCCGCCAGACGGCGCTTCGCCTCTTCGTCGCCGTGCTCGATCCGCTTGGCCAGCTCCACTTCGTCGTCTGCGGACAAAAGCGGCACGCGGCCGATTTCCTTCAGGTACATCCGAACGGGGTCGTTGATTTTGATGCCGGGCGGGAGCGCCAGGTCGTCATCGAAATTGAAGTCGTCTTGGTCGCGGTCCTGATCGTCTCCTCTGATCGGGAGATCGTCGTCGTTCTCGTTCACCACTTCAATACCGATATCGTCGAGCTGCTCGAAAAACTCGTCGATTTGCTCCGGATCCTGATCGAACGGAGAAAGCTTCTCCATAATCTCTTTATAGGTCAGGGAAGAGCGCTTCTTCCCGTGCTCGATCAGCTGCTCCTTGACAAGCTCGAGCTTCTGCTCGCTGTCCAGTTCCGTATGTTGTTCATTCGCCATTTTCCGACTCCCTCCTCCCTAGAACCTATCACTGCTCCGACCTTTAAGCCGTCTCTCTAGGGCGATAATCTCACTTGCTATTTTTGCCGCCGCCAGCATGTCGCCGGAGCGTTCCGCGCGCACCATGCCTTCTTTTTTTCGATCGATTTCACGAAACTGCGGCACTTTAAGAATTTCCCAGATAAAATCGTCAAGCATCTGCCCGTCGAGAGGAAACTCATCGTCCATCATGGAGATCGAAGCGGCGGTCCGTTCCAGACGATCGTCCTGAAGCGATGCGATAAACCGGCTGATATCCGGATCGTTGCCCTGCGCATAATAAGCGTATAAATAAGCAGCAATCGCTGCGTGATCCTCCACGTTAAAAGCTTCGCCCAGCTTCTCGTGCACCGCCGCGGCCGTCTCGGCGTCCTGCATCATGCGGGCCAGCAGCTTCCGTTCGGCGACCTGGTAAGCCGGCAGAACGGCTGGCGCGGAGGACGGCGTACGACGGTTTTCATTCCTACCATTATTCCACGAATTATCGTTATTATCCCTTTGCGCTTTCTTTTTTTGCAACTGCTGCCGGTGCTCGAAACAGTCCTGCTTCAGCGCCTCGAGGGAGAAGGCGAACTCCCGGGACAGCTCCTTCAAATAAAGCTCGCGTTCGATCGGCGAGTCCAGCTCGGCGATGATGCCGACCGCTTCGAGGAGGTAGTTCTTTTGTCCTTCTTCTTCTAGGAGTATATGGTGTTTCCGGGTATATAGTAGTTTAAATTTCGTGACCGATACCGGATGCTCGATCGTTTCCCGCATAAAGGCGAGCGGACCGTTCCGTTCGATGAATTCATCCGGGTCCATCCCTTTTGGAAGCATGGCGACCTGCACCTTCAGCCCGGCCTTCTCGAGCAGCGGAATCGCCTTCAGCGCCGCGGCTTGTCCGGCATCGTCGCCGTCGTAGCAGAGGACCGCTTCCTCCGCGTTGCGCTTCAGCAGCTCGCAGTGCTCCTCGGTCAGCGACGTTCCCATCGAAGCGACGCCGCTGTCCACGCCTGCGCTCCACGCTTTGATGACGTCCATATAACCTTCGAACAACACGACTCTGCGGCTTTTCCGCATTGCCGCGCGCGCATGGTGAAAATTGTAGAGGGTCCGGCTTTTGCCGAAGAGCATCGTCTCCGGCGAGTTCAAATATTTCGGCTGCCCGTCCCCGAGAAGCCTCCCGGCAAACGCGATCGTTTTGCCGTCCCGGCTCAGGATCGGAAACATGATGCGGTCGCGGAACCGGTCGAGATGACCGCTTCCGTCCTGTCTTGCGATCAGCAGCCCACCCTTCTCCATCAGCGCCGGATCGAAGCCCCGTTCCTTCAAAAAACGGGCCAGTGTGTCCCACTCCGCAGGAGCATAGCCGATCATGAAATGGTCGATCTGCTTGTCCGTCACGCCGCGCGACCGCAAATAGTTCATGGCCGGCTGGCCGTGCGTCGTATTTTTCAACAAGTAATGATACAGCTTTGCCGACAGCTCATGTGCATCGATCAGCTTGTCGCGCACCGCGTTCTCCGGCCCGCTTGACCGGCCGGCAGGTCCCGTCCACTCGATCGCGATGCCGGCCTCCTCGGCCATATGGCGGACCGCTTCCGGGAACGAGTAGCCTTCAATTTCTTCGACGAACTTGATGGCGTTGCCGCCCTTGCCGCACCCGTAGCAGTAGAAGATCTGTTTCTCCGGCGTCACTGTAAAGGACGGCGTCTTCTCGGAGTGAAAGGGGCAGAGCCCCTTCATGTATTTCCCGGCCTTCGTGAGGTGAACGTACTTTCCGACCGTCTCCACGATATCGTGATGCCGAAGCACCGTGTCTATGACGGAATCCGGTATATATCCGTAAGCCATACACCTCCACCTCATCCTCAAACACGTAATAGGTATTCGCTACCGTCCTTCATTCTCCTGCCGGCTGAGCAAAACTTTTGTCAGCTTTTGCTGAAAACGCGCGCGGTCTTCATCGGTCATTGCCCTCGGGCCTTTCGAACGGCCGCCGCCGCGCCGCAGTTTGGCCAGCTCATGCCGCCGCGCCATCAGAAAATCGATGTTCCCGTCGTCGTACTGCTGCCCTCTCGGCGACAGCGCGACGGCTCCTTTCGCCAGCACGATCGTCGCCAGCCCGAAATCCTGCGTGACGACGATATCGCCTTTTGCGACATGATTCGAAATATACAAGTCGACCGATTGGTCGCTTCGGTCGACTTGGACGATTCGTACGCCTTCTTCCGGCTCAAGCCGATGGTCGTAGGAGGCGACCATCAGGACGGGAACGGACAGCTTGCGAGCGGCTTCGACAATTTCGCGCTTTACCGGACACGCATCTGCGTCCACGACAACTAACGGTTTTCCGTTCATTATCTCCGTTCACCCGATTCACTGCCTGAAGTAACCGTACTATTATATACGGCAATTCAGGAAAAAATCCTGCCGTTACCGATTGTCAAGTGGCCCTGATATTCTCCATGATCAGGCTCGCCGTCTCTTCGACCGCCCGGTGCGAGACGTCGATGACGACGCAGCCGAGCCGTTCCATCACTTCCCTCGCATAGGCGAGCTCGCGTTCGATGCGCGCCGTCGTTGCATAAGCCGCGCTGTCGGGCAGGCCGAGCGCCTTCAGCCGCTCTTTCCGGATGACGTTCAAATAATGCACCCCGATCGTCAGCCCGATGACCCGCTCCTTCGGAATGTCGAACAGCTCCGCCGGAGGCTCCAGCTCCGGCATGAGCGGCACGTTCGCCACCTTGAATTTTTTGTGGGCGAGATACATCGAGAGCGGCGTCTTAGACGTCCGGGATACGCCGACCAGCACGATGTCGGCTTTCCGGATGCCTGCCGTATCCCGCATATCGTCATATTTGACGGCGAACTCCACCGCTTCGACCTTGCGGAAATAATCCGCGTCCAGCACGTGATTAAGACCCGGCTCGTGCCGGGAGCTGCGCCCCGTCTTCGACTCCAGGCTGCCGATGAGCGGTCCGAGCAGATCGATCGCCATGACGTCCAGCTCCTGCGTGAGCCGGTTCAGCGCCTCCCGCAGCTCCGGAATGACCAGCGTATACAAAATAATGCCGCCGCATGCCTTCGCCTGAAGGGTGAACCGCTCAAGCGTCGCCGTATCGTGGATGAACGGCGCACGGCGGATATCGGCCAGCAGCGGATGAAACTGGGCGGCCGCCGCACGGACGACCAGCTCTCCGGTATCGCCGGCGGAATCCGATAAGACATAGATAATGACTTCAGACTGCGTCTCTTCCGTCATTCGCATCGACCTCCAGTTTAATTGGGGGCGCAGCCCGCATGCCTTGGCGGCAGGCTGCCGCACTTACTGCCAAACGAGCTTGGACAAATCCGCTACGCGGGCGACCCCGTCGGCGATTGCAGCAAGCGTCGCCAGCCGGTTATCCCGCACCTGCTTGTCGTCGGCCATCACCATGACGCTGTCGAAGTACGCATTGATGACGTCCTTCAGCGAGGCAAGCTTCGCAATCGCTCCTGCCGCATCGCCCGCTTCCAGCGCCGCGGATGCGGCGGGTCCCGTCTCCAGCCACGCCTGATACAGCGCGCCCTCCGCCGGGTCGGCGAACAAAGCCGGATCGACGGTGCCGGATTCGGCCTTCGCCGCCAGGTTGCAGACGCGGTTCAAGGCGTCGACGGCCGATTTGAATTCGGCCTGGCGCTCGCCGGCGGCCGCCGCCGTCAGCGCCGACGCGCGGTCTACCGTCTGCCGCAAATCGTCGTAGCCGGAAGCCATCACGGCATCGATCACGTCATAACGAATACCCTGCTCGGTAAGCACGTTTTTGACGCGGAGTCCAAAGAATTCGTACAAATCATTACGTATGTCGGCCCGGTCCCGTTTCATCGGTTTGCCGGCATGCACGTCCAGCGACAGGTCGAACAGCATGCCGAGCGGCAGCTTCAGTTCATGCGCCAAAATGATCTGCACGATGCCTGCCGCCTGCCGGCGCAGCGCATAAGGGTCCTGCGAGCCGGTCGGCACGATGCCGATCTGGAAGCAGCCGACGATTGTGTCGATTTTGTCGGCGATGCTGACGACGGCGCCGGCCAGCGATGACGGAGCGCGGTCGCCGGCGAAACGCGGCTGGTAATGCTCGTTGATCGCTCGCGCGACCGCCTCCCGCTCGCCCGCTTTGCGCGCGTAATCCTCGCCCATGATGCCCTGCAGCTCCGGGAATTCATAGACCATCTGCGTGACGAGGTCGAACTTGCAGACAGCCGCCGTTCGCGCGGCATCGTCCGTCGTCTGGGCGTCAAGCTCCAGAGCCGCTGACAGCTTACTTGCGGTCACCTGAATGCGGCGCACTTTGTCGGCCACCGTACCGAGCTCCTCATGGTAGACGATCGTCTCCAGCTTGGCCAGCGCATCGGGGATCGCCAGCTTCTGATCCTCGGCGTAGAAAAATTTCGCGTCGGACAGCCGGGCGCGCAGCACCTTCTCATTGCCCTTCGCCACCTGCTCGATGGAGGTCCGGTCGCCGTTGCGCACCGTCACGAAATACGGCAGCAACCTGCCGTTGGCATCGAGCACCGGGAAATAGCGCTGATGCTCTCTCATCGAGGTGATCAGCACCTCCTGCGGGATGTGCAGGAACGACGGATCGAACGATCCGAACAGCACGCTCGGATACTCGACGAGGAACAGCACTTCCTCGAGCAGATCCTCCTTGACGGCGATTTCCCAGCCTTTCTCGGCGGCCAGCGCTTCGATCTGCTGCGTAATCAGCCGCTCGCGTTCGGCGACGTCGGCGACGACCCGCTGCCCGCGCAGCCGCTCCGCATATTGAGACGGCTCCGCGATTTCCGTCTCGCCGCCGAGAAAACGGTGCCCGCGCGTCGTGCGGCCGCTTGCGACGCCTGCGATTTCCAGCGGCACGATTTCGCCGCCATACAGCGTCACGAGCCAGCGGATCGGGCGGACAAAGCGCATTTCCGTGCTGCCCCAGCGCATGTTTTTCGGAAACGACATCGAACCGATCAGGGACGCAAGCCCTTCCGGCAGCACCTCGGCGGTTGCGGCGCCGACACTGCTTTTATTCGCATAGACGTATTCGACGCCGCCGAGCTCTTTAAAAAAGAACGATGCGGGATCGACGCCTTGGCTGCGCGCGAAGCCGAGCGCCGCCTTCGACCAGTTCCCCTGCTCGTCGAGCGCGATTTTGCGGGACGGCCCTTTTACCTCTTCGTTTACGTCGTCCTGCTTCTCTTCGACGCCCCTCACCAGAACGGCGATTCTGCGCGGCGTGGCAAACGCTTCGGCTTCCCCATGACCGATCCGGGAGGCGTCAAGCCATTTGACCGTTTTTTCCTTCAGCTGGTTCATCGCGCCGCGCACGAAGCGGGCGGGCACTTCCTCGAGTCCGATTTCAAGCAGCAGGTCCTTAGCCATTGACGCTCACCCCTTTCTTCAGCAGCGGGAAGCCGAGACGTTCGCGCTCCTCCAGGTAGGTCGCCGCACAGGCGCGCGCCAGATTGCGCACCCGCATGATGTAGCCGGTCCGCTCCGTCACGCTGATGGCGCCCCGCGCGTCGAGCAGGTTGAACGTATGCGAGCATTTCAGCACATAATCGTAAGCGGGAAAAACGAGCTTCTGCTCCATCGCCTTGCGAGCCTCTCCTTCGTACATATTAAACAGCGTGAACAGCATCGAAGCGTCGGACACCTCGAACGTATACTTCGAATGCTCGTATTCCGGCTGCAGGAACACGTCGCCATAGGTAACGCCGTCCACCCATTCCAGGTCAAAGACATTCTCCTTCTCCTGGATATAAGAGGCGAGACGCTCCATGCCGTATGTGATTTCCACCGCGACCGGATTCGCGTCGATGCCGCCGACCTGCTGAAAATACGTGAACTGCGTAATTTCCATGCCGTCCAGCCATACTTCCCACCCGAGCCCCCAGGCGCCGAGCGTCGGCGATTCCCAGTTGTCCTCGACGAACCGGATGTCGTGATGAAGCGGGTCGACCCCGAGACGCTTCAGGCTTTCGAGGTACAGCTCCTGGATGTTGCCGGGCGACGGCTTCAAAATGACCTGAAACTGGTGATGCTGGTACAACCGGTTCGGATTTTCCCCGTAGCGGCCGTCCGCCGGGCGGCGTGAAGGCTCCACGTAAGCGACGTTCCACGGCTCGGGTCCGATCGAGCGCAGAAACGTCATCGGGTTCATCGTGCCCGCGCCTTTCTCGACGTCGTATGGCTGCACGAGGATACAGTTTTGTTCCGCCCAAAACTGCTGCAGCGTCAAAATCATACTTTGAAAATTCATCGGTTAGCGACTCTCCTTTTCCTATTCAAATGGACGCATCTGTTCATCAGGCAGGCGGCGGGCGATGCTTTCGATTCCCCGGAAAGAACGGCAACTTAAGCCGTTTTAAGACGACGAAGCAATCCGCTTCCTTTAGATCCGCCGGGAATACAAGCCTAAAGCCGGTCTCCCGGCAGATAAAAAAGCCCCCGTCCCTACGTCTGATGGCAGACGTAGGGACGAGAGCTGATCTCCCGCGGTTCCACCCTACTTGGTCCCCGATATCCGTGCGGCGCATAAGCGCGCATCCGGCGGAAACCCACCTTGCTTCATGCTTGTCCGAACTCCAAAGCGCCTTTCGCCGGTTCGTCCGCCCGGGCTCTCACCGCCCCCGGGTCGCTGCGCACGCGAATCGCAACCGGTTACTTTCTTTATCATCGTCCGATATTCATAATACTAGATCATAGCTTTTTTCGAGGACGCTGTCAACGCAAGTCCGCCAAATCCATTCAGATCGAAAACTTGTCCATCTGGTCGAGAAAAGAACGCGATTTCAGCGGAATCCCCAAATGAGCATCCATTAGGAGCCTCATCGCCTGCTTCAGCTGCAGCCTGGTTTCATCCTTCACCTGGACATTGCCGAGTCTTCCGAGGTCCATGCCGGCAAATAGACGAAGCAGCTTCAGCGCTCCATCGCCAAGCACCAGCGCGTACGGGTCGCGGCTGCGGCATCTGCCGCACAGCAGGCCGCCGGTTCGGGGGCTTAACGCCATCGGGCCCGCGGCGTTGCCGCAGGACGCGCATTCGCCGAGCGCCGGCCCGTATCCGGCCGCCTGCAATATTTTCATCTCGTAAATGCCGGTCACGATCACCGGATCCTTGCCTTCCTCCAGCGAGGCGAAGCACGCCTTCAGCTGTTCGAATATGTACCGGCCGGCTTCTTCGTCCTGAAGCGCCTTGTCGGTCAGCTCGGCGGCGTAAGCCGCATAAGCGGCGAGCTCGAGCTGTTCACGCAAAACATGGTGAGATTCGATAATCTCACCATGCGACAGCGTGCCGAGTCCCGTATTCCGAAAATAGTGAAATTCGCCGAGCGTAAACGGCTGCGCCAGAGATCCGTGGCGGCTTCTCGCTTTTTTCGCGCCGCGGACCATCAGGCCCGTTTTGCCGAACGAATCGGTTACGATCGTGACGATTTTGTTGCCTTCCCCGTAATCCATGCTCCGGATCACGATGCCTTCGGCCCGGTACTGCACCTTCAACTCTCCCCTGTCCTGCGCACGCGTCCGGCGGGTTAAAGCCCGGCGCCTTCGGCTTCGTCGTTCTCCGGCTCTTCCTCCGAACCTTCGGCCGCATCCGCGAGCTGATCCATTTCCTTATAGAGCATAAAAGCGTCCACATCCCCGGTCATCGTAAAATACTTCCACGAAAAGTCCCGCATTCGTATTTATCCCCTCCAGATCGGAAATGTTCCTTATGGATAGGATGCGATGATCGGGCCGGTCCTATGCCAGACAATAAACGGCTGCTCTATTCGCTGCGGAAGCCCAAATCCTTGAGAATGCGCTCCTGGTTGCGCCAGTCCTTCTTCACCTTGACCCACAGCTCAAGGAATGTGCGCGAGCCGAGCAGAAGCTCGATATCGCGCCGCGCCAGCTTGCCGACTTCCTTCAGCAGCGCGCCCTGCTTGCCGATCACGATGCCCTTCTGCGAGTCCCGTTCGACGAAAATGACCGCCCCGATGTAGACGACGCCGTTCTCCTGCACGCGCATATCCTCGATCGTAACGGCGATCGAATGCGGTATTTCCTCGCGTGTGAGCTGCAATATTTTTTCGCGGATCAGCTCGGCGCAGACGAACTGCTCCGGGTGGTCGGTGATCTGATCCGCCGGGTAATACTGGGGTCCTTCCGGCAGGTAGCCGGACAGCACGTCCAGCAGCGTGCCGACGTTGCTGCCCTGCAGCGCCGAGACCGGCACCACCTCGGTGAACTCGTGCAGCTCCCTGTACTGCGCAATAAGCGGCAGCAGCTCCTCGGGATGCACCTTATCGATTTTGTTGATCACGAGAAAAACGGGCGTTTCCACTTTCTTCAGCTGCTCGATGATGAAACGGTCGCCGCCGCCGAGTCCTTCGGAGGCGTCGATCAGAAAAAGCGCGGCGTCCACTTCGCCGAGCGTGCCGACCGCTTCCTTCACCATGAAATCGCCCAGCTTCGACTGCGGCTTATGGATGCCCGGCGTATCCAAAAATACGATCTGGAAGTTGTCGGTCGTATAAACGCCGTGTATTTTGTTTCGGGTCGTCTGCGGCTTGTCCGACATGATGGCGATTTTCTGCCCGATCATTTCGTTAATGAGCGTCGATTTGCCGACATTCGGCCTTCCGACGATCGCCACAAAGCCCGAGCGGTAGGGTTCCTTGCCCGCTGCCGATGCGTTCAATGCGATTGCTCTCCTTCCAGGCTGCCGTTATCGTCTTGTTGATGGAATGAAAAAGCTCCGGGCAGCAGCTCCGATACGGTAGAAACGAGCCGGCTGCCCTGCAAATTGCTCATGATGACCGGCATGTCCGGCGTGCACAGCTCGGCCAGCACCTGCCGGCATACGCCGCACGGCGTGATCGGCTCCGGCGTATCGCCGATGACGGCGATCGCCCGGAACGAACGCGGCCTGCAGCCGTCGGCCACCGCCCGGAACAGCGCCGTCCGTTCGGCGCAATTGGTCGGGCCGTAAGCGGCGTTCTCGACGTTGCAGCCGAGATGCACGCGGCCTTCGCCGTCCAGCAGCGCCGCCCCCACCAGGAAGCGCGAATACGGAGCGTACGCCCGTTTCCTGGCTTTCGCTGCGGCTTCCAGCAGCGCCTTCCATTCCTCCGCCTGCGGATCGCCCGCAGTCTCCCGGTCCAGGTCCGTCACGACTGTCTTCATCCTTTCTGCGCCACAAGCGCCCAAAGATGCGGTCCGAATACGAGCAGCCCGATGACGACGGCTCCTGCCGCCGCAACGAGCACGGCGCCCGCCGCCGTATCCTTCGCCGCCTTCGCGAGCGGATGGATATTCGGGCTCGCCAGATCGACGACGTTCTCAACCGCGGTGTTGATCAGCTCCGCCGCGAGGACCGACACGATGGCGATGACGAGCCATGCCCATTCGAAACGCGAAAGCCGCAGCGCCAAGCCGGCGATGATCACGACGGCGGCGCTGAAGCAGTGAAACCGGATGTGGTGCTGCGTTCTGTAAGCGCAGGCGATGCCCGACAGCGCCGCGCCCGCGCTGCGAAGGAAGCGGCGCATTACCGTCGCAGTCCCGCCCGGTCCAGCACGGCTTCCTGCTTGCGGATCATTTCCGCCTCTCCCGCTTCGTCCTGATGATCGTAGCCGAGCAGATGAAGAAACCCGTGCACGAACAGAAATCCGATTTCCCGCTCGAGGGAATGTCCGTATTCCTCGCTCTGCCGCTTTGCCGTTTCCGCCGAAATGATAATATCGCCGAGCATCCCGTCGAAAGGAACAGCCTCCTCCTCGCTTTCGACCTCGTAAATGATCTCCGGCTCCTCGTCCGTCTCCTCCTGCATCGCGAACGACAGCACGTCGGTCGGCCTGTCGATGCCGCGGTAATCGCGGTTCACCTGATGGATTTCGTTATCGTCCACGAACGTTAACGTCACTTCGCCGTCTTCGATTCCTTCCGTCTCCCCGGTGATCTGCAGCAGCTGCTCCAGCTGTTCGATGCAGCCTTCGGGAAGCCCGATTTTGTCTTGATCGTTGGTCCAGTCCAAACGCAAACTCATGCCGGTCGCTCCTTTTGCTTGGCATCTTCGGGATATTCGATGCGCGAGTGAAAGATGCCGATTACCGTCTCCTTCAGCGTCTGCGCGATCTTGTCGAGCTCTTTCATCGTCAGGTCGCATTCGTCAAGCTGGCCGTCCTCGAGCCGTCCCTTGATGATTTTGGCGATCATCGTTTCGATCTGCTCCATCGTCGGATTCCGCAGGCTGCGGACGGCGGCCTCGACGCAGTCGGCAATGCCGACGATCGCCGCCTCCTTAGACTGGGCGCGCGGCCCCGGGTACCGGAAATCGTCTTCGGTAAAATCCGGCTCCACGCCCGCTTCCTCCGCCTGCTTCAGCGCCTTATAGTAAAAGTATTTCAAAAACGTCGTGCCGTGATGCTGCTCGGCGATATCGCGGATCGGCTTCGGGATGTTGTGCGCCTTCTGCATCTCCACCCCGTCGCGCGCATGCGCGATAATGATCGATTTGCTCAGCTTCGGATCGATCTTGTCGTGCGGATTTTCGATATTCGTCTGATTTTCGATAAAATAGCTCGGCCGCTTCGTTTTGCCGATATCGTGATAGAAAGAGCCGACGCGGCACAGCAGCCCGTCCGCGCCGATCGCTTCGGCGGCGGCCTCCGACAGGTTGCCGACCATGACGCTGTGGTGGTACGTCCCCGGCGTTTCCGTCAGCAGCTTGCGCAGCAGCGGATGGTTCGGATTGGACAGCTCCACAAGCTTCAGCGCCGACAAAATGCCGAACGATACTTCGAAGAACGGCATCAGCCCGATGACGAGAATCGCCGTCAGCAAGCCGCTAGCAAACGTAAACGCTACGGGCAGGATCATGTCGGTTCGCTGCGGCAGCTCGCTCTGCAGCAGGAGCAGCGAAACGACGGAAGCCGAACCGAACAGGCTGACCATAATGCCGGCCTTCAGAATGGTCGAGCGGTGGCTGGCGCGATGAATCGCGAAAATCGCGGCAAACGAGACGACAGCCGTGACGAAGCCGTAATTGAAGTCGAAAATCCGGTTCGGCTCCGTATTGAAGATGACGCTCCCCGCCAGCGCGAACAGAAACGTGCTGACGATCGCGAGCGGAGCGTCCAGCAGGAGGGCGATCAGCATCGCGCCCATCGCCGTCGGCGCCAGATAGCCGACATACGGCACCGCCTCCGTCTGCGTCAGGCGGGCGATATGCATGGCCGCGAGGTTCAGGACGAATACAAGCAGCAGCATCATGAGCTGCGAGTTGTTATAGCCGGTTTTGCCGCCCTTCCATAATCCGCTTGACTTCTCCAAATAACTGTAAATGACAAGCATGAACAGCACCGACATAAGCAGCAGGCCGAGATTCGGCCAATAGGTCCGCTTATCCTGCAGCAGGCCGAAGCCGGACAGCCGGTCATAAACGTCCTGCGAAATCATTTCGCCCTTCTGCACGATGATGTCGCCCTGCTTAATGATCACCTCGGGCGTGTTTTCCTTCGCCTGAACGCGGGCGTCGCTCGTTGCCTGCTTGTCGTAGAACCGGTTCGGCATAATCGCATAACGCGCCAGCTCCTGCACAATCTCCCGCGTCTTGCGCTCGCTAAGCGAGCTTGCGTTGACAAGCTCCGCTACCTTGGTGCGGGCCGTCTCCGCATCGCTCAGCGGGTCGCTCGTCAGCTTGCGGACGATGCCGAGGCCGACCTGGCGCATCTCGGTAAGCTGGTCGCTCGTCAGCTGCGGCAGCTTGTAATACGTCTCCTCGGGAATGCGGTACGCCTGCTCCTTGACCGTCTTGGCCATTTCATCCAGCAGCGTCTGATTGTAGCTGCCGTTGCCCGCGTTCGTCCGCGCGAACTGGTCGACGTAATCGTTATACATCTGCGGGATTTCGCTGCGATAGATCGCGACTTTATTCGCGTCCGTCACCTGGTCGTCCTGATTGAGCTGCTCCATCCGGGTAAACAGCTTGTCGAGCAAATTTTCGCTGTGCAGCGCCACGATCGAATAAATGTCCTGTACCCGGTCGGCGGCCTGCTCCTGCGCCTGAATGGTCGCTTTATCGTCCTTCAGCTGCTTGGGCGCTTCAATATCGCGCACGCTCCGTTTGCCGAGCTCGATATCGTACGTTTTCGGAAGCAGGTGGGGCGCCATGCTCAAATAAAAAAGCAAAACGAACAGGAGCAAAAGCCCCCATCGTACGGCCGCGTTCTGCTTCCATCCGCTGAATCGCATCCATTCTCCCTCCCCTAGAGGCAAAGCACCCCGAATCCCCGGCGTAAATAACGTCCGTTCGGGAACCCCCGGCAGGTCCGCGGGCGGGGCCACAAGGCTTTAAGCCCCGGCACAGGCGGCAAAAAAGCGGTGCGTCCTGCAGCGGGGCCTTCCTTAACATTAAATCGTTTCGTTTTCCGCGTCCCAGTTATAAGCGTTTATAATTTTCTGCACGAGTGAATGGCGGACAACGTCGTGCTCCGAAAAGGCGATGAATCCGATTTCTTCGATATTGTTCAAAATGCGCTGCGCCTCGATCAGGCCGGACCGCTTGCCGCGCGGCAGGTCGATCTGCGTCACGTCTCCGGTGACGACCATTTTCGAGCCGAAGCCGAGCCGGGTCAAAAACATTTTCATCTGTTCCGGTGTCGTATTCTGCGCTTCATCCAAAATAATGAACGAATCGTCCAGCGTTCGTCCCCGCATATAAGCGAGCGGCGCCACCTCGATCAGTCCCCGCTCGAACGCCTTGGCGGTCTGATCCGGCCCGAGCACCTCGTGAAGCGCGTCGTAGAGCGGGCGCAAATACGGATCGACCTTCTCCTGCAAATCGCCGGGCAGGAAACCCAGGTTCTCGCCCGCTTCGACCGCGGGGCGCGTGAGCATAATGCGCTTGACGGCGTTCTCCTTCAGCGCCGCGACGGCCAGTACGACCGCGAGATACGTTTTGCCCGTACCGGCTGGGCCGATGCCGAACACGATGTCCTTTTTCTTGATCGTTTGCACGTAATGGCGCTGGCCGATGGTCTTCACCCGGATCGGTTTGCCTTTATACGTCGTCGTGATTTCCGCCTTGAACAAATCGAGCAGCTGGTCCGCCTGCAGCGTCCTGGCCAGCTCAAGCGCATAAGTCACGTCGCGTTCCGAAGGCGTATAGCCGCCGCGGAACAGCTGCTGCAGCACGGTGAACAGCTGCTCGATCGAGTCCACTTCGGCTTCCGGACCGGAGATCGTTATTTCGGCGTCACGCGAGGCAACGTCCGCTGCGGTCTGCTCCCGAACGAGCCGGAGGAACTTGTCCTGCGGCCCCAGCAGCGCCAGCCCTTCCGCCGCGCCGGCGAGCGGAATTTTCACAACCTTGGTTTCATTGACCAATAATTCTCAATCTCCCTGCATCTGAACTAGCGGTCTTTCGACTGCAATCGACTGTTCGACCTCAAAAAGCACTTTCATATAAACTTTACCATTGTCCGAGTTTTCATGCAAAATGTTTTCACCCCGGATGACCGTCCCCGGTCCTCCCTTGGCGATCAAATCGGCGCGCGCCTGCGCCAGTCCGGCCGCTTTCGCGTCCTTCTCGCTCACCGGTACCGTATCCGTGCGCACCTCCATCAGCGTTTCCTTCATTCGTCCCAGCGGAAGCTTCCACGACCGCCACGAAGCCTGCTCCAGCTGCTTCTCCGTCTCGTACTGCGCGAACGGCGGCTTGCCGAAGCCGCTCACCTTGAGCGCGCGGCCCCAGGCGACCGCGTACCAGCGCACCGATTTTTGTCCTGTATATACGTTCACCTGCCGCATAAGCGGCGAAACAATATTGTATTCGTGCCAGACGAGACCCTTGACCGTGCCTTTGGCCACGACCGCCTGCCGGTGCGCTTCGTCCCCCAGCAGACCCGAAATGAGCACGTCGCCTTTCTTTACCTTCTGGTTCCGTTTCACGACGGGACGTCCCGTTTCCGCCAGCATGTCCGTCACGACCGCGTCCGTGGACGCCACGAGATCGCGCGGGCTGAGCAGCGGCTTCGTTTCCGGCTTCGTCGTCTCGACGACCTGAATCGTAATGCGCGTTCCGTGCTTCTCGACGCCGACCCATGCCGCGCCGGGCAGCATCCGGGCGAGCTTCTTCGACAGCACGTCCGTATCCTGCAGCCGGAACGACCATTGAAACGGATAAATGCCCTCCTGCTTCGCCGCCTGCAAAATCTGCTCTTCGGACAGCTTGTCGTTCCCTTTGACGTCGACGGTCCAAACGAGCGACGACAGCAAATACATTCCAATGAAGAACAGGACGAGCCCGGCGCCAAAAAAAAGCCGTTTCTCCAGCTTCACGAGCCAGAACGGCATTCCCTTCCGGCCGAGGACATGCGCGCGGCAGCCGGTCTCCTTCAGGAGCGGCCGCAGCCGGAAATAATCGCCGACCGTCACGTCGCAAACAAGCTCCCCCCCGCTTGTCCGGCTGATCGACCACAGCTGCACGCCGGCGGCCAGCGCCCGGTTTACGAGCGTTTCCGCCGCATCGCCTCTGACGCGGATTGTTACGATGCCCTTCGTCCACTGCATCCACGACGCATTCATCCTTACAGCAGCCCCCTTTTTCCGGCCTGTTTATAAATCGCGCACCTCGATGTGCTTGATGACGCCTTCCACGAATACTTCTTCCGTCCAGATGGTCCGGATGACCAGCTGAGCCCCCGTTACCTCCAGCTCGCCTTTACTGAGCGCCAGGCGCAGCTTGTCGCTCGAGAAATGAAGCACGCCGCGATGGTTCTCGATGTAAAGCTGGCGGTCGCCGATCATGGTCACTCGGGGCAGATCGAATACGACGTCCTGCGGTAAATCGAGCAGATCGGCGGCTATTTTGCGAAGTTTGCGATTGAAGCGGCGCATGTCGGCGTAAGGCCCCCTTCCCGTACTGTACCAACCTATGCGGCCTAAAAGAAAAATATGAAGGTTCGGCCCCGGGGAAACGGGTAAAGCGAAAAACGGGAAATCAGGCGCGGGGAGTCCATACAACAAAAAAGAACATCCCGCGGCAAAGCGGAATGTTCCTCGTGAATTCGTCTGTTATTTTCGTTGAAAAGGGCGCTTCGACCGCGGCGGCCCAAGCACCTCGGCCAGGACGACCGCGCGCTGCAGCTCGCCGCGGTCCGCCAGCCGAAAAGGCGCGCGGCTTGAGGAATCGGCGGCTGCAGAGGGGCGTCCCCTGCCGGGCAGGACGGCCGCCGGGGCCGCTGCTGCAGACGTCCGCTCGACGCCAATCTCCCAGCCGCCAGACGTCTGCACGTCCGCCTGCGCATCATGCTGCGCGGCTGAAGAGTACGACGTCATCGGCGGGCGTTCGGGCGTCGTCATTGCCGGACGTTCGATCGGCATCGACGGACGATCAGGCGCCGTCATTGCCGGGCGTTCGGTCGGCATGGCCGTCGTTTCGCGCCGCTCCGGCCAAGCGGCATCCTGCCTCGCCGTCACCGGCGGGCGAGAGTGCCCCGGCTGCCCGGTTAACTGCCGGGGCCCTTTCGGCAGCGGCGGATTGCCGCCGAAATTCGGCATCCGGGGCCCGGAGCGGGTGTTGCCCCGGCGCGCCTTGTTCAGCAGCGAAAGCACGAACCCGATGACGACGATAACGATGAAGAAGTTGTGGACGATAAATTGAACGATCGCATCCATATCGTCACCTATTCGCCGGGCTTATCGGTCATTCCGGCGTCGGGTCTGCCGATCGAGCTCCGCATCTGCGTGTCGGCTTCGATATTTTTCAAATTCATATAATCGAGCACGCCGATTTTTCCGCTCTTCAGCGCGTCCGCCATGGCCAGCGGCACCTGGGATTCGGATTCGACGACGCGCGCGCGCATCTCGACGACCTTCGCCTTCATTTCCTGCTCCTGCGCCACCGCCATCGCACGGCGTTCCTCCGCCTTTGCCTGGGCGATCCGCTTGTCGGCTTCCGCCTGCTCCGTCTGCAGATGGGCGCCGATGTTTTTGCCCACGTCGACGTCCGCGATATCGATGGACAAAATTTCGAACGCCGTGCCGGCGTCCAGCCCTTTGCCCAGCACGGTCCGGGAGATGAGATCCGGGTTTTCCAGCACGTCCTTATGCGATTTCGAAGAACCGACCGTCGTGACAATGCCTTCGCCGACGCGGGCGATAATCGTTTCTTCGCCGGCGCCGCCGACGAGCCGGTCGATGTTCGCGCGAACCGTTACGCGCGCCTTGACCTTCACTTCGATGCCGTCCTTGGCGACGGCGGATACGATCGGCGTCTCGATGACGCGCGGGTTGACGCTCATCTGCACCGCCTGCAGCACGTCGCGGCCGGCCAGGTCGATCGCGGCGGCCCGTTCGAAGCCGAGCTCGATGTTGGCCCGCTCCGCGGCGATCAGCGCATTGACGACGCGGTCGACGTTGCCGCCCGCCAGAAAGTGGCTTTCCAGCTGATTAATCGTCAGCCCGAGCCCCGCCTTCGTCGCTTTGATCAGCGGATTGACGATCCGGCTCGGAATGACCCGGCGCAGCCGCATCGCCACGAGCGTGATAATGCCGATGCGCACGCCGGAAGCAAGTGCCGAAATCCAGAGCATGATCGGGAAAAAGCTGAGAAACACGGACAGCGCGATAATCGCGAGCACCACAATAATAATGATGGTTACAGTCGGATCCAGTCCCATTTGCATTCCCTCCGTTTATGAGTGTTGATTTTCTTCGCGCCGCTGTACGACGACGCGCATGCCTTCGACCTCGATAACTTCGATGTCCGTACCCGAGGCGATAAATTCGCCCGACGTCACGACGTCGATACGCCGGCCCCCGATGTTCGCCGTCCCTGCCGGACGCAGCGGCGTAATGGCAGCCCCGTGCGCGCCGAGCAGCGACTTTTTGTCCGCCGTCGACACATACCCTTCCTCCGTCGTCAGCCGGTCCCGCAAAATAAACTTGTTCCAGACGCCCCGGTGCCGGAACCGTCTGGCGACAAAGTATACGACGATTCCCGCTGCGATCGCCGCGATAACCAGCGACAATATCGCTTCCTTCGGGTCCTGCGCGGCAAGCGCCGCACCGGCGATGAGCGACGTCGTGCCGAGCGCGGCCAGAATGCCGAAGCTCGGGACGAACAGCTCGCTCGCCAGCAGGACGATGCCGATGACGAAGAGGAGGATATCCTCCACCCCTGCGGAGCCGGTCACGAAATTACCGTAGAAATACAAGGCAAAGGCGGCGATGCCCGCGATGCCCGGAACGCCGAGACCCGGAACGATCATCGCAATCGCCACGCCGGCAAACCCGATCGCAAACAGCAGCGTCCGCACGACCGGCCCCGTCAGAAAATCGGCCAATTTCTCCGCTGCTCCCATCTGCGCCTGCAGGGCCAGCGTCCCGCTCTCATGCAGCGAAGCCGTCAAATCGGCGGCCGAAGCCTGCGCTCCGGCGGCAAACGCCGGCGCGCTGAGCAGCAGCGCAAAAATCGGCAGCAGGACGAGCAGCATCCCTTTCTTCCCTCTTACAAGTTGCCGCAGCCGCAACAGTCAGCCCTCCCTTTTTGGATCATCCGCCAAAGCGCGGCGCGGACTTTCCGAGCCGCACTCCTTAATACGCCGCAGGCCGGCACCCGTTTCACGGGCGGCTCAATGCGCCGCTTCCTTCAGGCGCACGGACGCCCAATCCGTCCGGTAGAAGCGGACCATGACGCTGATGCCGAACACCGTCAGGAATGAATAAAGCGACAACCATGCTCCAAGGCTTCCCCAATCGAAGACGAAAATAAACAGATACGCCAGCGGCACGAACAGCAGCCAGCTCACCGCAAGCGAAACGCGAAGCAGGAAGGTCGTATCCCCGATGCCCCGCAGGCCGCCGGCATAAAAATTGAGCAGGCCGTCGAAAATTTGCAAATAAGCCGACACTTGAATCAGGAATGCGGCCAGCTCGTAAACCGCTTTGTCGTCCGAATACAGATGGGCGATCGGAACGGCGAAAATGATCTCCACCGTGCCGAGCACGATCAGGAAAATCGTACCGAGCACCGCCGTGTCCGTGCCCGCCCGGCGCCCGAGCAGCGGCGTGCCTTTGCCGACATGCTGGCCGACCATAATCGTCGCCGTCGCCCCGAATGCGAACGCGGGCATAAAGCCGAACGACATGACATTCAGCGATACCTCGTTTGCCGCAAGCGCCTCGTCGCCCAGCCTTGCCACAAAGGAAGTGAAAATATACATCGACAGGCTGAGCGAAAATTCCTGCATGCCGAGCTTTCCGCTTTCGCCGGCGATGAGCTTCATTTCCGGCCATTCGAAACGGACCGCGCCCAGGCTGCGCGTACGGAACCGCCCGTGCAGGGCGAAAAAGAACAGCAAGGCGCAAATCAGGAACTGTATCGCTTCTCCGGCGAGCACGGCGATTCCGGCTCCCTGAAGCCCGAGCTCCGGGCTTCCCCACCGCCCGAAGGTGAACATGTAGGTGAGCAGCGCCATCAGCACGTTGCTGACGAGCGCGACGACCATGGACATTTTCGTCGCGCCGATGCCGCGCAAAAAACCGTGAAAAGCGAAATTGACGATACCGAACGACATGGCGTAAAAGCGGAGCTTCAAATAATCCGTGCCGCTGCGCACCAGGCTCTCGGAGCCTCCCGTCCAGCGCAAAATATCGTCCGCAGCCGTCCATCCAGCGGCGGCGACACAGAGGGCGAAAAACAGGCACAGCAGCATCGCCAAATAGGTGCGGGAGATTCCCTTGACCATATCCCCGGAGCCGTAATTTTGCGCCACCAAATAATTGACCGTATGACCGATGCCAGAGAAAAGGGCGAAAGCGTTGTACATAATAATGTTGGAAACCCCGACAACCGCGATGATGAGCGACCCGAGATGGCCGACCATGATCAGGTTGACGGTGCCGGTGACCGTCTGCGTCGCGAACGAGACGAGCGACGGAACGGCGAGCACGAGAATGGCGCCCCAGTTTTTGAACATAGCCTTTTTGCAGTCCCCGTTCCTTCGGCAGAAGCCGATTTTGACGATAGACCTATTTTGAAGGCGGAGGCAGCGGCTGTCAACACGAAAAAACACTCCCAAGCTGCAGGGAGTGTTCGGCTGAAAGCGTATGTTATTGCAGAAATTGCTGCACGATCGTATTTACTAGTTTACCGTCAGCGCGCCCTTTTACCTTCGGCATGAGGGCAGCCATGACTTTCCCCATCTCGGCTTTGGAAGAAGCACCGGTTTCCTGGATGGTCTGCTGAACAATCACTTTGATCTCTTCTTCGTTCAGCTGCTGAGGAAGGTATGCACTAATAATTTCAATTTCTGCGGCAAGATCTGACACAAGATCGTCGCGGCCGGCTTTTTCAAATTCTTGGAGGGAATCTTTACGTTGTTTGACTTCACGACTTAAGATATCAAGCACTTCGGTGTCGTCGAGCGAACGTTTCAAGTCGATTTCCCGGTTCTTGATGGACGAACGGACCATCCGGATGACGGAAAGCTTGAATTTGTCCTGACTTTTCATCGCTTGCTTCATATCGTCGTTCAATCGTTCGCTAAGGTTCATTGCGGAAGGATCCTCCTAAAACTTTCTTTTACGCGCAGCCTCGGACTTTTTCTTGCGTTTGACACTAGGCTTCTCATAATGCTTGCGTTTCTTCACCTCGGCCAAGACGCCATCCTTTGCGATCGAACGCTTGAAGCGGCGGAGTGCAGCATCGATTGTCTCGTTTTTGCGAACTTTTGTTTCAGACACCAGTTTTCCCTCCCTCCGAAACAGACCGTCCAAGAAGAACACACGGTTTATCAAACTTCATTATATGTCAAGACGAAAGTCAGTGTCAACTTAAGGCAGCTGCATGCTGCCGGTTCCCTTTCTTCCGTCCCGGCTTCCCATTAACCGGTAACCGCGCCGAGCTTCCTGCCGCCCAGCAGATGCAGGTGCAGATGGTAAACGACCTGGCCGCCGTCGGCATTGCAATTGTTGACGAGCCGGTAGCCGGATTCGGCGATCCCCTGCTCCGCGGCGATTTGGCGGGCGACCGTGAAGATTTCGGCCATCAGGGCGTCATGCTCCGCCGCGACATCGTTCATCGTAGGAATATGCGCCTTCGGAATGATCAAAATATGTACCGGAGCGGCGGGCTGAATATCGTGAAAAGCCAAAATGCGTTCGTTCTCGAACACCTTGCGCGAAGGAACGGAACCTTCGACGATTTTGCAAAAAATACAATCCATCCTAAGCTACCTCCCGCTCTTTGAATACGCGTTTCACCTTTCCATCATACCGAAAAAAACAGGGCTCGTCCAATCGAACGGGAAGCCGGCGCCAGGCGGAGCGCCGTCTTCCAAGCAAGTTACCAGAAAAACGGAAGGAGCGAAAATGCGACCAGTGCGGTAAGAGGAAATACCCGGCGAATGAATCTTCGCCGCGGAAAGAACGGAGACGGCGCAAACGGAGCGAAGGGAACGAAGCCCCGATGATAATCGTACTCTCCGCAATAAGGGACCGCCAGGTAGACATGCTCGTCGTCGATATGTTCGACAAACCCGTCGCAGCACCAGCCGTCTTTCGTCTGCACCATGACGTATCGATATTTATGGTCGTGGCACCACTTTTTTACTTCGTGAACCTCCATCGGCTTTTTGTGCTCCGGCATTGCTGCCGGCATAACCGCCGTCGGTTTTTTGTGCTCCGGCATCACCGCCGTCGGTTTTTTATGCATTTCATGGACGACGGGAGCGGTGGACGTTTTCGTCACCGGCGAAGTTGAAGCCTTGCTTTCCATGCGGGTCATAACCTCCTGAAAGTGATTGCTGCGCTGCACGAACGGCTCCGCGATACCACGCGTACTAGTCGTTCCGTCAGCGCTTGCCGTTTGTCTGTTCCATGGTATTCGCCCGTAGGCGTTTGGCTACCGTTTCATCAAAAAATAGGCGCGTGCCCCTCCCGCCTGAGAACCGGAATCAATGCCGAAACGATTAGACTATGAGTCTAATTTGAGATAGATAACGCCCTTTCCAACGAGGTATAATGGAAAGGAACGGGGGGATCGGTATGAGATTCATGCGCCCGTCCACCCGCCAAAAACGCGATTTCGTCGTGGAAACGGCACTCAAGCTGTTTCGCGAACGCGGCTTCGAGCAGGTATCGGTGGACGAGATCATCCATGCGACCGGAACTTCGAAGGGTACCTTTTACCACTATTTCAAAAGCAAGGACGAGCTGCTCGTCGAGCTGCCCCGGCGGCAAATGGATGCGGCGCGCCAGTGGGCGCAGCAGCGGCCTTCGCGGGTCGCTTTCATCCAGCGTCATATCGAACGGCTGTTTATCGACCTCGGGTCGGTTTTGGAGCCGATGCCGAAGGTGGTCCGCAGCCTGATCGCCCTGCAGATGGAGCACGATGAGCTGAGACGCCAGCTGACGATGCTGGAGGCTTACGTCGTGACGGAAATCGCCGATTGGGTCGGCGACCGGAGAAAAGCCATGCTGCTCTATACGATCTATGCGGGAACCGTCGTCGGATGGGCGACGCATGGCGGCAGTCTTTCGGACGCATTGCGCATGCATCTGGCAACGGCCTGGGATGGACTGCGGGGACAAAACGAGACAACGACGAATGGAGACGGCAGCTCCGGCTTGCCGTTCATCGAGGAGGAAACGAAAATGAAAATCGCAATTATCGGAGGCGGCCTTGCAGGCCTGACGGCGGCCGCCTATTTATCGGCCCGGCCCGGCGTGGAAGGCGTCCTGTTCGAACGCAGCCCCCAGCTCGGCGGACGTGCGTTTACGTACGAGAAGGCCGGCTTTACGCTTAACTATGGCGCGCACGCCATTTACGGCATCGACCGTCATACGCTTTCGGTCATGGAGCGGGAGCTCGGCTTGTCGTTCGGCAGCAAGCAGGTCGACAAGCGGAAGGTGATGTACGAGAAAGGCGATCAGGTGACGCCAGCCCCGCTCGACGCGATCAATCTGGTAAAGACCGAGGTGCTGACCGCGGCGCAGAAGGTCCGCTTCGTGGCGGAAATTGCCGCGGTCGTCGCCAACATTCATCAGGTGAAAAATTATGCGACGCTTGGCGACTACCTTGCCGAATCCGGCGCGGGCGAGGATGTCAAGGAGCTGTGGGAGCATCTGGTCTGCAGCAACTTCTTCATCACTCCGGAAGACGCGCGGCGCGTGCCCGGACCCGTCATCAGCGCATATTACCACAACTTGTTTCTGTCGCAGCGCCCCGTCAACTACGTGCTCGGCAGCTGGGCCGTCATCACGAACCAGCTGCGCGCCAAAATCGATCAGAGCGGCCGCTGGACGTTCGCCCTGCAGGAAGGCGTCGACGGCATCCGCTACGAGAACGGCAAATATATTTTGAAGACCAAATCGCGCGAGGAAGCGTTCGACCGCATCGTCTTCGCCATGCCGGTGCAGCAGGTCGTCAAGCTGCTTCGCGGCACTCCGTGGGAGCCGTTCCTTGAGCCGTACGAGCGGAACACGCCGACGGAAGTCATGGTGTACGACGTCGGCTTCAATCGTATCGTAGCCCGGCCGTTCAGCTATATCAGCGATATGAACAACAAAATGTTCATTTCCGACGTATCGGCAACGGACCATACGCTCATTCCCGAAGGCGGCCAGCTGCTGCAGGGCATCGCTTATCTGAGCGACGAGACGCACGGAGGCGAGAATGGCCGCAAAGCATACCTTGAGGAACGCACGGCGCAAATGGAGGCGCTGTTCGACCGCCATTATCCGGGCTGGCGCGACGCCGTCGCCGTTAAGCGGGTTTCCAAGAAAGCGATGGTGCAAAGCGTCAAAAATGTCGTTGGCAACCGCCTGCTGCCCAGCCGGATCGAAAGCATGCCCTTCTACTTTTGCGGCGACGGCTGCGAGGGCAAAGGCGAGCTGGCCGAGCGGGCCTTCTCGAGCGCGCGCCGCGTCGCGCAGCTGCTGGCGGAAGAGCTTGCCCGGGTCTAAAATGGCGAGAAGGAGCGGATCACATTGAATCAGGATTCCAGCGCACAGGCAACAGGAAAACGGGCGGCGGCCGAAGAAGCGGTCCGGCGCATCGAGAGCGGCATGACCGTCGGGCTCGGCACAGGATCGACCGCGGTCTATGCGATCCGCAAAATCGGGGAGTTCGTGCAAGGCGGGCTGTCGATCCGGGCAGTTGCCACTTCGGTACAATCGGAGCGGCTTGCCCGCGAGCTCGGCATTCCGATCTCCCCCTTTGCCGATATTGACGGCATTGACGTAACGATCGACGGCGCCGACGAGGTCGACGGCGCATTCAACGCCATCAAAGGCGGCGGCGGCGCGCTGCTGCGCGAGAAAATCGTCGCCGCCGCAAGCAGGACGCTGATCCTCGTCGTCGATGAAAGCAAGGTCGTCCGGCGTCTCGGCGCTTTCCCCCTGCCTGTGGAAATTGTTCCGTTCGGCAAGGAGCTGACTTTGGCCAAGCTGACGGAGCTGGGCGGAAATCCGGTCGTTCGCCTCGCACGGGACGGCTCCGTCTATACGACCGACAACGGCAATTATATCGCGGACTGCAACTTCGGCTCCATCGGCGATCCGGGCCGGCTGACCGCGCAGCTGAATGCGATTCCCGGCGTCGTGGAAAACGGCCTGTTCGTCGGGATGGCGAGCGGGGTTATCGTCGGCAGGGCCGACGGATCGGCGGCGCCGCTTGTTCGCCAATCGTGAAGGACGCCGGCGGCCTGCGGAACAATCGCGGATGTGCTGATCTGTAAAGGACGCTGGCGATCGGCGGAACAATCGCGGATGTGCTGATCTGCCGACCGCGGAACAATCGCGGATGTGCTGATCTGCCGACCGCGGAACAATCGCGGATGTGCTGATCTGGCGCCGTCGGATGGCATCGCCCCCGCAAAATACCCCGCTCCCATCGTACGATCCGCGGTGCTTAACGGCGACCAATCGCTTGCATAAAGAGTAGAATGAGCAATTCGCACGGCATGACGCGAAACGCCCTTCGGCCATGGTATAGGCCGAAGGGCGTTTCGTTGTTTGGTGAAGCTTCTTACAGCGTCACAATGATCGACTGCCTGCCGGGTTCGGGCGTCAGCTTCAGCCCGCGCGCGGTCGTCTCGCCCGTCGCGCCTTCGATCCGGGAGGCTTCGCGGATGCCGCGCAGCATCACGCTCCAAAGCTTGACCGCTCCCTCCGCCGTGATCGAGATCCGGCTGCCGGTACGCGACGCTTTGGCCGCCACCTGCAGCTCTCCGTTCAAGCCGTGGACCGGAGCGGCGGCTTCCGCACCGTCTACCAGCTCGAACAGCTCAAACGATACGCCGTCGGCGTAATCGTAATCCGGCCGCAGATCGTCGGCGCCCACAGCCAGCAGCGTATTCGGCCGCACGAGTAGCGGCAGGCTCATATAGCCGTGCGTTTCCCGCCGCCACGCCCCGCCCTCGATCGTTTCGCCCGTAAAATAATTTGTCCAGCGTCCTTCCGGCACGTAGTAGCGGACGCTGCCGTCCGGCCGGAAGATCGGCGCGACGAGCAGGCTTTGGCCCAGCATATACTGGAGATCGAGCGGATGGCAGGTCGGGTCCTCCGGAAACTCGAGCACCATCGCGCGCATCACCGGCCGCCCGAACTGCGAAGCCTCGACCGCAGCCGCGAACAGGTACGGCATCAGGCTGCTTTTGAGCTTCGTGAAAAACCGGAGAACGTCGACCGCCTCCTCGTCGAACAGCCACGGCACCCGGTACGATTCGTTGCCGTGCAGGCGGCTGTGCGAGGACAGCAGGCCGAACGCGACCCAGCGCTTGTAAATGTCCGGCGGCGCGGTCCGCTCGAAGCCGCTGATGTCGTGACTCCAGAAGCCGAAGCCCGAGAGGCCGAGCGACAGACCGCCGCGCAGCGATTCGGCCATCGATTCGTATGTCGCGGAGCAATCGCCGCCCCAGTGCACCGGAAACTGCTGGCTGCCTGCCGCCGCCGAACGGGCGAACAGCATCGCTTCGTTTTTGCCGAGCTTCTCCTCAAGCACCTCGAAGACCGCCCGATTGAACAGAAACGTATAATAGTTGTGCATTTTATCCGGGTCGGAGCCGTCGAAATAAACGACATCCGTCGGAATGCGCTCGCCGAAATCCGTTTTGAAGCAGTCAACCCCCTGGTCGACGAGACGCCTCAAATGACTCTTATACCATTCCGCCGCATCCGGGTTCGTGAAATCGACGAGTCCCATGCCCGCCTGCCACATATCCCACTGCCAAACGTCGCCGTCTTTCGTTTTGAGCAAATAGCCTTTCTCCATGCCCTCCCGGAACAGCGGCGATTTTTGCGCAATATACGAATTGATCCAGACGCAAATTTTCAGCCCGCGGTCCTTGAGCCGCTTCAGCATGCCTTCCGGATCCGGGAAAACGGCGGGGTCCCATTCGAAATCGCACCACTGGTACTCCTTCATCCAGAAGCAGTCGAAATGGAACACGTGCAGCGGAAGATTGCGCTTCTCCATTCCTTCGATAAACGAGTTGACGGTCGCTTCGTCGTAATCGGTCGTAAACGACGTCGTCAGCCACAGCCCGAACGACCAAGCCGGAGGCAGCGCGGGCTTGCCCGTCAGCGTCGTATAATTGTTCAGGACATCCTTCAGCGTACGGCCGCCGATCACGTAATACTCGAGCGTTTCGCCCGGGACGCTGAACTGCACCTTGGATACGTGCTCCGACGCAATCTCGAACGAGACGCGTTCCGGATGGTTGACGAAAACGCCGTAGCCTTCGCTTGACAGGTAAAACGGCACGTTCTTGTAAGCCTGCTCGCTGCTTGTCCCGCCGTCTTCGTTCCAGATGTCGACGACCTGGCCGTTTTTCACAAACGGCGTAAACCGCTCGCCAAGCCCGTAAACCGATTCGCCGACACCAAGGTCAAGCTGCTCGCGGAAAAAGGCGGATTTTTCCTTCGTCTCGATATACCCGGCTCGCCGCGGACCGCTTCCGGTAATGCGTTTACCGTAATTGTGAAAGGCGATTTCCCACGGGCCGTCCTTGCGGATAGCTGCCGTCAGCCCGCCGCTCTGCAGCGTCGCTGCATCGTCGCCATTTTCGATCGTCACGCGATGATTCCCATCTTCAAAAACGGTGAATGCCGGACCTTTCGGCCTTTTGCCGGCATGATGCGTCCAGCGCACTTTAATGACGTCGGCGAAGGGCGAGCTGAGCTCCACGTTCAGCAGCGGAGCGTTTAACGTATCCCCTTTGGTGCGGATGTTTTTGCAGGCGGCATGAACCGAAAGCTGCTGTTCGTCCGCTGTCAGATCGCGTATTTCGACCGGGTGGCTGATACGGATGCCGTCTTTCAGCATCCAGTAGCCGTCAGTAAATTTCAACTCGAATCCCTCCGTTTCGTATAGTATAATGATATTGACTTTATCTTTGAAAATCTTTCTACATTTTGCTAATTGATATTAGCATTTTGACCTTTATAGACGAAGAAAGGCTGGTGAAGCCGGTGAATAAAGCGCTGCTGAAAGAAAATCGCGTCCATGGCAGGCCGCTTTACCCGATCAGCATCTACCCGTATTCGTGTCTGCCGGGCGAGCCGCTGATGGATCTGCATTGGCATGAGGAGCTGGAGATTCTGGTCGTCACCGATGGCGAAGCGGTATTTCGCGTCGATGTGAACAATTACCGGGTCTGCGCCGGGGAAGCGATCTTCATCAACTCCGGCGAGCTCCATTCCGGCTATGCGCCGGACGGCGGCTCCTGTTCGTTTATCGCCGTCGTGTTTCATCCCGACATGCTGGGCAGCGGCAAAATCGACGTCATGCAGGAGCGGTACATTCAGCCGCTGATCCAGCGCAAACGGAAGGTTCCCGTCCATTTGACCGGCAGGAGCCCCGAGGAGACGGAGCTGCTGCAGCAGCTCGAAACGCTGATCGAAGCGAACCGGGACCAGCGGCCGGCGTTCGAGCTCGAGACCAAGGGGCTCTTGTTCCTGATGCTGTCGAAGCTGTTCGCGCTCGGCGATCCCGCGCCTCAGCAGACGCCGGCCGGATCGGACGAAACGAAGATCGAGCGATTGAAAACGGTGCTCGGCTATATTCAGGTTCATTACGGCGAACAGATCCGGCTGAAGGAGCTCGCGGATCTCGTCTCGATGAGCGAGGCATATTTTTGCCGTTTCTTCAAGGAGATCACGGCGAAAAGCCCGGTCGAATACGTCAATCAGTATCGCATGCAGCAGGCGGCCGTCCTGCTCCGGGAAACGGACAAAAAAACGATCGATATCGCGCTCGACGTCGGATTCAACAATTTAAGCTATTTTATCGGCGTCTTCAAGCAGCATTACGGCTGCACGCCGGCCAATTACCGGAAGCGGGAGGCATCTTCGTCTTAATAGTTGGGAAAAGCAAGCTAAATCGCGGGCGTGGCGGCGGCAGGGTGCCGGGTGCGGTGGCGCGGCTAGGTGCTGGGCGGAAGGGTGCTTATCGAAGCTAATAACAGATCCGTTAACAAGCAAGCCGGCCGGGAAAATCCCGGCCGGCTTGCTTGCGGATAAGTTGTATATGATTCGGTTACCGCGGTTCGGTTGACAGTGGTTTGGTTGATCGCGGTTTGGTTGACTGCGGTTCATGACTACGGTTCGATTGACTTCGGTTTGGTTGACTGCTGTTCGTTATGACCGTGCTTGAACCGCTCCAGGCAAGCCGGACAGATGCAGGCTTTTCGCCGGTTCTCGGGAGGGATGAGCGCAAAGATTTCCTCCGGGAAGCGGGCCGTCATGCACCAGCACGGCTCGTCCTTTCGGCCGGCCGCCATGACGCAGCTGTTATCGCCTCCGCAGAGCGGGCATCTCGCCGGGTCGTTTGCCATCATCTCTCCTCCAAAACGGGTCATACCCCATCAAGTTTAAAAAACTGGCTGAGCTTCGGCCGTTTGCCGCTTCACTACGGTTTGAACACGACGTTGTCCGGGGCGTTGATCGCCTCCTGCATACGGGAGGCCATGTCAACCCAGGCGCCGCCCGTTTGAACGGTCAGGCCGATATCTCGGGATACCGTCTTATATTCGAATGGCGCAAGGTCCGTTTTCAGCTGCTCGTATACCTGCTTCATCATTTGCAAATAAGCCTGTTCCGGCGCCGTCAGCGGGCCGTCGTGATTGCCGAGCTGCAGCATCGACCGCTCGGCCTCTCCAAAAAAGGATGCAGCATCCCGTTTTGTCGACGGAAACGATTTGCCGCTTATTTTTTGCGCCTCGCCCATGAAACGGATGACCTCATCCGCCTGCTTGAAGGCGGCGCCCAGTGCACCTTTTGCGGCCAACCGGCGGGAGATGTCGCTGCCGCTGCCGAGCATGGCATCCACATTCGTCAGAACCGCGTCGATATGAAGCTTCGCCTGTTTTCCGTCAGCGATAATCGCCAGCCCCCGCTGAACGCGGTCTTCCTGATCGTCCGAGACGCGCTTGCTGACAAGCAGGATGTTGCCCGTAAAGCTAACCACGAGCAGCAGGAGCAGCACCGGCACGAAATAGGAACGCTTCTTTTGTTGTTCCTCCAAAGATCATCATTCCTCCACAAGCGGAAAACGCGGCTGCCGCCGTACAAAAAGAAGCGCCGCAAGTCTCTTCCCCGTTTACAAGGCTGGCTTTCGGACCGGAGCAAAACGCTGAAAGATCAGCGGCCCGCCTTCACATCCGGTCGTTTCGAGCCGGGCGGCATCGTACCGCCCAGCTTCACGTTACCGCTTTTTTCGGGCGGTTTCAAGCCTGCGCGCGCGATTGTCACAATAACGCCCTACATCGTTTCGAGCGCGACCGTGCTGCCGCGGCCGAACGGCTCCGCCCCGGTGACGATCAGCCGGCGGGGCAGTCTCGCCCGCAGCTCCGGAACGTGACTGATAACGCCGACGGCCAGCTTGTCGTGATGCAGCTTCTCCAGCGCAGTTATGACCGTATCGAGCAGCTCGGGATCGAGCGTGCCGAAGCCCTCGTCCAGGAAAAAGAACTGCAGCGGGTATTTGCCCCGAAGCTGAATTTGGCCGGACAGCGCAAGCGCGAGGGCGAGCGAAGCGAGGAACGTTTCGCCGCCGGAGAGCGTGGATACCGGCCGGCGGATACCGCCGCCCGCGTCGTCGCGGATCACGAAGCCGCCGCCGGAATCGACCTCGAGCGCGTAGCGCCGTTTCGTCAAATAGCCGAGCCGTTCGGAAGCGGAGCGGCAAACCTGCACCAGCTGCTCCTCGGCCACATATTCGACGAAGGCGTTGCCGCGGAAAACGGTTTGCAGCGTTTTAAGGCGTTCGCACAGCCGCTCCATTTTGAGCCGCTTTTCCTCCAGCGCGGTCCAGCGTTCGTGCCTCGCTTTCAGCTCCTCGGCATCGCGCTCCGCTTTGGCGGCCAGCTGCAGCAGCTCTTCGCCGCGCGCTCTTGCCGTCTGCAGGCGGGAGACGCAGCGCTCCCATTCCTCGTCCGTGACCGACCGGCCGCCGAGCTGGTCGCGCAGCAGCTCGATTTGAGCGGCAAGCTGGCGCTCCGCCTCCCGGTATTTTGCGATCTGCGCGGCGATTGCTTCCTGCTGCGGAAGCAGCGGCCGCAGGCTTTGCGCTTCATCGCCGGATTGAAACGGCGAGCTCTGCAGCGCCGAATGCATAGCGGCATCGGCTTCCCCCTTTCTCGCCGCCGCGGCCCGCTCCGCCTCTTCGGCGGCGATCCGCTCGCCGGACGCCGCTTGCAGAGCGTCGACGGCCGTCTCCTGCGCCTCCTTCAGCCGGTGCAGCCGGACCCGCAGCTCGCGGAGTTCCCGTTCGGCCTCCCGGAGCAGCTCGGCAGCCGGACGTCCGACCGTCCATTCCCGCAAAAGGCGTTCTTTTTCCGTCAGCTGCTCTTTCAGGCCGGACAGTCTGGCGGCAAGCTCGACGGCTTCGAGCTGCGCCTCCTGCCCGGACTGCCGCAGCCGGTGAAGCTGCGCCGCCGTTTCCTCGATGAACGTCACGCTCCGTTCCAGCCGGCTGCGCAGATCGAGGGCAGCCGTTTCTCTCTGCTCAAAGGCATCCAGAAGCGGCTGTGCCTGCTCCATCGTTAATTCGGCCCCGAACCGGCTCATCCATTCCCGCCGTTCGCGGTCCAGCTCGTCCGTCAGTCCGGCGCAGCGCCGGCTCGCGGCCTCCGCCAGCGCTTCCTGAGCGCGGCTGGCGCTTTCCGCCGCGGCATAGCGGCGCTGCGCTTCCGTCCGGCGGGCGCGGACGGACGTAAGCTCCGGCTCGACCGCGGAGAAGGACGCGGCGGCCTGTACGTATGTATGTTCCGCTTCCTGCAGGAACCGTTCGGCGGCCTGCAGCGACCGCTCCTCTCCAAGAGGCCCTCGGCCCATCACGGATGGCGCACGGGCTTCTCCATTAAGCAAGTCCGCGGCTGATGCGGCTTCTGCATCAACGGCCGCGGCCGCTTCCGCGGCAGCGGCGCGCCGCGCACCGAACGCGTCTTCCACTGCTCCGTCCGAAGCGGACCGCCGAGCCGCATCCCCATCGGCGAGCGCTTCCTCGATGCGTTCAAAGGCGGCTCCGAGCTTCGCATGCAGGCCGCTCGTACGAAGCAGCAGCTCCTGCGTCCGCTGCTGAACGGTTTCCCAGGCTTCGGCCGCACCTGTTTCGGGCGGCTGGGAGCCGTTAACATCGGGCGCGTGGAGGCGAATCGGATGGTCGAGCGATCCGCAGACCGGACAAGGCTCCCCGTCCGCCAGCGAAGAGGCCAGCTGCGCCGCAAGCCGCTCCAGCTGCGCCGCGCGCTCGGCGGACCGGGCACGCTCCAGCCTGGCGGGTAGCTCCCGCGCGGCATCCCGCAGCGTACGCTCGAGCGCCGCCGTTTCGGCGCGTACAGAGCGAAGCCGGAAGGCGGCGCTTTCCAGCGCGGCAAACGCCGCGCCGCTATCCGCTTCAGCGGCTCGGAGCGCCTGCCGCCGCCGCTCCAGCTCGCCGGCGGCGGCTTCGGCTTCGCGCTCTGCGGCCGCGTGCTGCGCGCGCAGCGCCTCGGCGTGCTGCAGCCGCTGCGCAGCCGCCGTGCGGAGCTGGCGCTCCTCGGCGCTCAGCTCGGCCTGCTGCAGCTGCGCCTTCAGCTCGCTCTGCCGCTGCGCCGCCCGCGCGAGCGTATCCTCCGCTTTGGCGGCCTGCTCGCCAAAGCCGTGCTGCCGGCCGGCGGCGTCCGCGCGGCGGCGTTCGCCTTCGGCGGCGCTCGCCGCCAGCGCGGCGGCTTCGGCCTCGAGCCGCTGCGCCTGCGCGAGCTGCTCGAGCCGCAGCGCGAGGCGCGGCTCGGCCTCGCCTGCCGCGCTTTCCGCCGCGGCCCGCGCGGCGGCGGCCTCAGCGGCCGCCTGCTGCCGGGCGGCATGCGCCCGCCCGGCGGCTTCGCGGCGCGAAGCGGCGGCGCGCAGCGCCGCTTCGGCCGCATCGGCGGCGTCCAGCGCCGGCAGCAGCCGCTCGGCCGCCGCAAGGCGCTGCAGCTCGCGCTCGAGCGCCGTCACCTTCGGCGCCTCCTCGAGCAGCTTCGCCTGCAGCGCCTGCTTCGCGCGCAGCGCCTCCTGGCGCTCGCGCACGTGCAGCCGCTCCGCGTGCAGCCGCTCCGCTTCCGCGAGCTCCGCACGCGCCGCCGCCGCGGCGGCGGCCGCTTCGCGGTGGCGCGCGGACGCTGCGTCGACCGCGTCCGCAGAGGCGTCGCCGAGCCCGTGCTGCTCGGCTGCCGCCTCGTTCAGCGCGGCTTCCGCCGCTTTCATGCGCTGGTTCAGCTTCAACGCGAGCCCGTCGCCGAACCGCTCCAGCCGGAACAGCCGCTGCAGCATTTGGCGGCGGTCCTTGCCGGTCAGCGACAGAAATTCCGCGAACTTGCCCTGAGGCAGCACGACCGCCCGCGTGAAGTCCTGCATATTCAGGCCGATCCGTTCCTCCACGCAGCGGGTGACGTCGGCCAGTTTGTCGGCCAGCACGGTCTCCCCCGCTTCCGTCACCTCGATGAACCGGCTCAGCGTATTGCTGACCGTTACGTCGCCGCTGCGTTTGAACTGCCGTTCGACCCGGTACAGCCGCCGCTCGCCCGGAGCGGCCAGCTCGAACGTAAAGGCGACGGACAGCTGCTTCTCGGCCTGGTTCATAATGCCCTGCGTGCCGTTCGCCGCCCGCTCGACCTTGCCGTACAGCGCGAGCGTCATCGCGTCGAGGATGCTCGATTTCCCGCTGCCGGTCGAGCCGAAAATACCGAAGACGCCGGCTTCGCACAGCCGGCTGAAATCGACCTCCTGCGCCTCTCGATAGCTCTGCAGACCACTCAGCCGCAGCACAATCGGCTTCATGCGCTTTCGCCTCCTTCCAGCCGGACGTCCTCCGGTCCCGCTTCTTCTTCGTCTTCGGCGATCAGCTCCAGAAAAAGCCGAACCGTCTCGGCATCCGGCTCCGCGCCGCCGGTCTGACGGGCGAAAAAACGCCGGAACAGCTCCTCCGCCGGCAGCTTCTCCCGGGAACGCCCGTCCGCATCGGACCGCTCTTCCGTTTCCGGATAAACCGGACGGATATGGATAAAACCGTCGTGCTGTTTGCGCAGCTGCTGAATTTGCGGCAGCGTCATCGTTTCGGTCAGCGCCACCTCCAGATCGATCCAGGCTCTGGCGTCCCGGCCCTCCTCCAGCCAGCGGTACACTTCCTCAAGCCCCCCTTTTGCGCGCCACTGCACGAGCGGACGGCCGCAGCCGAGCAGCACCTCCCGGGGCTGAACGGCAGCGCCCGGCTCGGCGTCGAATACCGTAACCGACTTCGCCTGGCCCGCTTCCGAGAAGCTGTACGCGAGCGGCGAGCCGCTGTAGCGCATCCGATCGTCGCCGCCGACCCGCTGCGGGCGGTGCAGGTGGCCGAGCGCCACGTACTGCGCGCCGCAGCGCAGCGCCGAAGGATCGACCGTATACGCGCCGCCCACTTGTATCGGCCGCTCGGAGTCGGTTTCGAGTCCGCCGAGCACATAGATATGGCTCATCGCCAAATTGACGGTGTCAGGACCGAACGATTCGCCCATTTTCGCCATCAGCCGGCCGACCCGCTCCGAATAGGCGCTGCGCAGCGCCGCTTCGTCGGTCGCTTCGCTGAGCAGCTCGCGCAGCCGCGACTCCGACGGATACGGAAGCGCCGCGATGACGGCCCTTTCTCCGGTTCTTGCGATATCGGCCGTCATCGGCGATGCGGCAGGCAGCCCGGCGAGCCGGATCCCGCTTTTCGCCGCAAGCGGTGCCGCCGCCGCGACCCGTTCGGGATGGTCGTGATTGCCGGCAATGACCGCAATGGTCCGTTTCCCCCCGTCCGCCAGCCGGGATAACGCCTCGTAAAACAGCTGCTCCGCCGCAGCCGGCGGGTTTACCGAATCGTAGACGTCGCCGGCCAGCAATACGAGGTCGATCGCCTCGTCCTTGACGATGGCGGCCAGCTCGTCCACAAAAGCCTCCTGCTCCTCGTGGCGGCTGCGCCCTTCGAGCGTCCGCCCGAAATGCCAGTCCGCCGTATGCAGTATTCGCATCCAGCTCCCCCTCCTCCCTGGTTTCACGGCGCAAGCAGCCGCACCAAAATGCGGCTCAAGCGCTCCATTAAGATCTTCGGGCCATCCCGGCTAGAACAGCCGGACCGCACGGCCGCCGTCAAAAAAGAATACGTAGCATTCGCCGACCGGCTCGCCCAAAATGCGGCCGACCGCCTCGGCATACAACGTCAGCTGAAACCGGTGGCGTTCGGCGGCTTCCGACCACCTTTTCATCACGATCCGGTCCGTCTTGTAGTCGAGCAGCACCAGCCCTTTCCCGTCACGGAACAGACAGTCGATGACGCCCTGGATCAGAACCGGCTCGCTGCCGAGTCCGTGCCCCGCGCCGGGATAAACGCGTTCCCCGGGGAACGTGCAGCTGAACGGCGTCTCGCGCCGAACCCAATCCGCCGTCAGCAGCCGCCGGCCGACCGGCTCCCGGAAAAAGGCGGCGATCGCCGCCGGATCGACGGCTTCCGCCTGCCGGTCTG
Source organism: Paenibacillus humicola (assembly GCF_028826105.1). NCBI lineage: Bacteria > Bacillati > Bacillota > Bacilli > Caryophanales > Paenibacillaceae > Paenibacillus > Paenibacillus humicola. The sequence continues at coordinate 3,761,693 of NZ_JAQGPL010000001.1, forward strand.
TCAGCATGCGCCGCTCCAGCAGCCGGCGTGTCGTGACCCGGACGGATTCCTCGTCGACCTCGCCCAGTGAGAGCGGAATGTGCTGCATGACCAAGTGGCTGACCGTTCCCCGCTCCGCCGCCGTGAGCGACGCTTCCTCCATAAATTTCGGGCGCCGCAAACGGAACGTAAAAGCTCCGCCTGAACCTTGAGCCGGGAAGGTCCCCCGAACAGCTGCGTCGAAGGCCGGATGTGCGCTGTTCACGCTTGCTCCTCCGACGTCTGCCGGCGCCCCCGGCACCCGGATGAAGCCGCCAGCCGCGGCCGTCCCGTGCTCGTCTGCAGCACTCGGCTCATCCAAAACCGGTCCGGCGTTGCCGCCTGCCTCCGCCAGCCGCTCTCCGGCAGCCGGCTCCGCGTCTGCCGATCCGGCATCCGCAACTTTCCAGTCAGGAACCGGCAGGTCCGTTTCCGATTCGCTTTCGCCGAAATCGAATGCCAGCTGTTCTGCACGATCGCCTACCGCTTCGGCAGCAAGAGGCTTGTCCTTCGAGGGCTCGCTTGCCGTTCCGGCAATCCCTTCGGGAAGCGGCAGCGCCGCCGCTTCTTCGTCGGCTTCGGCGTGCAGCCGCTTCATCTCGGTCACCGACGTTTTTGCGGCAACGGTCGTCGCCGCGGCATAAGGATACTGCCAGCCAAAACGGTGCTCCAGCTCCGCCGCTAACGCCGGGGACGCCGGAAGCGGCACGAGGGCGCGCACGGCCCTTAGCCGCTCGCGAAACGCCGCCTCCGCCGATTCATCGGTCTCGGCGGCCGGCGCAGCCTGCGGCACGAGCAGCGAAGCCGCGACGACGCCGGTCTTCCAATTACGCAGCGCCGCCGTCTGCCGCCCTCCGTTTCGCCGTTCGGCGGCTGCAAGCGGCAGCTCCCGGACGCCTGGCTCCGTTTGCCCCTCTTCGATCCGGTCCGGCCGAGCCGTTCGTTCCGCTCCGCCGGGATCATCGTGGACAAAACCGGATTGTGCCGATGCTGCATAAGTACCGGAAAGAGCTTCCCCTTCCGCCGTAAGACTGTTCGAATCGTTTTCCGCGATACCCATTCGATCCGATTGTAGCATTCCGGTTTCGTCGGCACCCGTACGAGAATCGTCGTCTGCCGGCGCCGTCCAGAAGCCGGCTTCAGCCGAATCGGCACCGATTTCCGCCGTCACGGACGAACCTTCCGAAAGCGCCAGCGGCGCAAGCCAGTCGAGGAACCGTTTCGCCTGCGCCAAGCGGAAGTCGGGCAGGGAGCCGCCGCCGTCCACCATCGCCCGCCAGCGCTCCGCCTGCCGCTCCGCATCGGCCACCGTGCCGACCAAAAACATCTTTTCTTTCGGCCGGGTGAGCGCAACGTATAAAATCCGCATCTCCTCGGCGAGCGATTCCATTCGCAGCCGTTCCCGAATCGCCAAATAGGGCAGCGTCGGATAGCTGACCCGCATGCCCGTGTCGACAAACCGCGGCCCGAAGCCAAGCTGCTTATGCATCAAAAACGGGCTGCTGAGGTCCTGGCGATTAAACGCTTTGCCGAGCCCGGCGATGAACACGACGGGGAATTCGAGCCCTTTACTCTTGTGAATGGACATGATCCGGACGACGTCCTCCTGCTCCACGAGCGCTCCGGCCGTCCCCAGATCGCCGCCGTTCTCGCGCATCCGGTCGATAAAGCGCAGGAAGCGGAATAAGCCGCGCAGCGACGACGATTCGTACTGCCGCGCGCGGTCGTGCAGGGCGCGCAGGTTCGCCTGCCGCTGAAGCCCGCCCGGCATGCCGGCGACGAGATCGAGATATCCGGTATCCCGGTATATCCGCCAAATCAGCTCGGATACCGCGCTCTGCCTCCCTTCATCGCGCCACGCTTCCAGGCGCGACAGGAACGCCCAAAGCTTCGCCCGCGTCTCATCGGGTACCGCCGCGTCCCCGGCCGCCCGTTTAACCGCGTCGAAATAATAGCCGTTTCGGGCGGCGACCCGCACAAGCGCCAGCTCCTCCGCCGTCAATCCGAATATCGGCGAACGCAGCGTTCCGGCCAGCGGAATGTCCTGATAAGGATTGTCGACGACGCGCAGCAGCGACAGCACGGTCTCGACTTCCGTCGCCTCGAAATAGCCGCTGCTCAGCTCGGCGTGTGCCGGAATACCGTGCGTCCGCAGCTCCTCGATCATAACCGGCGCCCACATTTTGTCGGCCCGCAGCAGGATGACGATGTCCCGCCAGGCGAGCGGCCGTTTGCCGCCCTGCCTGCCGTCGTGCACGGCCAAAGGCTTGTTCGCTCCGCCCGCGCCGCGCAGGCGCAAAATTTGCGCCGCAATATATCGCGCCTCCAGCCGCACGGCCTGCAGATCTTCCGCCGCTTCCGCGGCTTCTTCCCCGTCCGCGGGCGTTTCCGCTCCGTCATCGGACTGCCCGGGATCCGGCGGCGGCGCCGCGCCTTTATCCAGAACGGCAAATTCGACCGCATACCGTTCGGGAGCTCCGTCCTCGCCGGCGGGCGGATACGACGCGCCGCACACGAGCTCGGCGCGCTCGTCGTAGTCCATCTCCGCCGTCTGACGGCGCATGATCGCCCGAAAAACGCCGTTCACACCGTCCACAACCTCCTGCCGGCTGCGAAAATTACGAGCAAGGTCGATCCGCATCCCGCGCTCTTCGTCGACCTCCGCTTCGAAAGCCTCGAGCGCTAAGTTCTCGTTCACAAGGACAAAGCGCTGGCTGTCATCCGCGGTTTCCTCTGCCGGAAGACTTTCCGCCGCATCGGCGTTCTGTTCCGGAAAAAGAGCCGTCTCCGCTTCCGCCGCCGGGGAATACGTTTCGTATTTATGCAGGAACAGGTTCGGCTCCGCGAGCCGGAACCGGTAAATGCTCTGCTTCACGTCGCCGACCATGAAGCGGTTACCAGCTCCCGGTCTGGACAGGAGCGCAACGATCGCCTCCTGCACCATGTTCGTATCTTGATATTCGTCAAGCAAAATCTCGTCGAACTGGCGCCGGTATTCGAGCGCGGCCGCGGACGGAACCGTCCGCTCCGGAGACGATGCCGGATCGCGCAAAATGCGCAGGCAGTAATGCTCCATGTCACCGAAATCGAGCAGCCCTTTCTCCCGTTTGGCCGCCTCGAACCGCCGGCCGAAAGCGACAACAAGCTGCGCCAGCGTGCGCATGAGCGGCGCCAGCTCCCGCAGCTCAAACGCGAACTGCTCGGCCGTGCGGCCGAACAGCTCCTCCTTCAATCCGGAAACCGCCGATTTCGCCTGGTCGCGCAGCTCCTTCGCCTGCTCTTGCAGCGTTTTGTCGAAGCCGTCGCCGCGCATGCTTTTCAGCTTGCCGAAGGCAATGGCGTCAAACGCGCCGGACCAGCCTTCCCACGGCTCGGCGCGCAGCCGCTCCGTCAAGCCCCGGACCGCCGCCAAATCATCCTCGAGCGTCTCCGCGTATACCGCCGGTCCTGCCGGCCGGCGGGTCAGCTCGAGCGCCTGAAGAAGCAGGCGTTCCGCCCCTTCAAGGCCGAGCATGGCTTGAAGCCGGATCGTATCCGCCCATTCGGTGCGTCTAAGCTCCGCCGTTTCCCGGAGATCGAAGCGCTCCGCCGTATGCAGCAGCCAGTGCTCCGGCCACGGATGGCTTTTCGCAAAATCGTACAGCTTCAGCACAAGGCGGTACAGCGGCTCGTCGCCGCGTTCGCCCCCGAATCGCTCGACAAGCTCGATGAAATCGCGCGCAGGCGGCAGCGGCTCGGAATGCGCCGCTGTCTCCGCACCCGCTTCGCCGTCCGAATCATCGGCAGCCTCCTCGCCGTCATCGTGCGGGACTCCGGCTGGCTCGTCCACTTTTCCGGCGCCCGGCGAATGCTCTTCCGATCCGCCGGCAGCGTCCCGGCCGCTCATTTCCGGGCCGCCCGCATTTCGAGCGGGAGGCTGACCGTTGGTCCGCAAAGCCTGTCGCCCTGTTCGGTCCGGGAATTGCTCTATTCCGTCTTCGAGTCCGGCCGCGGCTTCTGCGAGCGCCGTGCGTTCCTCCAGTTCGAAGAGGGCTGTCCCGCGCGCCTCCTCCTCTCCCGTCTCCGCCATGGCGTACAGCTCTTCGAACAGCGCATCCAGCACATCGATGCGAAGAAGCTCCGCTTCCGTTTCGCTTGCGATCCGAAAGCCGGGATCAAGCCCGATCAGCGCGTAATACCGGCGGATCACATCGAGGCAGAAGGAGTGAAGCGTCGTGACCGACGCGCGCCCCATCAGCGCGAGCTGCCGCCGCAAATGGTCGGAGGAAGGATTCCGGTCCAGCTCTTTCTCCAGCGCGATGCGAATCCGTTCCTTCATCTCGGCCGCCGCCGCTTTCGTAAAGGTTGCGACCAGCAGCCGGTCGACGTCGGTATCCGCCGATATTTTACGGATGATCCGCTCGACCAGCACCGCTGTTTTACCCGAGCCGGCGGCCGCCGCAACCAGAATGTTCCGGCCCTCCGTCACGATCGCGCGCCATTGGTCGTCCGTCCACGCGCTGCCTTCCGGCTTCGGCGGAATCGCCTGCCGCTGCGTCATCGCTTCTCTCCCCCTTCCGCGCCGGACGTTCCTCCGGTCTCTCCTTCGGCTGCCGCATCCGTTTCCCGTCCGCCGTCCGGGTCGCCTTCGGCCCCGGCGGCGAGCAGCTCCCAAATTTCGTCCTTGGCCGGCCGCCGCAGCTTCGTATAGTCGTTGCCCGCCATCATCGGGTCGAACTGGCAGACCGGCTTGTACGCGCAAAATTGGCAGGGCGTCCGGTTTCCGAGCCGGTAAGGGGCAATCGAAACGTCGCCGTCCGCGATCCGCTCGCCGATTCTGCGCAGCGTCCTGCGGACGGATCCGCGCAGCGTGCTCCACTGCTCGTCCGTTACGACGGACGAGCCGCTTGCGAAGCCGCCGTCCTTCTTGATCCGAACCGGAATCAGCTCGGAAATGCCGGTATCGAGCGCGAGATCCATCCTTCTCGCCGTCTCCTCGTCCGCGAGCACCAGCCCTTTCAGCTTGAACCGCTTCAGCATTTCCTTCCGCGCCTTCTCCGGCGGCAGCACATTGGAAGCGGACAGCATCGGGTTATGGACGTGAAAATAAAGCGCTCCCGCCGGCTTCGCCGGCTGTCCCAGCCATTGCGGCGCATGCGTCAGCAGAACGTCCAGGTAGGTCAGCATTTGCAGCGCGAGGCCAAATGCGATTTCCTCGAGCCGCAGCTGCCGCTCGCCGGACTTGTAATCGATAACGCGCAGCAGCGCGCCTTCTTCCGTAACCGCGGCGTCCACCCGGTCGATTCGCCCCGACATTTCGAGCAGCCTGCCGCCAGACAGCGGAATCCGCACGGGCGGCAGCGGACCGTCCGGCCCGAAGGCGATTTCCAGCCCGACCGGCTTAAACTCCGCCCTCCGCGCATGCTCGCTCAGCATGACCGCCGCCTGGCCGACAATGTCCCGCAGCTTGCGCGCCACATACTGGTGGCGGCTGCTGCGCAGCAAAATTTGCGACTGCAGCCGCTGGGCCAGCTCATTCACGACACTGGCGGCCGCTTCGCGGATTTGCTGCGGCGCGAGCTTCCCCCAGCTGTCGCCGAGCGATTCCGCGAGCCGGCTGAGCGCAGCGTGGAAGAGCTGGCCGATATCCGGTGCGGCAAGCTTGTGCAGCTCGCGCTCGCGCAGCCGCAGCCCGTGAACGGCGAAATGCTGGAACGGGCAGGAAACGAAACGCTCCATGCGCGATACGCTGCCGCGCAGCAGCGAGCCGTACAGCTGCTCCGCCGTGGACGGCGTGAGCGAAGGCTCCTCGTTGGCGTAGTCGAGGGAGCGGATCAGCCTATCGAGGCGCGGCTGCCAGTCCGGACGCACGGCAAACCAGTTGTACGCCTCCCACCAGACGTCCGAGACGCCGCCTCCCTGGCGCCAATGCCGGAGCTGGCCGATGACGTGCGACAGCGCACGCCCGGGGCGGACGGCAAAAGCCAGCTGTTCCTCCTCGGGCATGGAAGGCGCCGGTTCGCCGGTCGGCGTCCTCACGGGGATGCCGGGAAATAACTGCTTTACGTGACGGATCACCTCCGACGGCAGAAGGCTTTTCCCTTCTTCGTCCGCCGTGGGCCAGCTGATCCATAAATGATCGCCCGGCACCGTCAGCGCGTTGTAGATGAGAAACCGTTCGTCCAGCAGCCTGCGCCTTACGCCCGGCGCCATAACGAGCCCGCCCGCGCCGAGCGTTTCCCGCTCCTGCTCGGTCAGCACGCCGTCCTCCTGTACGCGCTGCGGCATTACGCCGTCATTGGCGCCCAGCACGTAGCAGACCCGGATGCGCCCGGAACGCGTCCGGTCCATGCTTCCGACCAGCACCTGGTCGAGCGACGGCGGAACGGCGGCAAGCTTCAGGCTTTCCAGCCCGGTTTCCACCATGCCGGCGAACAGCTGGACCGGCATCCGTTCGCCCCCGGTCATTTCCGTCAGCTGGTCGAGCACGTCCATGACGCCGTCCCACAGCTGCCGGTGCTCGCGGCCGCGCTGGGTCCGTCCCGCCGCGGCATCCCTGCGGCTCCACCGTTCGAGCCGGTCGGGGGCGTCGACCGCCATGAGGAGCCGGTATACCGCTTCGCACATCGCGCGCACGTCCTCCGCTTTTTTCAGCTGGCGGATAAATTTCCGCAGCGGCGGCACGACCGCCTCCCGGGCCGCAAGCACCGCTTCGAACCGCTTCAGCTCGCCGGCCGCGGCCTGCGCCGCTTCGCCTTCAAGCGTATCGCGCACGAGCGGCTTCCAATAGCTGCGCGTCAGCCAGCGGCTGCCGTCGATGCCGGCGGCCAGCGCGTAATTTTCCAGAAGATCGAGCGATTCTCGCGTCACGCTCCCGTCGTCCGGCAGCAGCAGCTCGGTCTTGATGCAGCGGAAAACCGCCTCGTACCGCCAGCCGTACGACGCGATTTCGAGCGCCGAGCGGACGAATTCGACAAGCGGATGGTGCAGCGGCGATTGCTTCTGGTCGAGAAAATATGGAATGCCGTAATCGTCAAACACGTTGCTTATGTATTCGGAATAGTCCGGCGCGTTTCGCACCGACAGCGCAATGTCGCGGTACCGGTACCCTTCGTCGCGGACGCGCCGGAGGATGTCCCTTGCCGCGGCGTCCACCTCGGCCCTCCGGCTGCCCGCCGCATGCAGCGATACCGCGCCCGTCTCCAGCTCTTCGGCTGTAAGCGCCAGCGCCTTCCGGTCCCGGAAATGCCGCTCCAGGTGGGCGAGCATCGGACTTCCCCGATAACGGAGCGGCGGCTTCCCGTCCAGCACGACCGGCTCCGCCAGCTCGAGCCCGATACGCCCGGCAAGCTCGGCCAGCTTGACATACGTTTCCGCCGTCGGCCGAAACAGCTCCAGCTCGTGCGGCTGTTCGCCTTCGCCGTACGGCCGGTCCAGGCAAAGCGCGACCGTCACTTCGGCCGAATGGCGCAGCAGCGCCTCCAGCGCTCCGTACTCCTTCGGCGTAAAGCCGTGGAATCCGTCGACCCAAATTCGCGCCCCCTTCATCGATGGCGCCTCATCGAAGCCCGACGCGAGCCAGCTCAGGTAATCCTCCGCATCGACATAAAGTCCGTCCAGCTCCCGTTCGAGCTCGCCGGCAATCAGCCGCAGGTCGTGCAGCTTGCGGGCGAGCAGCGGATTCGCCGCCCCGGAGGCGGCGAACTGCTCCACTTGGGCGGAATCGATGCCGTACCGCTTCCACTCCGTCATCAGCTCGCCAAGCCGTTCGATAAAGCCGCGCTGCGCTTCCCCGCCTCCGAACAGCTGGAGCTGCACGTCGAGCCGATGCACGATTTTGTGCAGCAGCATCATTTTGCCGTTCTCGCCGATCGGCACGAGCGCCGTTCCTCCGGTTTCCTGCATGACGCGGAACGACAGGCGGCGGAAGCTGAGCGCCTGGGCGCGAATCGCCCCTCCCGGTCCCTCGCCCCCAAGCAGCGCGTATTCGGCTTGAAACGTAGCCTGCTCCGGCACGAGCATCATGAGCGGCGGCCCGTCAGGCTGTTCCCGCAGCAGGCTGCGCATTTCGTCCAGACACCGGCGGGTTTTGCCCGTTCCGGCCCGGCCGACGATAAATCGGAGCGCCATGCGCCCCCTCCTTCCTGCTGATTCGATTCTTCTATTCTATCACAGGAAAAGAGAATTGAGCACCCGAAACACAAACATTTGTTCGAATTGCGGGATGGAAAATGATAGTTGAACGAATCCGGCCGCTACAGCTTCGCAACCGCATCTTTCATGATGTCGTAGCTGATGGCGCCCTGAAACTTTTCCCGGATCACGCCTTCGGAATCCAGCAGGTACGTGGTCGGATAGGCCATCACTTGAAAGGTATCCATGACGTCGCCCTCGGGGTCCAATACGATCGGAAACGAAAGTCCCTGCTCCCTGACGAAGGTACGGATCGAATCCGCGTTTCTTTCCGTCGGCGTCAGATTGACGCCCAGAATAACCGTTCCTTTCGATTCGTAATCCTCGTAAAATTTTTGCATATGCGGCAGCTCCACCCGGCAAGGCGGACACCAGGTCGCCCAAAAATTAATGAGCACCTTCTTGCCTTTAAAATCCGATAGACGGACAGGCCTGCCTTCAAGATCCGTTAATGAGAAGTCCGGCGCATGCTGTCCTTTTTCGATGCCTTCATCCGGGTCGGCCGCTTCCGTTTCCGCTGTCGGGATATCCGAAGCCGGCGGACTTGCGTATTCATAGCCGCCGTACGCGACAAGTCCGATTAAAACCAGGATGGCGATGATGTTTTTTTTCATTCGTATCGTCTCCTCGCATTAAAACGTTATGTCCAAGAACGTATACCGGGCAAGCCAGGCGCTGATGACCTGCAGCTGTCCGGTAAACAGCAGCAGACCCATTGCGATAAAAATCCACCCGTTCAGCTTGGATAAATAGGGCATCCAGCGGTTCATTTTTTTCATGATGCCCATCGAGTAGGTTAACAGCCAAGAAAGAATCAGAAAGGGGATGCCCAAACCGATCGAATAAAAGGCAAGCAGCCCGATTCCGCTCCACAGCGTCTCCGAAGAACCGGCAAGCAGCAGGATGGACGATAAAGCCAGCCCGACGCATGGACTCCACCCGGCGCCGAACGCCAGACCGGTCAGAAACGAGCGGATGACGCCGCGGCCCGTCTTTATCCCGTTATTCCATGACTTGACGGACATGAACAACCGGAGATTTAAAAAACCGGCCATTTGCAGCCCAAACGCCATGATGAGCAGACCGCTTATTTTTTGCACCAGATCGCGTTCGTGAGCCGCAAAGCGGCCGAGGAAGCTTGCCGATGCGCCCAGCACGATAAATATAAAGGCGAATCCCGCAATAAAGCCGATCGAATTCACAAGGAGCTTTCTCCGGTTGACGACAAGCCTGCCGTCCTGAATGGACGAGCCGGTTAAATGGGATACATAAGCCGGAATGAGCGGGAACACGCAGGGCGACAGGAAAGACAGCATCCCCGCCGCAACGGCCACCAGTATCGTAACGTTATCCATGAGCGCCTCCTTTCCGCCTTTTCTCATTCCTCCATGACCATCCGGTTAATGACGCGGCGGCGAGCAGGAACACGATCTGCTGTTTGCTGAAGGTCAGCAGCCACGCCGGGCGGTCGGATACCATAAACAGCAGCAGCACATTTCCGATCGAGAACCATAAAGCGTACTGAAACGGAGCGTCGTCTTTATGGGTCACCGCCAACGCGATCAACAGAGCCGCCGTCAACCCGGCATTGACGGCATGAAACCACAACGGCTCCTGATCGAACATCCACAGCAGGAAGTGATAGACAAACCAGCCCGCGAAGCTAAACCACGCACCGGCTTCGATCCACATCGCAGCGCTCATTTTTTGTTTGACGGAGCGGTACGCGATGTAGGCCGCGGCGGCCAGGGCAGCCGCCCATCTGCCGCGTTCTCCCCCGTCGAAATAAAGGAGCGATACCGGCTGCCGGATAAAATCGACCGGATGAAAAACCGCGAAGCTTCCTTTCCACACGAGCATCCAGATCCAGAACGCATTCATGGCGCAGGACAGGAACGGGCCGCCCTCCGGCAAGGATCGAAACCGGTATTTCAGCATCAGCCATCCGGCCGCCCCGATGCCGAGGTACAGAAGCAGCGAACCGTTGAGTACAAACGAACCGATCATAAAATTGTGCAAGTCTCCGCCTCCTTTCTGAACGACGATACCTCATCTTTTTAAAGAAACGATAAAGCCTTCTTTTGGCACAAATTACCTCCATGTCCAATCTGCCGCACATGTTAGTCTTCCTGTATACCGCAGCCGGTTTGAATGCGCTGGGGTAAATTCGGAGCCTTTAGGAGGTATTTCAACGTTGAAAAACAAATTGGCCCTGTCGCTGCTCGCTTCCACTCTCTTTTCCGGTACGCTGCTTGCCGGACTGCCTGCCGCTTCGGCCGCAAGCCAGAGCGGCGTCGTCCAAAAAAGCGTCAACTTTCGGGAGGAGCCTTCCACAAGCGGCGAGCGCATCCGCTACTTAAAAGCCGGCGAACACGTCAGCCTGCTGGGAAAGGTCAACAAGTACTGGTATAAAGTCAAAGACCGCAGCGGCACAATCGGATACGTGACTACGCAAAGCCAGTTCATCGACACGTCCGGTTCCGCTCAGGCAATGGACAAGCACGTACAAGCCGCTGCCGCCGGGACGCCGAGCCGCGTCATCCAGGCAGGGATGAAATATTTGGGGACGCCTTACGAATTCGGTTCCAGCCGTTCCAATACCCATACGTTCGACTGTTCCGATTTCGTCAGACAAGCCTTCAAGGACGGGGCGGGAATTATACTGCCTGCGGATTCGAGAAAGCAGGCCGATTATGTGAAGCGGAAAGGCCATACGACGACAAACTGGAAAAATCTAAAGCCCGGGGACATTATGTTTTTTATGTCTTATAAGGGGAGCAAGAGCGGCAATTACGCGGGAATTGACAAATCCAAGCAGCGCATCACGCATAACGGAATCTATCTCGGAAACGGAAAAATTTTGCAAACCTATTCGAAGGAATCGGGCGGCGTCCGGATCGACAGCATTGTCGGGAAGCACTGGGAATACCGGTTCGTATTCGGCGGAAGCGCTTTATAATTAACAAACGGGAAGGGACTCAAATGTCCCTTCCCTTATCGTTTAACCCGGCGCGAGACGGATGTCTGAAGCATCCTCCGCCTCACCGACCCGGGATCGAGCTCGACCGCCGCGCAAAGCGTTTCAAACCAGGACGAATCCAGAAACGTAAGCGCTTCCTGCCGGATTTGAAAATTCCGTCCCCCTTTCTTCGCTCTCGGCGTCAAGTCGCCGTAAGTCTGCATCAACAATTCACAAATCATCGCCCGGTATCCTTCCAACATGCGAAACACCCCCAAAAGGATTGTGGTTCCATCCTATCGGGGGTGTGTTAAGCTTTGTTAAAGAGAATTTTACCAATTGTTGGATAGATCGAATTCCTTTTTCGGTCACTTTTTTTTCGGGCTGCGCGGAATCGTTACCCAGAACGAATGCTTGTTATTTTCCGATATCAGGCCGGCCTCGCCTCCGTGCTTCTCCACGATTTCTTTCACAATGGCGAGCCCGAGTCCGCTCCCTTTTGCGTGTTCCCCGCGCTGTCTCGCCGGATCCGCCTGGAAAAAGCGTTCAAACACAAGCTCCTGCACCTCTTCGGGCAGCGGCTCGCCGATATTGCTGACCGTAATCCGGTACCCGGAAGGCGCGGCAGACCCCGTCACCCAAATTATTCGCCCGGTGCTGTAGCTGAACGCATTTTGGATCAGATTGTTTAACACTTGTCTTAAACCGCCCTCGTCGCAGGTGACGACATCCCGTTCGAGCGATACGTCCAGTTCCATGTCTCGCGCTTGCTGCTCCAGCTGGAACGACTGCACGCACCGGGCGATCAATTCATCGATTTGGACGGCGCTGAAGGCCATGCCTGCCGTTTCCCTGTCTTCCCATACGGAAAGCTGATGCAGCTGTTCGACAAGCCGGGTAATATGCTGGGATTCTTCCAGCAGCGACAAATACAGATCCCGGTCCCCGGTCAGCACCCCGCTGCTTAACGCCTCCAGATAGCCGTTCAGATTGCTCAGAGGCGTCCGCAAATCATGCGAAACGTTGCTCAGCATTCGTTTGCGGTTTTCGGCAGACCGTTTCAAGGCGAACGCCATATCGTTAAAATAGCGGGTCAATTGTCCGATCTCATCCTCGGAAGGTACCTTTATCGGTTCCGGGTAGGACCCGTCCGTCAGCTGGCGCGTCGACGCCGTCAAACGTTTTAACGGGGACAATATTTTTTTGATAAACACGAAATGAATGATCGAGGCCACGACCATCGCGATCAGGCTTGCCCGAATCAGGTAGACGTTCATCGTCCGGTTATAGGAAAAGTCGGTTCCTTCGCCGATCAGCCGGTTCTTTTCCACAAGGATACACGCAAAATCTTTGACCGATACGCCTGCCAGCCAAATGACGATCAGCATGACCAGCACATTGACCACAATTAACTTCCAGGCGACCTGCTGCTTCCATATCCGTTTAATAGGCGACAAAGCGATACCCCATTCCCCGGATCGTCTCGAAAAAACACGGTGCGTTGCAAGACGTCTCCACTTTTTTTCGCAGCTTCCCGACATGAACGTCCACCGTCCGGTCGACGACGCTTTTCTCTTCATTCGGATAAAGCTCGTCCAAAATTTGCTCGCGGGATAAAATCTGATTCGGGTGTCTCATAAAAAAGTACAGCAGTTTAAATTCGTGCTGCGTCAGCGGGATAAGGGTGCCGTTATATTTGACTTCTCCGTACGACGGCTTGATGATCAATCCTTTATAATGGATTTTGCTGCATCGGTTCGAAGTCCGCCGGAGCACGGTATTGACGCGCGTGACCACTTCCTGCGGGCTGAAAGGCTTCGTTATATAATCGTCGGCGCCCATTTGGAGCCCTTCGATCCGTTCCGTTTCCGTCACTTTTGCCGTCAGCATGATGATCGGCGTGTCATTTTTAAGCTCGCCGCGGATCCAACGGCATAACGCTTCGCCGCTCAGCTTGGGCAGCATCAGATCGGTGATGACAAAACAGGGATCGAACTTCAGAAACGCCTCTTTGCCTTCTTCGCCGTTTTCGGCCGCGAGCACTTCGTAACCTTCCCGTTCCAGGTAAAGCCTGAGCAGATTTCTTATTTTCGCATCGTCTTCAATGATCAAAATCGATGTGCCTGACACGCGCATCCCTCCTTGTAAAGGTCTTCATTGTACACCTTAAGTTTAAAGAAATGTTAAAGCTCCTGCCAGATTTAGAATCTGGCAATCGGAATGTTCAGGCGTAGGCGTAAAAAATGGTTATACTTGTTTTTGCGCTTGCCCCGGACGGACGGATATGCGTTAATTAAGGTGTCGGGCCGACGAATTTTTGCGAAAGGAGGCTGATCGAATTGATCATTCATACGGAGGTGGCTTCCGCGTAAGCGGAGCCGCTTAAAGCAGGGGGAGGCCCTTCAGCGGCCTCCCTTCCATAAAACCCGGTTTGAGCCGGTCATGCAGTTCGATAGGGATCGATTTTCAAAAATCCGGTTACCAAATAAAACGTTTTCAATTATACTAAGGGAAACACGATTTATTGACGGGTCGTGTTTTTTTCATTCGAACGAAAGGAGGAAGGTAACATGCAGGCAACGTTACCGGTAGGCGCAGTCGCAGCAGTGTCCGAAATGATAGAGGAGGTTTACCTTGAACTACAAAAATGGAAAAGATGTGCTTCCCCCTAGTTTGCTGAAGGAGCTTCAGCATTATATCCAGGGCGAGCTGTTGTATATTCCGAAGCCCCGCAGCGAGCGGGCCGGCTGGGGCGAGAAAAGCGGCTCGCGCGTGCTGATCGAGCGCCGCAATGAGGAAATTTACGGCCGCTACGTAGACGGGTGCACCGTTGCTGAGCTGGAACGGATTTACCATCTGTCCGGCGAAAGCATACGCAAAATCATCCTGAAGGTGCGCAGCGCGGCGTCGTTCCGGCTGGAGGAAAGCGGCGAAGCCCCCGGCCGCAAGGATTACGAGACGGTTCCGCTGCCTGCAGGCTCCCGCTGATGCGGGCAGTGCCGCAGCGGATGCCGCACGCCAGGCATAACCGCGCCAGACGAAAGAGCCTTCCCGGGTCCGGACTGAATGTCCGACGGGAAGGCTTTTCCTTTGCGCGCACAAGGCTGTCTAGCGGCTGCGCACTTCAAAGATGCCGAACTTCAGGTAATGGCCTTCGTTAACGCCGACCAGCTGCGGGTGATCTTTGCCGGCGGCCCGCCACTCGATCAGCCGGAGCGTTTTCCCTGCGTCGTCCGCGGCCGCGCGGATTGTCTCGAGAAACAGCTCCGGCCGCATATGATACGAACAGCTTGCGGTGACCAGATAACCGCCTTCGTTCACCAGCTTCATGCCGTGCAGATTGATGTCCTTATATCCGCGTACCGCGCCGGGCACGGCACTTTTCGACTTCGCGAACGCCGGAGGATCGAGAATGACGACGTCCCACGTCCGGCCGTCGTCACCGAGCGGCTTGGAGGTGTCGGTTTTGCCGGTCGCACGGCCCGCTTTGGCGCGAAGCGCGCGCTCTTCCAGCCCTTTCGCCTGCGCGCGCAAATAGTCGAACGCATCGGCCACGACGAATTCGACGCGGTCCTCGAAGCCGTTGCGCGCCGCGTTTCGTCTTGCCGTCTCGATCGCATGGGCGGAGATGTCGAGACAGGTGACCTTCTTCGCCCCATATTTGCACGCATGCAGCGTAAAGCTGCCGGTATGCGAAAAGCATTCGAGCACCGTCCCGCCGTCCCAGTACGGGTAGGTGACGATTTTGCCGTTGGCGTTTACCGGCACGAGTGCGTGTTCGCCGGAATCCAACGCCTCCTCTTCCGGTTCCGCCATCGCGACAGCCGCCCCTTCGGGCACCTCCGACAGCGGCCGATACTCCAGCCGGATGCCGCTGCGCGCTCCCCAGCCTTTCATGAGCGGCGCGGTCGACGCGCGGTTTTCCCGCTGGTCGTAGAAATAGCCGGTCTTCTGCCCTTCCGCGATATCCACCTCCAGCAGGAGGCCGTTTTCCCGGATCTCAACCAATCGCGGACAGTGCCCATACAGCGGGCCGGTCCGCTCTTCAAGGCCCTCGAGCGCCCGCACCGGAACGTCGCTTCGCTCGTATATGCCCTGCGGCTGAAAGACTTCGACCAGCGCTTCCACGATCGCCTCCCGCCTGCTGTCCATGCCCAGCGTAAGCAGCTGCACAACAAGCACACCGCCGAACCGGTCGACGATCAGGCCGGGCAGGAAGTCCGCTTCGCCGTAGACGAGCCGGCAGTCGCGGCTCCGGACGAACCGGGCCCGGTGCTGCGCGCAGAGCTCCAGCCGTTCGCGGAAAAAAGCCGCGTCCATGGCGTCAAGCGGCTTGTAGGAGACGATCCGCACGGCGATTTGCGATTGCGGATTCCAGTACCCCGTCGCCAGATAGCGCCCTTGATGATTCACCAGGTCGACGAGATCGCCAGGCTGCGCATCGCCCTCCATGTTGGCGATTTCGTTTCCGTACACCCAGGGATGTCCCTGCTCCAGCCTCTTTTTGCGCCCTTGCGCAAGCACGGCCTTCGCCCGTTCCTTTTGCATCGTTCCCGCCCTTTCCGAGGCCGCCTGTCCGCGCGCCTGCTTGTCATGCTTGTCTAATGTGATGCATATACATCGATACGAACGGCCTCATTTTCGAACATAAAGGAGCCTCGTACATGCTGACAACGATAGTCATTCCGATGCTGATCGGGTTCTCCGTCTTCATGATCGGCATGAAAACGATGGAGCTCGGCCTTCATCGTTCGGTCGGCCGCCATCTGGACGCGGTGCTGAAAAGATCGACCGCCACGCCCATCCACGGTCTCCTCGTCGGAACGGCAGCGACGGCCGTTCTGCAGAGCAGCACGGCCGTCACGGTCATGTCGATCGGCCTCGTCAACACCGGGCTGCTCACCTTCTCGCGAACGCTCGGCATCATACTCGGCACCAATATCGGAACTTGTCTGACGACCGAGCTGCTCGGTCTGAATTTGAGCCGGATCGCCTGGCCTTTGTTCGAAGCGTCGCTCGCCCTGTGGACCGTGACCGTGCTGCTCGGCGAAATGGGACTGCTCGCAGCCGCGCGCTCGCTGCGGAGAACATCCGCGGTTCCGCTCGGCGGTTTGGGCGGCGGCGGCAAATCCGCCCCAGGCAAGCCGCAGGCAGGCTCCGGCGGCTGGCTTCAGCCGCTGCGGAGCGGCGCCCTCATCCTAGGCGGATTCGCGATGCTGCTGATCGGCATCGGCCTCATGCAGGCGATCGGCCCGGCGGTCGAGTCGAGCGCGCTGTTCCGGCTCTTCCTCGGCCATGCCGGGGACAGCGTGCTGTGGGGACTGGCCGCCGGCTTCGTCCTGACCGCCATTGTTCACAGCAGCGCCGCCGTCATCGGCATTATGATGGGGCTCGCCGCGGTCGGCGCGATGCCCGTCGAAATCGGCATCGCCATCGTGCTCGGCTCCAACGTCGGCACCTGCGTCACCGCACTGCTTGCCTCGATCGGCGGCACGAAATCAGGCCGTTTCGTCGCCTGGTCGCATTTGCTGCTTAACGTCGGCGGCGCGGCGCTGTTCACGCCGCTTGTCGGGCAGCTTCATGCCGTATCGGCCTGGCTGTCGGATTCTCCGGCCGCGCAAATCGCCCATGCGCAGACGATCTTCAATATTGCATGCTCCCTGCTTGCCCTTCCGGTCTGCTACCACCCGAGGCTGAGAGAGAGCTCCCCGCAGTGACGATGGCGACTCCCGCACTCGTTCCGAGCCGGTTCGCGCCGCATTTCAGCATCCGGACCGCCGTCTCCGCATCGCGGATACCGCCCGACGCCTTCACGCCGATGCCGGGCGACACCGAAGCGCGCATCAGCCGGATGTCGGCTTCCGTCGCCCCGCCCGGACCAAAGCCAGTCGACGTCTTCACATAGTGGGCGCCGGCCGCTTCCGCGACCCGGCACGCCTCCGCTTTATGCTCGTCGTCCAGCAGTCCCGTTTCGAGAATGACCTTGACGATCGCCCGCCCTTCGACGGCCCGCACGACGGCGGAAATGTCGTATGCAACGACGCCGAAGCGGCCGTCGGCGAGCGCTCCCACCGGCAGCACCATATCGATTTCGGCGGCACCGTCCTCCACCGCGGCCGCCGCTTCGTACGCCTTCACCCTCGTCGCCATCGCGCCGAGAGGAAAACCCACGACCGCGCTGATGCGCACGCCCGTGCCTTCCAGCA
This sequence comes from Paenibacillus humicola, assembly GCF_028826105.1. Lineage (NCBI taxonomy): Bacteria > Bacillati > Bacillota > Bacilli > Caryophanales > Paenibacillaceae > Paenibacillus > Paenibacillus humicola. The sequence goes on from NZ_JAQGPL010000001.1 coordinate 3,779,048, forward strand.
GCTCTCTGCACAGCGGAACCCAGGAGCCGTTCACGCACACGCTGTAAAAGCCGTGCTGCGCCGCTTCCTCGCACAGCAGGACGATATCCTTCTCCGCGGTGGACGGCTTCAGCAGCGTATGGTCGATAAAACGCGCGAGCGGGGCTCCCGGCACATACGGCTCAACCATGCCCCTGCACCTCCAGGCCGAGCAGCCGCAGCGCTCCGGACAAAATGCGGTCGTTGTTGTCGTAGCCCGACTGCTTCTGGCGGCGCCACGCCTCTGCCGGCTCGAACCATTCGACGCCGCGGATTTCCTCCACCTGCGCCTGCAGCTTGCCGCCGGTCGCTTCGACCAGGTAATAATGCACTTCCTTATCGACCGTGCCCTTCGCCTCGTGCGTATAGGTGTATTTGATCTGATCGATCGGCGAAATGATTTTGCCTTCCATGCCCGTCTCTTCCAAAATCTCGCGCAGCGCCGTCTGCTCGACCGTTTCGCCCGGCTCCATCTTCCCTTTCGGCAGCGAAATTTTGCCGTACCGGTCCTGAATCAGCTGGATTTGCAGCTCGCCGTTTACGCGCCGGTATACGACGCCGCCGGCGGATATTTCTTTCATGCTTGGTCCCCCCCTCGGTTTCCTTGCCGGCCGCCCAGCCGATTTTACGCTTCCGGGCCGTATCGGCCTCGCCGCTTCAGGCTTCCAGCGCTTGAGGAAGCGCTGCCGGCTTCCGAGCATCGCCCCCGCGCGCCGCGGCTGCACCTGCATCCAGCACGCGGACGAGCTGCCCGCGGCATTCATTGACGCCCGCTTCGGTAATTTTCACGCGGCACAGCTCGCCGATCAACGCTTCGGAGCCCTCGAAGACGACCTGCAGGTAGTTGCCGGAATAGCCCATGACGAGGCCGCTGTTCGGAGCCCCTTTGTAATCCCGTTCCGGGATGACGTCCACGACTTCGCCGATAAACTTCTTCGCGTAGTCGAGCTGCATCCGTTCCGACAAATCGATCAGCTTGTGAACCCGCTCGTGCTTCACGTCTTCGTCCACCTGATCCTCCATCCGGGCGGCAGGCGTGCCGGTCCGTTTGGAGTACGGGAACACGTGCATTTCGGAAAAACCGAGCTCCTTCATAAACCGGTAGCCCTGCTCGAACAACGCATCCGTTTCGCCGGGAAAGCCGACGATCACGTCCGTCGTAATCGCCACGCCCGGCATCGCGCGGTGCAGCCGGCGGATTTTGTCCGCAAACTCGGCCGTCGTATATTTGCGGCGCATCCGCGCCAGCACGGAATCTTCCCCCGCCTGCAGCGGAATATGAAGATGGCGGCACATTTTCCGGGAATGGTTCAGCACGTCGATCATGGCGTCGTCGATCTGGCTCGCCTCGATCGAGCTGATACGGATACGCTCCAGCCCTTCCACTTTATCGAGGTCCCAGAGCAGGTCGGACAGCCGGTAGTTGTCCAAATCGTCGCCGTAGCCGCCGGTATGGATGCCTGTCAGCACGATTTCCTTGTAGCCGGCGGCAACGAGCTGCTCCGCCTGCTTGACGACGCTCTGCGGATCGCGGCTGCGGGACAATCCGCGCGACCACGGGATGATGCAGAAGGTGCAAAAATTGTTGCAGCCCTCCTGGATTTTTAGAAAAGCTCGCGTGCGGTCGGCAAAATCGGGCACGTCAAGCTCCTCGAACGCGCGCGTTTTCATAATGTTGCGGACGGCGTTGATCGGCTTGCGTTCGCTTTGGATTTGCGCGATGTAGCCCATCAGCTTGTCCCGGTCCTGCGTGCCGATGACCAGATCGACGCCTTCGATCGCCATGACTTCGGCCGGCGACGTTTGAGCGTAGCAGCCCGTTACGGCGATTACCGCGTCCGGGTTGCGGCGAACGGCGCGTCGAATGATCTGCCGGCTTTTTTTGTCGCCCGTGTTCGTAACCGTGCACGTATTGATCAGGTATACGTCCGCGGCTGCCGTTTCGAAATCAACCTGCTCGTACCCTTCTTTTTTGAACAGCTGCCAAATCGCTTCCGTATCGTAGAAATTGACTTTGCAGCCCAGTGTATAAAATGCAACCGACGGCATTCGTCAATCGCCTCCCATTTCTCCGGATTCGTACATGAGACAGGCGAGTGCAGCCATCGCCGCCGTCTCGGTGCGCAATATGCGCCTGCCGAGCCCGACGATGACGGCCCCGGCGGCTTCCGCTTCCTCCGCCTCGCGCGGCGTAAAACCGCCCTCCGGTCCGACGACGAGCATGACGCGGAGTCCGCGTTCCGTTGCGCCTGCAGCCAGGCGTTCTTTCCGAAACGCGTTCAAAGCTTCGCGAAGCCCCGTGCCGCCGGATCCCCCTTCCTTCTCATAGCAAAACAGCACCAAATCGTATGCTGCCATCGATGCGGTCAGCTCGCGCCACGTTCGCACCGGCTCAACCGCCGGAATCCGGCTGCGGTGCGCCTGCTCCGCGGCCTCCTTGGCGATTTTGCTCCAGCGTTCGAGACGCTTCGCTTCCTTCTTGTCGTCGTACTGCACGATCATCCGTTCGGACTGAAACGGCGCAAACGCCGCGGCTCCGATTTCCGTGCCTTTCTGAATGACAAGCTCCATTTTATCGCCTTTCGGCAATGCTTGCGCCACCGTCACCGGCCATTTCGGCTCACCGTCCATCGGGAGCTCGAATATGATCTCCGCCTCCACCCGTCCGTTATCCGCGGCCGTAACGGCAGCCACCGCTTCCCGGCTTGCGCCGTCGCTGGCGATGAACCGGTCTCCCGGCTCCATCCGCATCACGCGCAGCGCATGGCGGGCATCGTCGCCGGTCAGCACGACACGGCTGCCTTCAAACTGGTCCGGCGCTACAAAATATCGTTGCATCACGCTGATCCTTCGCATTAAAGTCGGCTTTTTCGCAAGGAGTACGCAAAAAAGCCCCAACCTTCATCATACACGTTTTATTCCCGCTTCGCCAGCATTTTAAACTTTTTCCAAAGGCCGTCTTACATCGCGGCATCTAGAAAAAATTGCCCCCAATCGACCGGTCTGAAGAACAGCCCGTAAAAATCGCCCAGGCCTCCCCAAATGTTCGCCGTCCTTGCAAACAGCGGGTCGAGCGTGACCTCGCGCAGCTGCGGGATGAACAGAATCATCAGAAAAATGACGATGCCCCAGTGCGCGTTCTGGTCCATTTTGTACCTGACGGACAGCGGCACGAGATCCTGGATGATCCGGTAGCCGTCGAGCGGCGGGATGGGGATGAGGTTAAAGACGAACAGCACCAGGTTGATCGTGATCAAATAATACAAAAAATGAACGATCGCCTTATGCGCGCCGACCGAGCCGGCATCGAGCAAACCGGCATCGTTCAGCACGTACACAGCCAGTATGCCGAGAGCGGCGATCAGCAGGTTGCTGACCGGTCCGGCGGCGGAAACGATAATGCCCATCAGCCGGGGACGCTTGAAGCGCCCGCGATTGACCGGCACCGGTTTCGCCCACCCGAAGCCGCCGATCAGCAGCAATATGGTGCCGAGAATGTCCAAATGCACGCGCGGGTTCAGCGTCACCCGCCCCGCCTCGTACGCCGTCCGGTCGCCGAATTTATAGGCGCTGTATGCATGCGCGAATTCATGAACCGTAAAAGCGATCATAATGACGAGAAAAATAAAAGGCAAATCCCGGATCGGATACCAGAGTAAGTTGGACACTTCTCAGCCTCCTAAAAGTTTTGTGGAGCAGGGCTTCCACGATTAGCTACGAAACAAAACTCGCTTCGGAAGCATAAACTATTTGTTTTGTGGAGCAGGGCTTCCACGATTAGCTACGAAACAAAACTCGCTTCGGAAGCATACGCCATAAGTTTTGTGGAGCAGGGCTTCCACGATTAGCTACGAAACAAAACTCGCTTCGGGAGCTTACGCTTAAGTTTTTGCGATACTTCTTGAACCAGCATCTTTGCGAGTAAAAAACTCGCTTCCGCCGGCCCTCTATGCTTCCGTGCGCTCGGGCTTCCTCGCCACGAAGGCAATCCAGTCCTCGTCGCGGCGGCGCTCTTCGATAACGAAGCCGACCGCTTCCAGCCCGGCCGCTACGCCCTGCTCCTTGTTCTTGTAAACGCCCGAAGCGATATAGATGCCGCCCGGCTTCAGCGCCGTGTATACGTCGTCGATAAAAAGCAGGATGATTTCGGCCAATATGTTGGCCACTATCAGGTCGACCGGTACGCTCACATGGAGCGTATCAGCTTCGTCCGTATCGCCTTCGGCGCTCCGCCCGAGAACGCCGAGCAGATCGCTCAGCCGCACCTGGATGTCCGCTTCCAAACCGTTCAGCTTGATGTTTTCCGCTGCCGACGAGACCGCAACCGGATCAAGATCAAGCGCCAGCACGCGGCGCGCGCCGAGCCGGACGGCGCCGATGGCCAAAATGCCCGAGCCCGTGCCGACGTCGATCATATCCTCGCCGCCGCGGATGACCGACTCCAGCGTCTGCAGACACAGCGCCGTCGTCGGGTGGGTTCCGGTGCCGAACGCCATGCCCGGGTCGAGCTCGATTATAAGCTCCTCCTGCGAAGGCGCGTAATTTTCCCAGGTCGGTTTGATCGTCAGCCGCTCAGACACCCGAATCGGCTTAAAATATTGTTTCCACGCCGTCGCCCAGTCCTCGTCGTCGACCAGCTGACGCGACAGCTCGTACTCGCCGGGGTCGATATCGTAATCCCGCAGCTCCTCGATCCGGGGACGCAGCTGCGCTTCAAGCTCGTCCATGACGGTTTCTTCGGCAAAATATCCTTTAATGACCGCCTGGCCCTCCGGAATATCGTTCAGCGGCACGTCGTACCATTGGCCGAGCGACGTATCGCGCGGTTTGTTCAGCGTGCCCGATTCTTCAATGGATACGCCGCCGGCGCCCATTTCATGCAAAAAGTTCGTGATCATCTCGATCGATTCTTCCGTTGTCCGGATCGTCAGTTCATGCCATTTCACGACGCTAGCGCCCCCCGCAAATTTCTGCACCAATATTATGACGTCTATTTTACACCAGATCGTGGAAAGAACACAAAAAAGACTCCGCTGCCGCTGCCGGATTCCCGGCTGACCGGTCGTGCAGAGTCTTATACGTACAATGGGCTTCCGGGTCTAAAGCTCGGGCTGTCCGCCGGTCTGGCGGATAAGATATATCGCCCGGCTGAGCAGCTCCTCGTCAACGGTTGCCGTCAGCGCCGCGCCGTCGCCTTCCACCTGCTGCGCGCGCAGCGCCTGCAGCTTCAGCTCCGCCTCGCGGGCTCCGAGGACGTCGGGAAAGGTCGCGCGAATTCGGGCCGCCACTGCCGGTCCCTCCTTCGCTATTCCCGCTCCGCGCGGGAATCCGCAGCGGCGGCGCGGCGCTCGGCTTCTTGATCGTCCTTATCCGCCAGCGCTTCGGAAAACTCGATATCCTCGTTTTTGGCGACCGGCAAGGGGTCGCTGCGTTTCGGTTCTCGTTCCATCCGAACTTCCTCCTTCGCGATTGCAGGCGGTTAAACGCCCGGTTACGAAGAATAGGATGGGCAAGATTGCCGCAAACTATGCCGTCAGTCGCCGCGAAACGCTTTTTTCATCCGGTCGAAAATCGTTTCGTGCTGCTCCTGCGCCGACTGCCCGCCGTCGATTCCGGCAAACTGGCGCAGCAGGTCCTTCTGCTCCTCGGAAAGGCCCGTCGGCGTCACGAGGGTCACCTTGACGTGCTGATCCCCTTGACCGTAACCGCGCAGCCGAGGAACGCCTTTTCCTTTCAGCCGGAAAAAAGTGCCGGTCTGCGTGCCAGCCGGAATTTTCAGCTTCACCTTCTCGCTCAGCGTCGGAATTTCGATTTCATCGCCCAGCGCAGCCTGCGCGAACGTCAGCGGCACCTCGCAATAAATGTCGTCGCCTTCCCGTTCGAAGAAATCGTGCGGCTTGACGCGGATCACAATATACAGGTCGCCGGAAGGACCGCCGCGCATGCCGCCTTCACCTTCGCCAGACAGGCGGATTTGCGCGCCGTCGTCTACTCCGGCCGGGATGCGGACGTTCAGCTTACGCTGCCGCTTTACTTTGCCGGAGCCGTGGCACGTACCGCATTTGTCGCGGATGATATGGCCGCTGCCGCCGCAGTTCGAGCAGGAGCGCCGGTTGACCATGCGGCCGAACGGCGTATTTTGCACGACCTCCTGCTGGCCGGTACCCCGGCAGACCGAACACGTTTCCGGCTTCGTTCCCGGCTTGGCGCCCGAGCCGCGGCACGTGTCGCACGTTTCGGTGCGCGGAATCGTAATTTCCGTTTCCTTGCCGAATACCGCTTCCTTGAATTCGATCGTCATCGTGTACTGCAAATCGTTGCCGCGCTGCGGCGCGTTCGGGTCCCGCCGGCCGCCGCCGCCGAAAAACATATCGAAAATATCGCCGAAGCCGCCGGAGAAATCGGCTCCTCCGCCGCCTCCGAAGCCCTGGTTCGGATCGACATGACCGTAACGGTCGTAAGTCTCCCGCTTGCCGTCGTCGCTCAGCGTATCGTACGCTTCTTTTACTTCCTTAAACTTATTTTCCGCATCCGGCTCTTTATTGACGTCCGGATGATATTGACGCGCCAGCTTCCGGTACGCTTTCTTGATATCTTCCCCGGAAGCGTCCTTGCCGACGCCCAGCACTTCATAGTAGTCCCGCTTGTCTGCCAAATCCGTCACCCCGTCTCCTTATTGCCGTCCCTGATTACACGCGAAAAACGGCCGCGCCGTCCGACCTTCGGACGGCGCGCCGTTTCGCTTGTTCCAACGTGTTTATTTCTTGTCGTCGACGACCTCGTAATCGGCATCCACAACGTTGTCTTTCTTCGCTTCGCCGCCTTGAGCCGTTTCCGCGCCTTGTTCGCCCTGCGCTCCAGCCTGCGCCTGCTCATAAAGCTTAACGGACAGCTGTTGCACGATTTGCGTCAGCTCTTCCGTCGCTTTCTTAATCTGCTCGATGTCGTCGCTCTCGATCGCCTTCTTGACCGCTTCCTTGGCGTCGTTCGCTTTCGCGACTTCGCCGGCGTCGACTTTGTCGCCCAGGTCCTTGATCGTCTTGTCGACCGAATAGACCAGCTGGTCGGCATTGTTTTTCGCTTCGACGAGATCGCGGCGCTTGCGGTCCTCCTCGGCATGCAGCTCCGCATCCTTCATCATACGGTCGATTTCCTGATCCGACAGGCCGCTCGAGGACGTGATCGTAATCTTCTGGCTCTTTCCCGTGCCTTTATCGAGCGCGGATACGTTGACGATGCCGTTGGCGTCGATATCGAACGTGACCTCGATTTGAGGCACGCCGCGCGGTGCAAGCGGAATATCGCCGAGCATGAAACGCCCGAGCGTTTTGTTGTCGGCCGCCATTTGACGTTCGCCCTGCAGGACGTGAATTTCGACGCTCGGCTGATTATCCGCATACGTCGAGAAAACTTGCGACTTGCTGGTCGGGATCGTCGTGTTGCGCTCGATCATTCTTGTAGACACACCGCCAGCCGTTTCGATGCCGAGGGACAGCGGCGTGACGTCGAGGAGCACGACGTCCTTCACGTCGCCGGTCAATACGCCGGCCTGCACCGCGGCGCCGAGCGCGACGACTTCGTCCGGGTTGACGCCTTTATGAGGCTCTTTGCCGATCAGCTTCTTAATCGCGTCCTGTACCGCCGGAATCCGCGTGGAACCGCCGACGAGCACAACCTTGTCGATATCGCCGGAGCTGAGGCCGGCGTCGCTGAGCGCCTGGCGCGTCGGACCGAGCGTGCGTTCGACGAGCGGAGCGGACAGCTCTTCAAATTTGGCGCGGGTCAGGTTCATTTCCAAGTGCTGCGGCACGCCGTCGACCATCGTAATAAACGGCAGCGAAATCGTCGTCGTCAGTACGCCGGACAGCTCCTTCTTCGCTTTCTCGGCCGCATCCTTCAGGCGCTGCACCGCCGCTTTATCCTTGCGCAGGTCGATGCCGTGCTCTTTATTGAACTCGCCTGCGAGATAATCGATGATCACCTGGTCGAAATCGTCGCCGCCGAGCCGGTTGTCGCCGCTCGTCGCTTTCACTTCAAAAAAGCCGTCGCCGAGCTCGAGAATCGAAACGTCGAATGTGCCGCCGCCGAGATCGTAGACGAGGATCGTCTGGTCCTCCGACTTCTCGAGGCCGTATGCGAGCGCGGCCGCCGTCGGCTCGTTGACGATGCGCAGCACTTCAAGACCGGCGATTTTCCCTGCATCCTTCGTTGCCTGGCGCTGGCTGTCGTTGAAATACGCCGGGACCGTGATAACGGCTTGCGTCACCGTTTGCCCCAGGTACGCTTCCGCATCGGACTTCAGCTTCTGCAAAATCATGGCCGAAATTTCCTGCGGCGAATATTCTTTGCCGTCGATCGTTTCTTTATGATTCGTGCCCATATGGCGTTTGATCGAAATGACCGTGCGGTCAGGGTTCGTAATCGCCTGCCGTTTGGCCGATTCGCCGACAATCCGCTCTCCGTCTTTTTTGAAGCCGACGACGGACGGCGTCGTGCGGCTGCCTTCCGGGTTCGGGATTACGACGGCTTCGCCGCCTTCCATAACCGCTACGCAGGAGTTGGTCGTTCCAAGGTCGATACCGATTACTTTGCTCATTTAGGAGTCCTCCTCAAACTATCGTAATGTCGAGCCGATATAGGGAAGCTGCGCCGTTCAGCCGCTGACTTTGACCATGGCGGGACGCAGCACTTTATCTTTCAGCATATAGCCCTTCTGAACTTCCTCCACAACGATGCCTTCTTCGTGCTCCTCGGATTCCACCTGCATGATGGCCTGGTGGAACTCCGGATTAAACGGCTGGCCGACAGTATCCATCGGCTTCAATCCCTCCTGCTCGAGCACCTGCTCCAGCTGGCGGAAAATCATGTCCACCCCTTTGGCGAACGCGTCGAAATCGCCGCCGCTGCGGCCCGCTTCCAGCGCACGGCCGAAATTGTCGACGACCGGCAGCAGTTGGCCAAGCAGCTTCATCGAGGCGTAGCTCGCAAGCTCTTCCTTCTCTTTCATCGTCCGGCGGCGGAAATTATCGAAATCCGCCTGGGCGCGTAAGTACCGCTGGTGGTTATCCTCAGCCAGCTTCGTCAGCTCTGCGACGCGCGGGTCCTCCTCCGCCGCATCCGAAACCTTCTCCGCCTGCCCGCCGGCCGGTTCCCGTTCCGAAATCCGGTCGTGCTCCTGCACGGCTTCTTCCTCGCGGGCTTCTGTTTGTTCATCTTTATGTTCCTCGGCCGTTTGTTGTTCGTTTGCGCTCACGGAAAGGTTCACCTCCTCGAATTCATCGTTCATTTGTACCATCGTCCAAGCAGGACGGCCATATCTTTGGAAAGCACGTCGAGCAGACTGATCACCTTGCCGTAATCCATCCGCGTCGGGCCCAAAATGCCGATCGTGCCGAGCGACTGCCCGTCGATCGAATACGTAGCGGTGATCACGCTGCAGCTCGCGATCGCATCATGTTCGTTCTCGGTGCCGATGCGCACCTGGATGCCGCTCGGCACGGACGCGAACATCCGCATCAAGGTCGGCGTCTCCTCCAGCAGGTCGAGCAGCGTTTTCACCTTTTCGACGTCCTTGAACTCGGGCTGCTTCAGCATGTTCGTCGTGCCGCTCAGGAAGACGCGGTGTTCGTCCTCGCCGCTCAGCGCATCGCCGAGCATATCAAGCAGATGCTCGCAGCCGTCGATATAGCGTCCCAGCTCCCGGCCGACCTCCGAGTACAGCTTCGACTTCAGGCGAGCAATCGGAACGTCGGCGAGCTTTTTGTTCAAAATGTTGGCCGCCCGCTCCATGTCCGACATGCCGATATCCGGCGGAATCGTAACCGTCCGGTTTTCGACATGTCCGGTGTTGGTCACGATAATCGCCACCGCCGCGTCTTCGCTGATCGGCACAAGCTGGAAATGCTTCAGCGTGTTCGTAAACGTCTCCGGCCCGAGCACGATGGACGTATAATTGGTCATATTGGAAAGAATCATCGCAGCGTGCTGGATGATGTGCTCGAGCTGATTCATTTTTTCCGCAAAAAAGGAGCGGATCGTCTGCAGATCGCGCTCGGTCACCTCGCCCAGCTTCACCAGATGATCGACGTAATACCGATACCCTTTAATGGACGGAATCCGCCCCGCGGACGTATGCGGCTGCTCCAAAAAGCCGAGCTCCTCGAGATCCGCCATTTCGTTACGAATGGTCGCAGCGCTGTAAGCGACATCGCCGCGTTTGGAAATGCTGCGCGAGCCGACCGGCTCGGCAGAGCGGATGTAATCGTCGACGATGGCGTTCAAAATCATGCGTTGGCGTTCGGTTAACATCGCTGTTCCCTCCAATACGTACCGCTGAAAGGCTCGCATGTCAGTCGATCCTTCGTCTGCGCTCGTTAGCACTCGGGGTCGTTGAGTGCTAATCATTACTACAAAAATACCAAACTGACTTGCCCATTGTCAAGTCAGTTCAGCGTTTTCAGGACGGCTATTTCATCGCAGCAATGCTGCTTGGGACAGTTGACGCAGTCGGTCCAAACTTTCTCCGGAAAGATATCCTTATTGACGACCTCAAAGCCGTTTTTCTCGAAAAAACGAACGGCATAGGTGAGGGCCATCACCTTCGGAATTTCCTGTCTTCTCGCTTCCTCGATCAGAAAATCGACGAGCTTGCTGCCGATGCCGCCGCCCTTGTGCTTTTCCGTGATGCCGAGCGAACGAATTTCAACCAGTTCCGCTCCGAGCCTGCACAGCGAGCCGCATCCGACGACCTCGCCGTCCAGCTCGGCGACGACGAACGTATCGATCTGTCTGGACAGCGTCTCGCGCGAACGCGGCAGCATGACACCCTTTTCGGCGTAACCCGCTATCAACTGCGTTAGTATATCGACGTCTTCAGGCGTCGCCTTTCTGCATACCGCCTCCACGCTTCCTTACCTCCCCGATGCATGATTAATAGAGTAATACGTATAAATATACATCAGCTCGACCAGACGCACAATAGTTTTTTTCCCGGCAAAGCATCCGGTCATTCCTTGCAGATCGCGCATTACGGCTTCCCCGGCACGCGCCTATTCCCCGATAAACGCCCCGAACACTTCATTGCCGAGGGGGATCCCCCGCTTTGAGAGCCGGTAGCCCCCGCCGGGGGCGCCGGTCCGCTCAAGCAGTCCGTCCGCGAGCAGCTTCCGCAGCTGCGGGCCGAAGACGTCCTCGATCGCCTGCCCCGCAAACTGCCCGGCGAACGCTTCGCCGCTGACGCCGTCCAGCAGCCGCAGCCCGACCATCATAAAATCCTCCATCGCTTCCTCTTCGCTGACAGGATTTGTTTCGAGTCTCGGCAGCTGCATCCGGGCCTTATCGATATAGGGCTGTACGCCTTTGACGTTGATATGACGCTCGCCCTTGGCATAGCCGTGGGCGCCCGCTCCGATTCCATAATAAGGCTCGTTCCGCCAATAGGTCGTATTATGCCGGCTTTCATAGCCCGGTTTTGCAAAATTGCTGATTTCGTAATGGCGGAAGCCGGCGGCGGTCAGCTTATCGATCAGCAGCATATACATCGCAAGCTCGTCATCCTCGGAAGGCAGCGGCAGCTCATTGCGCTCGTAAAGCGCATGGAAAAGTGTATTCTCCTCCACCTTCAGCCCGTAAAGCGAATAATGCGGCAGCTCCAGCTCCAGCGCGCGGTTCACGCTGTCCGACAGCAGCCCGACCGTCTGGCCGGGCAGGCCGAACATGAGGTCGATCGATAAATTGTCAAAGCCGGCTTCGCGGGCGTTCCCGATCGAGCGGTATACATCGTCGACGTTGTGTATACGTCCGATCCGCTCCAGCAGCCCGTTGTCGAACGACTGAACGCCGAAGCTGATCCGGTTCACCCCTCCGGCTCGCATCGCCGCCAGCTTCTCCGGGTCGGTCGTGCCCGGATTCGCCTCCATCGTAAACTCGGCGCCGTCCGCAATCGGAAAATGCGCCCGAACCGCCTTCAGGAACCGCTCCATTTGCGGCGGCGTCAACACCGTCGGCGTCCCTCCGCCGACGAAGACCGTGCGGATGTCGTCCGGCGGCAGCACGGACACGGTGATTTCCATTTCGCGCTCCAGGGCGTCCAAATAATCGTCCACCGGCTGGCCCTTCAGCACATAGGAGTTGAAGTCGCAATAATGGCACTTGTTCGTGCAAAACGGGATGTGAATATATAAAGCGCGCGGGGCGTGCATCAGCATCTTGGGTCACCTCCTGCGGAATCGTGATAGGGTAAGACAACCGGCTTCTGCCGCTCGGCTGCGCATGTCAACATCAGCGCTTCAATTTTTGAGCGGCGGCGGCGCGCCTGGCACAAAAGCGAAAAGGGAGCCCGCGGCTCCCTCGCGTTGTTTCGTCGCCCGGCCGAAACGGCACACGGCACAGGCTCGTCCGATGCCCGTCCTGCACGGTACGGCACCGGCCCGACCGACGAATCAGTCTTCGTCGATTTTCAGCACCGCCATAAACGCTTCCTGCGGCACCTCGACGCTGCCGACCTGCTTCATCCGCTTTTTGCCTTCCTTCTGCTTCTCCAGCAGCTTGCGCTTCCGGCTGATGTCGCCGCCGTAGCATTTGGCGAGGACGTTCTTGCGCATCGCCTTGACCGTCTCGCGGGCAATGACCTTCTGACCGATCGAAGCCTGCACCGGTACCTCGAACATTTGACGCGGAATAAGCTCTTTCAGCTTTTCGCAAATGATCCGCCCGCGCTGGTAGGCGCGGTCGCGGTGAACGATGACCGACAGGGCGTCGACCTGTTCGCCGTTCAGCATGATGTCCATCTTCACCAGCTTCGACTGGCGGTAGCCGGACAGCTCGTAGTCGAACGACGCATAGCCCTTCGTGCTCGATTTGAGCTGGTCGAAGAAATCGTAGACGATTTCGGACAGCGGGATATCGTACGTGATCGTAACGCGGTTCGTGTCCAAATATTCCATATTGATAAACTCGCCGCGCTTGTTCTGGCAGAGCTCCATGATGGCGCCGACGTAATCGTTCGGCACGATGATGGCCGCCTTCACGTACGGCTCCTCGACGTACTCGATTTTGCCGACCTCGGGATAGTTGGACGGGTTGTCGATCTCAATGGTATCCCCATTCGTCAGCGTGACGCGGTAAATAACGCTCGGCGCAGTCGTTATGAGCGGAATATTGAACTCGCGTTCGATCCGCTCCTGAATGATTTCCATGTGCAGCAGCCCGAGAAAACCGCAGCGGAAGCCGAAGCCGAGCGCCGACGACGTCTCCGGCTCGTAGCGCAGGGAGGCGTCGTTCAGCTCCAGCTTCTCGAGCGCGTCGCGCAAATCGTTATAATCCTGCGTTTCGATCGGATATAGGCCGCAGAATACCATCGGGTTGATTCTCCGGTAGCCCGGCAGCGGCTCGGGGGCGGGACGCTTCGCTTCCGTCACCGTGTCGCCGACGCGCGTATCCTTCACGTTCTTGATGCCCGCCACGATAAAGCCGACGTCTCCGACCGCCAGCTCGTCCACGATGCCCATGCGGGGCATAAACGCGCCGACCTCGATAACCTCGAATTCCGCTCCGGTGGCCATGAAGCGGATTTTTTTTCCCGCCCGAATGCTGCCGTCCACCACGCGCACGTATACGATGACGCCTTTGTATGCGTCGTAATGCGAGTCGAAAATAAGCGCCTTGAGAGGCTGGTCCGGATCGCCCGCCGGCGCCGGCACCTTCGAGACGACCTGCTCCAAAATGTCTTTAATGCCGATGCCCGCCTTCGCGGAAGCCAGCACCGCTTCGCTTGCGTCGAGGCCGATGACGTCCTCGATTTCCTGCTTGACGCGCTCCGGCTCGGCGCTCGGAAGGTCGATTTTATTGATAACCGGCAAAATTTCCAGGTTGTTGTCCAGCGCCAGGTAAACGTTCGCCAGCGTCTGGGCCTCGATGCCCTGCGCCGCGTCCACGACGAGCAGCGCGCCTTCGCAGGCGGCCAGGCTTCGCGAAACCTCATACGTAAAATCGACGTGTCCCGGCGTATCGATCAGGTTCAATATATATTCCACGCCGTCGTCCGCCTTATAGACGAGCCGAACGGCCTGCAGCTTAATCGTAATGCCGCGCTCGCGCTCCAAATCCATCTGGTCGAGCACCTGGTCCTGCATTTCCCGGGAGGACAGCGCGCCCGTATATTCCAAGATTCGATCGGCCAAAGTCGATTTGCCGTGATCGATATGGGCAATAATCGAAAAGTTCCTGATTCTATTCTGTCGGTCGCGTACGTCCGCCATGCCTAACCCCCACAAAGATCCATATTGCCAGCCATTCCGTAATTATATCAGTTCGGGGGGTGGTCATCAATCCGTAATCGAATCGAAGAACGAAACGATAAAACGGATCCCTTCGCTCGATACCGACTGCAGCAGACCGGCCGCGCCGTCGGCCAGCTTGTTAACCGACGAATCGCGCCGCGTATCGGGAAGCCCGGGCAGCCGTTCGTTTTGCGGTGCGGGCGGCTGCTGCTGCGCCGCTTCCGGCTGCTGCGTCCGGCCGCCGCTCCAGCGGCTGCGCTCGGCTTCGGCGACGCTTCGGGGCGGCTGCTGCCCGTAAGCATCCGAATTTTCGGGCAGCGATCGCCATCCGTCATCGCCGCCGTACTGCCCGTAAGCGCCGGCCTGCGAACCGCCGTAACCGCCTCCGGCATATCCGCCGCCCGGCTGTCCGCCGTAAAGGCCGTCGTTTGCATGATCGCCGCTGCCGGCCTGCCCTGACGGCGGATAGGTCCATCCCCCATCGGGGTCATAGCCCGTCCGGTTTACGGGCAGCGCCCCGTCGCTGCCGAAAGGCCCGTTGATCCGCTGGACGCCGCTGGTTGCAATATCGATGCCGAACAGCACGATGAGCGCCACGACGCCCCCGATCATCGCCATTTTAAACGATTGACGCCGCATATCGCTTTTCCTCCTTATAATCTCTCCGAATCTTCCTATCGCCAGTATTTCCGCCCGAGACCGTCCGATACGCGATTCAGCTGGAAAAATTCGTTTTCGGAACGCTCACTTTCTCCGCATTCCAGTAAATCTTCGAAATCACCTTGGCCAGCGCATCGACCGTCCGGTACGATTCCTCCAGCGTATTGTCGATGCCGCCGATTTCGATCAGCACGCTGTCCGGAGAGACGGACTGATTATACTCGCCGTTGCCGGTCGCCGTCGTTTTGCCCCAGATGCCGCGCGAGATGCCCGGATACTCTTTCTTGAGCGCCGCGTCGATTTCTTCGGCGAACGCTTCGTTTTTGCGCCAGTTCGGGTTGGCGTGGCCGACGATGAAGAAGACCTGCGCGTAAGATTTGCCGTTGATCGTCGCCGTCGTATATTTGCGGTGCTGCGAATCGCGGTGAATGTCGAAGAAAAACTTCAAATCTTTGTTCGATGCCATTGCCTCTTCGACCGTTTTTTTCGAATATTTATAGGAAAGCACCCACATATAATTTTTGATCGTGCTCGAATAATCCGTCGACGAATGCAGCGTCCCGATGCCGGCATCGTTCAGCTCCTCCGCCAGCCGCTTGCCGAGCAGGGTCACGTTGATGGTGGACGACGTCGGATCGCTGCTGTTCGTTTTCAGCTCCGGCGCCCACGATTCGCGGTTATGCGAATGGTAAATGAACACGACATCGCGGCCGGCCGTCGTCGGAGCGGCCGAGTGGCCCGCCTCCTGCCCGCCGGCTGCCGGACCGGCGGGTTTGCCGGTACCGTCCTGCGCTCCCCCACTCTGAGGCGATTCGGAAGAGCCGTCCTTCGCTCCTCCGGTCGAATCCGCCTGCGGCTTCACGCCGGTTCCTTCCTTTTCCGCTCCGCCTGCTCCACCCTGCGTTTCGCCCGCTGCCGGACCGCCGGCCGGCTCGCGGTCTTCGGGCGGCGTTCCCGCGTCCGCGGTAAGCGGTACCGTCCGGTCGCCGCCGTCCATGCCGGGGTATTCGCGCGCAAGCAGGCTTTTCGGATCGGAGACGTTGACGTCCGTCAGCATCCGCACCAGAAATGCGCCGAGCTGCTTGCCCGACGGCTGCGCGCCGCCCTTGCCGTCGTCCGCCGCCGGCATCTCCATCGCCAGCATCCGTCCGAACAAGCTGCTTGACAATGCTGCGGCGAGTCCTTTCATCGACGAGACCGGCGTACCGGCAGCGTTCTGCTGCACGATCGCGCCGATTCCGATTACAAGCACCATAAACATCGATAAGACGGATAATAAAACAAAGGTGCGTCCCGTCACGAGCAGCTCGCGAAGCCTGCGGCTGCCGTTTCGCAAATTCCAGGTTACGACAGGTTTCATTTCCAAGCGTTCCTCCCATCGGTGCGCTTTCTCTTAAACAAGCTGTTATCACTTTATGAGAGGATCGGAATCCATAGAACCGAAAGTTTCATAGAAAGCGGCTTTCATAGAAAAAGAGACTTCCCGCGGGAAGCCTCTTTTCATGAACGGCGGATTAATGCGTGTAGGCGGCTACGTTCGATTTGTCCACCGCTTCATGGAGCGCGGCATTCAGTCCGCTTGCCACGATGTTCGCGATGTCTTCGATAAACTGGTCGATTTCTTTCGGGGTGACGAGCAGGTCGTAGCCGAGCGGCCCGAGCGCTTCGCGGACGAGCTGCAGCCGTTCGTTCTCCGGCATTTGATTGATCAGGCCGAATATATGGTCGGTATTGCCGTTCTGGGCCTGGATATGCTTCTTCATCAGCTCGATCGTATTATTGACGATCGTTGAGGCATAGACGACCGTCGGAACTCCAATGGCGACGACCGGGATGCCGAGGATGTCCTTCGTCAGCCCTTTCCGCTTGTTCCCGATGCCCGAGCCCGGATGAATTCCGGTATCGGCGATTTGGATCGTCGTATTGACCCGCTCGAGCGCCTTGGAGGCAAGCGCGTCGATGGCGATGACGAGGTCGGGCTTCGACCGGTCCACGATACCCTGCACGATCTCGCTCGATTCGATGCCGGTGATGCCGAGCACGCCCGGAGCAACGGCGCTGACGCAGCGGTATCCGGGTGCGACCTGATCGGGCATCAATTCGAAGAAATGCCGCGTGACCAGCGCATTCTCGACGACGAGTGGGCCTAGGGCGTCGGGCGTCACGTTCCAGTTGCCCAGTCCGACGATCAAAATATTCGCGTTCTTGTCAACCCCGATGCGTTCCAGAAACGAAGCGAATTCCTGGGCGAATCTGGTGGCGAGCCGGTCCTGAAGGCCGGTATCCTGCTTGCGCAGATCGGGTACCTCGAAGGTCACGTAATGGCCGATCATTTTGCCGAGTGCGCGCGAGCCCTGTTCGTCCAATATATCGAGACGCGTAATCGTAATGCCGTCTTCTTCCTCGGTGCCGGAACGGACGCCCGGAATCGGGCCCTGGCCCCCGGATTCCGCCAGTTCTTTAGCCTCCAGCGCCAAGTCGATGCCGGCATTGAATCGCGACAAATCAAGCTCTTCCATGATGTTCGGGCGCTCCTTCCATCGGTTTGGCTTTAGTTTGCGAACATGGAAAGTGAATTATGCGGGCGAACGGAGCGCCGTCCGCCGTTTGCCGCAAGCCGCTTCTGCCGCTGCCGGCGGGCATCTGAGCCGGTGACGGCTATTGCTTTTTGGAAATGCCCATGGTAGAATGTTTCAAGTTGTGTTTTAACTAAGGGGTTTCTCTTGCTACGGGAGGTGAAATGCTATGCCAAACATTAAATCCGCTGTGAAACGCGTCAAAACGAGCGAAAAACGCCGCGCTTTGAACGCTTCGCAAAAATCCGCGCTCCGCACGGCCGTGAAAGCCGCCGACCAAGCTGTTGTCGCAACAGACGTCGATGCTGCCAAAGCCGCCCTGCAAGCCGCGACGAAAAAGCTGGACAAGGCGGTTACCAAAGGCCTGATCCATAAAAATGCGGCTGCCCGCAAAAAATCTCGTCTGGCGAAAAAGCTGAACGCTCTTTCGGCGCAAGCCTGATTCGAATAAAAAGTCCTGCCCGGTCCGCGGCGAAGCGGAGGAGCAGGACTTTTTTTGCGCCTTTTAACGGATGTCCTTCAGGCGGCCATCGACAACAGAAACAGCTCGAGGCCGAGCGTTTTGTCGATTTGGCCGGTCTTCATTTGATAGTCGAGTTCCGCGAGCCGGTTCAGGTGCGCGCCCAGCGCGGCGGTCGTAAACTTGCGGGCCTTCTCGGCAGCCAGCTTCACGGCGTACGGGTGCAGGCCGAGCTGCCCCGCCATCTGCTGCGGCGAATACCGGTGCTGCTCAAGCTCTTTGACCTGCAGCATGATCCGCAGCTGGCGGGCGATCAGCGCCGCGATGCGGATCGGCTCCTCCCGCCGCAGCAGCAGCTCGCCGTACAGCCGGAGCGCCCGGTCCGCCTGCAGCGAAGCCATCGCATCGATGAGGGCGAAAACATCCTCTTCGACCGTCGAGGCGGTCAGCGCCTCGACCGAATCCGCGCCGACCGCGCCGCCTTCTCCCGCATACAGGCACAGCTTGTCCACCTCGTTCGCCAGCTGCTGCAGGCTCGCGCCGGTGCGGGCGAGCAGCAGTTCAGCGGCTTCCCGGCTCATCGACCGTCCCTGCTCCTCCGCCCTGCGCACGGTCCACTGCAGCAGCTCGTTTTCCGTCAGCTCCTGAAACGGCAGCAGCGCATCCTTTTCCTTCAGCAGCTTGACCGCCTTGCGGCGCTCGTCGAGCTTGTCGGCCATCACGAGAAAGACGACGACGCTGCTTTCGCACGGCTCCTGCACATACGCGATCAGCCGCTCCGTCCGGTGTTCGATTTTCCCGCCTTCCCGGCCCTGCGCCGCAGCCAGTACCGATTGATCGCGGACGACCACCAGCTTGCGGCTGGCGAAGAAAGGCAGCGTCTCCGCTTCGGCAACCGCTTCGTCGACCGGCATCTCGGACGTATCGAATTTGACTACGCCGAGCTCGCGCTCCTCCTCCGGCAGCAGCGCTTCGGTCAAGGCGGCCACAAACTGCCGCATCCGGTAACGGTCTTTGCCATACAGCACGTATACCGGCCGAAATTGCCCGTTCTTCCATTCCCTTGCCGCCGCTTTCGCGTCCATCGCTTGTCCTCGCTTTCGTTCGAGCTGCAGAAGAGCAACAAAGGGATGAAGCGGAAGGCTTCATCCCTTTGTCCCTGAACATCTATATAAACATCCGTCGCAGGCGGCCCATGGTACCGCTGCAGGGATGGTCATACGATGCCCGAGGCACCGTCCATGACGCGTGCGTTTTCTATACCATACGCAGCTGTCACGGAAAGTGTGCAAACCTGCCCGCGAATTATTTGATTTGCGTCGTTTCCGTGCCGTTCGCCGCGTCCACCGTATGGACGACGGTCTTCCCGTTTTCGTCCTTGGTCTCGAACGTAAGCGTCCTGCCGTCCTCCGACCATTTTACCGCAGTAACGCCGCCTTTGAAAGCTTCACTTTGATATGTGATTTGGTTCGCTTCATTGTCGGCGATGCCGAGCACCGACGACGAATCGTCGAAAGCCGCCTTATACCGGCCGCCAGGTGAATCCCATTGCCGGGTAATCCGTGCGGCGCTGAAAATTTGCCCGTCCTTCGGCGCGCTATCATCCGGCGGAGCCGCCGGCTTATTCGGCCCGTTCGTTATTCCCGGTCCGTCAGCAGCGGAGCCGTCGGGAGACGCAGACTGCTGCCCGCCCGAGCCCGATGTCGAATAGTTGGGCGAAAAGGAGGGCGCGCCGGAATTGCCTTCCGGTCCGAAATGCCGTTCGGTGTCCGCGCCGCCGTCTCCCGTACCGGAATCTGCGGCGTCGCCGCCGCCCGAACGCTGCGTATCGGAACCCCGCTTCGTTGAAGCCGTGCCGTCCGGATTCGCAGTGTTATCCGAATTCTTCTCGAGCTGTTTCGTCGCAGCTGCTTGATCGTCCAGAATAGGTTTCTGATCGGCTGACCGCAGCTCCGCTCCGCCTGTAGCCGCGCCCGCATCGGACGCCGCTTTATCGGCGGTCGAGGTCATCCCGCTTAACTCCTGCCGCAGCGTGCCGCCGGAATAATTGACGATCAGCAGAGCCGCGGCAATGCCTGCCGCGGCGACTCCGAGGGCGGCGCCGAGCGTCGTCCGGCTGACCAAGCGGCGCGCCGGCTTGCCGGCGCGGCCCGCCCTTGCGGCCGGAGGCTCCTCGCCGGTTTCCGTCCGTGCCGGCAGGCCGCTTCCCGCGCCCTCCGCCTGAAGCTCGGCGAGGCGCGGCAAAATCGCATCGACGAGGCTGTAGCTCGGCGTCACCTTCGGCAAATTTTCCAGTCCGGCATTAAGCAGCTGCAGACGTTCGAACACCCTCCTGCATTCGGGGCAATGCCGCGTATGAGTCATCAAGACCTCGGTCTCAAGATCGTCAAGATCGCCGTCAAGCTGCCGCTGCATATAGTCCATCACCTCTTGACAATTCATCCTCGGACACCGCCTTTCTGATAATCATGAAGGTACGATTGCAGTTGCTGTCTGGCCCGAAATAAATAAGATTTTACCGTATTAAGCGGAAGATCGAGCGAATCGGCGATTTCGTTGTACGAAAAGTCCTGCAAGTACCGCAGCACCACGACAGCGCGGTGATGCTCGGGCAGCTTGTCGATCGCATTTCGAATATCCTGAACCGCATATGCGGACATGACCTCTTGCTCGACCGAATGGTTGTCCTGAAACACCATTTCGTGTTCGTCGATCGATACGGTCGGTTTGGTTCTTCTGAATTTATCGATGCAGATGTTCGTCACGATCCGCTGCACCCACGTTTTAAACTGGGCTTTTTCTTCATAAGAACCGATTTTCGTATAGATCCGGATCAGCGCCTCCTGAGCGGCGTCCATGGCATCCTGCTCATTGTTTAATATATAGTAGGCTGTCCGGTATACGTGATGTTCAATCTCGCGCAATAGAGAAATCAGAGCGTCGCCATCGCCGGCTTGCGCCGCTTTGATCAGGCCGGGCTCTACCACGGGGATCCCCCTCTCTTGCAACCTTTCTGACGGAAAGGCGCAGGAATATGTTGCAGCTTCGTTTAAAATGTCTTTAAAAAAATTTTAGATTTAGCGATGAACCCCGTAAAACCCTACATTAAAGGATAGCAGAAAATCGGTACCCCGTATAGCGACGGCCGCCGCTCAGGCGGCAATTACCAGCCGAATCGCCCTCCCGTAAATAACCCGATTGGATATCACAATTTTCGGAAAATAAAGGTACATATAAAAAAGGAGCCCTCGCGGGCCCCTTCTCCTTCAATCGCGTTCAGTATCCGATATCGATTTGCACAACGTTAACCGCCGGCGCTCCGTGCTGCAGGTAGGCTTTCAGATTGTCCGCGAAAATATCGATGACGCGGTCCGAATAAGCCGTCGTACTGCCCGCGTTGTGCGGGGTGAGAATGATGTTCTCCATCGCCCAAAAAGGATGCTCCGCGGGAAGCGGCTCCTGCTCGAACACGTCAAGACCGGCCCCCGCGAGTTTCCCGCTTCGCAAAGCGGCGAGCAGGGCATCCGAATCGGTCGTTTTGCCCCGCCCGATATTCACGTAGAACGCGCCGTCCTTCATGGCGGCAAATTGCTCCTCTCCGATCAGGTGAAACGTCTCGGGCGTATGCGGGAGGCAGTTGACGATATAATCGCTGCGGCCAAGCAGCTCGTTCAATCCGTCCATGCCGTACATTTCGTCAATCCACTCCGCAGGCTCGCCGGAACGCCGGACCCCGATCACCCGCATGCCGAACGCTTTCGCCACTTTCGCCGTCTCCACGCCGATGGCGCCGGCGCCGAGGATGCCGATCGTCCTGCCGTGAATTTCGGCCATCGCGCCGTACTGCCCCCAGCGGCGGACCGTCTGGTGACGGACCGCAACGTGAATTTGCCGGGCAAAGCCGAGGATCATGGCGAAAATCGTTTCCGAAATCGGATACGGGTGCACGCCGCTTGCGCTTGTCAGGGCAATCCCCAGCTCCTTGAAGCGGTCGAGCGGCAGGCTGTCGACGCCGGCGCTCCAGTTCTGCACCCATTTCAAGGCCGTGCCCGGGCGAAGAACCGCTTCCCGCACGTCGCGATTCCAGCCGCCGATAATTTCCGCTTCCTTCGCATGCTCCATAAATCCGGGCGCACTTTTGCCGGCGATCAGCTCCCAGCCGGGCGCGGCATCCCGGATTCGGGCCAAATGACGCGCTTCCAGCTCCGGAACGATGACGATTTTCCCCATTGCTCGTTCACCTCTCCAATTTGGCATCGCATTAGTTTTATATTATAAAACTAGACGCTATAATATAATCTTATTTTAGCAGATGCCAAAGGGAACCGTCCATACTTCCGCCGGAATCCGGCGCCGGATTCCACCGGTTATTTTCCGTCCGGATGTTGATCCTGCCGCTCGGTCAGCAGCCGCAGCACGAACGGCTTTATATCGATCATCCGGAGATGCTCCGGCTTTTGCCGGGTGCCTGCAATGAGGAGCGGGACGAGCGTCTCCTCCCGGCCGAGCGCCCCGTGTCCGCCGCCTCCATTATGCTTCGGCGAGCTTCGGTCTGCGAGCTCATAGCCTGGTTTTGCGGTTACAATTAAATAATCGCCATCGTGCGAGCTGAGCGCTGCGGATAACCGCCTGAAGCCGTCCGGGTAACGGTCATAAGCGATCCGCCCCGTCCGGGAATCGGCCTTCACGTCCAGCACGTCCAGGCTGCGTTCGGCCGTCCACTTCTGCCCATAGGGGTCGGCCAGTTTCCCGCCCGGCTTGAAACGCAGCTCCTTCTTCGTCTTCCCCTGCAGCACGTATATCCAGCCCCGTTCCTTCCAGGCCGCCAGATCGATCCGCGAATCCGCAGCAAGCTCTCCGGCCAGCGCCCGAAGCGTTTTGTCCGTGTTCATGCGATAGACGTACGCCATTGTTTCGTTGACGGCTGCGATTAAGCCCGTCCGGGCCGATACGGGTTCGCCTGGCCGCAGCAGCCGGTCGTCTTTAAATATGGCGCCGAGCTCCACAGTCGGCTTCTTCTCCGCCCTCATGATCGGCGTCATACCGCTGTCGCCCGCCACGATAATGATCGCCTTGCGCAGCGCTTCCTCCCGCGATCCGAAAGCCTGCAGCACCGTCGCAAGCTGGCCGTCCACCCGCTCGACCTCCTCCATCGCTCCCGGCCCTTTTCGATGAAGCTCTTGATCGAGATCGGGCAAATAGACGAACAGATAATCGGGCAGCTTGCCGGCCCGGATCAAATATGCCGCCGTCTCGGCCGAAAACCGGTTGTTCAGTCCAAACCGGTCGGCTGCCCCGTCCGGCAAATCGATCCGCTCCGCGAGCGGATTGGCCAGCGAACCTAATGCCAGCAAATCCGGGCCCTTCACCGGTATGCGCGACGGCAGGTGCGAAGGCGCGTGGAGCCAGGCCGGCAAAATCAGCTCATGACCGCTCGCCCCCCGGTAAATGAGGCCGTTGACCGAACCGGACGTCAGCCCCCGCCGGGCGAGCTCTTCATAGACGGTCGGGGTATGGCGGCTCAAGTGTTTGCCGTTCAGGCTGATCAAGGCGTCCTCGAGCACCGTTCCCGGCCCCTGTCTCAGCACCTCCATCGGTCCCGTGCCGTAGTTGATCACACGCCGTTCGGCGGCCGAATACCAGGTCAGGCCGGGAACGCGGTGCTTGTCCGGATATTCGCCGGTCTGCAGCGAACTGTCGATCGTGACGGACATCGTGGGAAACGAGCTGACCATATTCCGGTAATACTGGCCGTGCTCGGTCAAATACTGAAATGTCGGCAGGCGCTTCTGCCGGATGCCGGTATCGATCGTCTTCGGCATAAGGGAATCGACCAGAATCATGATAACCTTTTTCGTTTGTCCTCCTTGAAGAGAACGCACCCTTTGCAAATCCTGCTCCTTCATTTCGCCCGCCGGCTTTTGGCAGCCGAAACCGACCGCGCATGTCAGAAGCAGCAGCAGCGAAACGGTCAGCTTTTTCCTCATGCGAGTCCCTGCCCGTCCGTTTTGAAATCGACAAACACGCTTCCGTCAAACTGTAATTCGGCAAAAAAGACGTCCTTCACCGAGCTTGCGCCGCCGGATTTGATCTGCTGCTCGAGCCAGGCGCGGTCGATATTCAGCTCCTTGAGGCTTTTGGCTACGATTTTCCCGTCGACGATCAGCTCGGTCGGCAAATATAAGCGGCGGGACATCGGGACGCTCAAATCCTTTTTGGTGACCGTTTCCTCCTCCTGCTTCTTCAGCACGCTGAGCTTTCCGTTCGGCTCCAGAATCGCATAATCAACCTGCTTCACGGAAAACACGTCTTTATCCCGGAGCAGCATGGAGAGGTCATCCATGTTCAGCTTGTTCGAAGCCATCGCTTTCTTGACGATCTTTCCGTCTTTAATGACGATGGTCGGCTCGCCGTCGAGCAGCACCCGGACCTTCGGCGATTTCAGGTTGACATATTCGATGGTCATCGTCAGCAGCGCCCACAGCGTCAGCCCGGCGACGCCGTCGATGATTTTAATGTCCCGGTGGACGACCATATCGCCGGCAATATTGCCAAGCGCGATTCCCGTTATATATGTAAAAAACGTCATTTGGCTTAATTGTTTTTTTCCCAAGATGCGTGTAAGAATCAGCAGGACGAAAAAGCCCGTCAGCGTTCGCAGCGTCGTAATCCAGATCGTTTCCATAAGCCCACCTCCAAAAGCGAATAGTTGCGGCATGCTTTATTCTGGGCGCAGGCGCTTCCAATTATCCGCCGGGGGGTGAAAAAAATAACAGCCGCCGGCCGCGAATTTTCGCGGCCGGCGGCTGTTCCGCCCGGCTTACGTTCAGTCGTTCTCCAGCAGCTCGAGGACGACCTTCAACTGCTCGGTCCCGTCGAAATAAGCGTAGCGTCCGCCGGGATATTCGCCTTTTTGCAGCAAAGGAATGTTGTTTCGCTGCAGCAGCATCGTTTTTTCCTTCATGCCGTTGACGACGAACGCGATGTGATGGACGCCTTCGCCGTATTTGTCGAGATCGTGCCGCCAGGTGCTCGGCTCGTGATCCGGCTGAAGCAGTTCAAGCTCCAGGGACGGGCCGACCGTAAAGAAAGCGAGCCGGCATCTGGCTTTGGACGGGCTGCCCATATATTCCGTCTCGGCTTCCTCGTACGTGCCGGTCGTGACGAAACGGGGCTCGATGCCCAGAAATTCCGAATAGGCTTTCGCCGTTTTTTCAATGTCGTGCACCAAAATGCCGATTTGCGTAACCGTGTTCGTTTCAAGCGGTTTGCGGTCCATGTGGGTACCATTCCCTTCTGCGATTGAATGCATGGTTTATTCCGAATAGCCGAAGCGTTTGTTGAGCCTGAACAGAATGAGGATGATGATCATGGCGATAACGAGCAGAATCCAGGCCATCGCGGACGCATACCCCATCTTGAAATACTGGAACGCGGAACGGTACAGGTTGAGCGAATAGAACAGCGTCGAATTGTCCGGCCCGCCGTTCGTCATAATAAGCGGTTCCGCAAACCATTGAAAAATGCCGATGACGGATGTCACGACGTTGAACAGAATAACCGGCGACAGCAGCGGAAGCGTGATCGAGAACACTTTCCGGAAAAAGCCGGCTCCATCGATCGATGCGGATTCGTAAAGCGAATCGGGAATTTCCTGCAGTCCCGCCAAGTAAATGATGATGGCCGTTCCCGAGCTCCATACCATCATCAGGATGAAGGCGGGCTTCGCCCAAAGCGGGCTGGCCAGCCAGACCGGTCCGGTTAAACCGAAAAATCCGAGCACTTCGTTAATGATGCCGTTGTCCGGCTGCAGCAGCCAAATCCACAGGATGCTCGCGATGACGACCGGAACGAGCGTCGGAATAAAAAACACGACCCGCAGAAAGGAAAGCCCTTTGATTCCCTTGTTGTTCAGCAGCACCGCGATGGCGATTGCTGCCGCCGTCGAGCAGACGGTACCGAGACAAATCATGTAAAACGTGTTCGACAGCGATTTGTAGAACAACGGGTCGTGAAAAAGCGCGTTGTAATTGCCGAAGCCGATGAACTCCGATTTTTTGACGACGGAATAATCGGTCAGCGAATAATAGAACGAGATGACGATCGGGTACAGCTTGAAGGCGATCACGCCGATGATCCACAGCGAGATGAAGAGCATGGCGTTGCGAAAATCCCTTCGCGCGATGTTCATTTTTTTGTTCATTAGCCAGCCCTCCCTAGCCCTTGATCCCGGACATGGCGACGCCCTGGATGAAATATTTTTGCAGCAGGAAGAAGATTACGAGTACCGGCACGGTCATGGTAACCCCCAGCGCCATCAAAATATTCCACTTCGGATCGTACGTCCCCATAATGGACTGGGCGCCGAGGGACAGCGTATACAGCTTGTTGTCGCTCAGGAAAATCAGCGGTCCGATGAAATCGTTCCAGGTGCCCAGGAAGGCGAAGATGACGACGGTCGAGATGACCGGCTTCGCCAGCGGCATGATGATGCGGGCGTAAATTTGAAATTCGTTCGCGCCGTCGATCTTCGCCGAGTAAGAAAGCTCCTTCGGAATCCCGAGCAAAAACTGGCGAAGCAGAAAAATAAAGAACGGGTTGCCGAAAAAGCTCGGGACGATGAGGGGCAGAAACGTTCCGATCCAATGCAGATGGTGGAACATGATGAACAGCGGAATCATCGTCACCTGGTACGGCAAAATCATCGTAATCAGCACGATCATGAACACGTTGTCCCGGTATTTCCAGTCCAGCCGGGCGAATCCGTAGGCGATCAGCGTGTTGGATATAACTGCGCCGACGATATTCGGGATCAGGATGATGATCGTGTTTTTCAGATAAAGAAAAAATGGAAACGAGTTGAACATGTCCGCATAGTTCGACCACATGATCGTCTTCGGCCACCACCTCGTCGGAACCTCGAAAAGCTCCGACGGGGATTTCAGCGACTCCGACAGCAGCCAAAAGAACGGAACGATAAAACAGGCCGCAAGCGCAAGCAGCACAACATATAGAACGAACGTTTCGATTCCTTTCATGAAGGTTCCCGTTTGAAGTCGCATACAGCCCTCCTTGGCACTTCCGTTAATTTCAGGGCGTGCGGAAGAGCCTGTTACCCTTTATCTATTTCCGCTTGAAGTTTATCCTGCAGCGCCTGCAGCAGCGGCTTCGGATCCTTATTGTTGTAAATGACGTTGTCCATCAGCTGCGTAATCGCGTCGGACAGCTCTGAGGATACCGGCGACAGGCCCGGATGCCCGGAATTTTCGGATTTCGCTTCTTCGCGTTCGATTTTGTAAATCGGGTCGCCTTCTTTCGTCCAGGTCACCTCGTCAAACTTGTCGTCGGTGATCGGGATCGACCGCCACTGCGCGAAGTTGTCCATATTGACCTCCGGCGTCAGCGCGAATTTGACGAATTCGGCCGCCAGATCGGGATTTTTGGCCCCTTTCGGGATCATGAAGACGTTGGAGTACAGCGGCGAGCCGCCTTCCCGTCCGCCGGCCGGCACCGGAATTTTCGCGACCTTGTAATTCACCTTCGGCGCGTAAATTTTC
The DNA here is from genome assembly GCF_028826105.1 of Paenibacillus humicola. Taxonomy (NCBI): domain Bacteria; kingdom Bacillati; phylum Bacillota; class Bacilli; order Caryophanales; family Paenibacillaceae; genus Paenibacillus; species Paenibacillus humicola. The sequence continues at coordinate 3,806,598 of NZ_JAQGPL010000001.1, forward strand.
AGCGCGTTCGTAAACCAGTTTCCCGTCACGGTCATGGCGATTTTGCCGGTCATGAACGGGTGGTCCGGGGAGAACATGCCGCCGAAGCCGGACGTAAACGATTTCAATTTTGCCGGATCGTATTTCTGCGCGTAGCTGTTCATCCATTTGAAGACGTTGACGCTCTTGTCGTCGGTCAGCTCCAGCTTCTTGGTCGCCGGATCGTAAATTTTGGACCCGAACATCCACAGCCACGTGAACGGATCCGCACCGCTGTCGACCCACGGGACAAATCCGAGGCGTTCGATTTTGCCGTTGTCGACCTTCGTCAGCTTCTCGGCGTATTGGTCCAGCTCTTCGATCGTTTTCGGCGGTTTATCCGGATCGAGTCCCGCTTCCTTGAACATATCCACGTTGTAGTACAGCAGCAGTACGTTCGAGTCCTGCGGCAGCAGGTACGTTTTGTCATCGTATTTCATGAGATCCTTGAAGCCCGGAAGCGCCTGGCTGCCGCTGTCGAAGCCGATGTCGGCCAGATATGGGTCCCAAGGCATCAACGAGTCTTCCGTTGCAAAATTGTAGCCTCGCGAAGGCGAGCTCGTTTCCACCAGGTCGGGCACGGTGCCGCCGGATATAGCCGCCAGCAGCTTGCCGTTCGAGAGGCCGCCGTCGGGCGCGATAAACTGCACGTCGACTTTAATGCCCGTTTTCTTCGTAAACGCTTCGATCCGGCCTTGATCCCACTTCTGCGAATCGCCGCTGAACGGGGACCAGTAGGTCAGCGTACGGCCCGCCTTCGAATCGCCCGATCCGCCGGTCGAGCCGGTATCCGTGCCGGAGCCCGTGCTGCCGCCCCCGCCGCCGCTCGAGCAGCCCGCAACCAGGCCCGTCGTCAACACAACCGCCGTCAGGACCGATACCGTTTTTCTCATTGTGGATCTCCCCCTTGTTTAGGCTCGTGTTTAATATTGAGAATGACGCCCAGCTGCTCGCCGCTGTCCACGAACGTGTAGCTGCCGCCCGGATATTCGCCGTAATGGCGTACCGGAATGCCCTTTTGCGCAAAATAACCGATCGTCTTCTCGCGGTCGTCCGTCATAAACCCGATATGATGCACGCCTTCTCCGTTAGTTTCCAAAAATTCCTTCCACGAGCTCGGCTCGTCGTCAGGCTCCGTCAGCTCAAGCACAAGCGGACCGAGATCGATTACGGCCAGCTTGGCCCGAGTAGAGGTCGGCCGGCCGCGGTACTGCGTGTTCGCTTCTTCGTGCGGAGGAATTTGAAAGATGCGCGGAACGTCGACGCCGAACAGCTCGGCGTAATGGCGTGCCGCCTGTTCAATGTCTTTTACAACCAAAGCAATCTGACAAATGGCTTCTTTTTTCAAAATCCCCAATATTCCCGCCCCCTTTTTCATCCTTAAAATAGTATTAGGACAGATTTCTAGAATTTTTAATAATCTATTCCATTTATTTCTCCTCCTTTTTCGTCTTCAACTCATACTATAATCATAACTGAGAATGTTTTCTCGCCATGCTTTGCTTAAATGATGGACATTTTTTGTTATGGGACCGTTTCCAAAGCGCGCAAAAAAAAGACCGCCGGCCGGAATACGGCGTATCGCCGTTCCGGGCCGACGGCCTGGAGGGAGAGCATTTCGTTTGCACGGGGGACGATGCCTCCGTTCAATCGAGTGACATGAATACGTCGTGGAAAATCATTTCCGCCGAATCGGAACGAATCAGCTCATTATTACCATGCTGCGATGCACCCGTCCGTACGCGGCTCCGTTCCGCCTGCCAGAACGCCGTGTTCGTCGCGCAAAATGATCTGGCCTCTGCCGAAGGTGCCCGACCCCGTTATCCGCTCGATATGATGCCCTTTCTCCTTCAGCGCCTCGACGACAGGCTCCGGAAAAGAAGCTTCGACATGGACCGTCTTGTCCTTGATCCACTGCCACCTTGGCGCATCCAATGCCGCCTGCGGATTAAGCCGAAAATCGATCATGTTCATCACGACCTGCACGTGGCCCTGCGGCTGCATAAACCCGCCCATGACGCCAAAAGGGCCGACCGCCTTTCCGTCTTTGGACAGGAACCCGGGGATGATGGTATGGTACGTTTTTTTGCCCGGTTCAAGCCGGTTGCTGTGACCCGGATCCAGCGAGAACGTATGCCCCCGGTTTTGCAGCGCGATTCCGGTGCCGGGAACGACAAGCCCGGACCCGAACCCCATGTAGTTGCTTTGAATGTAGGAGATCATGTTTCCTTCGCCGTCAGCGGCGGAAAGATAAACCGTCCCGCCCTTCGGCGGTTCGCCCGCCGCAGGCGACCCTGCCCGGCCGGTCATCAGTGCCCTTCGCTTCAGGGTATAGTCCTCCGACAGCAGCGCTTCGACGGACGCCGTCATCTTGTCTTGCTGCGTAATATAATGCAGTCCGTCGGCGAAGGCCAGCTTCATTGCTTCGATTTGGTTGTGAACCGTTTCCGCGTCGCCCTGCCCGGCGAAATCGAAGCCCTTCAAAAGGTTGAGCGCCATCAAAGCCACCATGCCCTGGCCGTTCGGCGGAATTTCCCACACGTCGAAGCCCCTGTAATTGACGCTCACCGGCGTCACCCACTCGGGCTCATATTCCGCGAGATCCGCGGCAGAGATGAACCCCCCGTACTGCTTGGAAAAGCGGTCGATTTTCTCGGCCAGCTCTCCGCGGTAGAACGATTCGGCGCCGCTCTCGGCAATCGACTGCAGCGTGCTCGCATGGCCCGGCGACCGCCATACCTCCCCAATCCGGGGCGCTCTTCCTTCCGGCGCAAACGTCTCGAACCAGCTTGAAAAGGGGTCGCCGGCCGTTTTCGCTTGTAAATGCCTGACGGCGGACGCCCAGTAATAGCCGAGCGTCGGCGTTAACGGATATCCTTGACGGGCGTATTCGATCGCCGGCCGCAGTGTTTCCGTCAAAGGCAGCTTCCCGAATCGTTCGGATAACGCCTTCCATGCAGCCGGCGCGCCGGGAACCGTAACGGGAATGAACCCGTAGACCGGCATTTCCGTATAGCCGGCCCGCTTCACCGCCTCGATCGAAATCGAGCGGGGCGAAGGACCGCTGGCGTTCAGCCCGTGCAGCTGGTCCTTAACCCACACCAAAGCGAAAGCGTCGCCGCCGATGCCGTTGGATGTCGGTTCGACAACCGTGAGGCATGCGGCGGCGGCGATGGCGGCATCGATCGCGTTTCCGCCTTTTTTGAGCATATCCAGCCCGGCTTGGGCGGCAAGCGGCTGCGAGGTCGCCACCATGCCGTTTTTGGCGTATACGGTATTTCTTCTTGAGGCATACGGATATTCGGACGGATTAAACTCCATGATCAATTCCTCCCGGGTTAACCCATTTTTATGGCCGCAGCTGCTTCTTCTTGAACCAGGTGACAGGAAACGTACTGGCCGGAACCGATTCGAGCCGGCGCGGGTGCCGCCGATTTGCACGCATCGACGGCCGACGGACATCTCGGGTGGAACGCGCACCCGCTCGGCGGGTTCGCCGGACTCGGCAAATCGCCCCGCAAAATGATCCGCTCCCTGACCGCCTTCGGATTCGCGACCGGAAGCGCGGAAAGGAGCGCCTTGGTATACGGATGGCCGGGGCTGCTGAACAGCTTCCGCTTGTCCGCGGTTTCCACCACGCGCCCCAGATACATGACGGCCACCCGGTCGCATATATGTTTGATGACGGACAAATCGTGGGAAATGAAAATGAGCGTTAACTGAAATTCTTTTTTTAAATCCTTCAGCAGATTCAAAATTTGAGCTTGAATCGATACATCCAGCGCTGAGACGGCTTCGTCGGCGATGATCAATTTCGGTTTGACGATGAGCGCCCGCGCAATGCCGATGCGCTGTCTCTGCCCGCCGGAGAAATCGTGCGGATAACGGTCCAAATATTCCTTCTTCAGGCCGACGATCTCGATCATCTCTTCGACCGCCCGGAGCCGCTCGCTTTTCGTTCCGATTTCATGCACGTTCAGCGGCTCCGTCAAGATTTGCCGGATCTTTTTTTTGGGATTTAGCGAGGCATACGGGTCTTGAAAAATGAACTGCACGTCTTTGCGCATTTTGCGCATCTCTTCTGCCGACAGCTTGGCTAAATCTTTGCCCTGGAAAAGAACCTGTCCTCCGGTCGGTTCGATCAGCCTGAGAATGCTCTTGCCCGTCGTCGACTTTCCGCAGCCGGATTCGCCGACAATGCCCAACGTTTCGCCTTCCGACACGTGCAGATCGACGCCGTCCACAGCCCGGACGTAACCGGCCGTGCGGCCCAGCAGCCCTTTTTTGATCGGAAAATATTTTTTTAAGCCTTTCACTTCCAGAAGCGGGTTATTCATCGGTCCGGTCCCCTTCCGTAAACAGCCAGCATCTGCACTTGCGGTTTCCTTGTTCCCGGAGCGGCGGCTGCTCCGCCAAGCATCGTTCCATAACCTTGCTGCAGCGCGGCGCAAACCGGCATCCATGCGGCATTTGGTGAACCATGGGCACGGAGCCCGGAATCGTATCCAAATATTCCTGGTCCTTCCCGATGTCGGGCCGCGACTCCATCAAGCCTATCGTGTAGGGATGCTTGGGATCCTCGAACAACGCGGCCACATCCGCCTCTTCCACCACCTGCCCCGCATACATGACGATCACCCTGTCGCACATTTCCGCCACGACGCCCAAATCGTGCGTGATGAGCATCACGGACGTTCCCGTCTTTTCTTTCAGCTCGCGGAGCAGGTCGAGAATTTGCGCCTGGATGGTCACGTCGAGCGCCGTTGTCGGTTCATCGGCGATAATAAGCTTCGGATTGCATGCCATGGCCATCGCGATCATGACCCGCTGCCTCATTCCGCCCGAGAGCTGATGCGGATATTCGCGGCAAATTTCCTCCGCCCGCGGCATCCCCACCGCTTTCAGCAGCTCGATGACTCTGGCTTTCGCCCGGTCCTTCGGCCATTTAAGGTGAAGCCGAATCGATTCTTCGATTTGCCGCCCTACGGGATGGAGCGGATTCAACGAGGTCATCGGTTCCTGAAAAATCATGGCGATTTGGTTCCCGCGAATGTCCCGCATCTGTTTGGCGGAACAAGCGAGCAGGTCCCGGCCGTCGAAGCGGATTCGTCCTTCCGCCTTCCCGTTTTCCGGTAGAAGCCCCATGATCGTCAGGCTCGTTACGCTTTTTCCGCACCCCGATTCCCCCACGATTCCAAGCGTTTCGCCGGGTTCGACGGAGAAGTCCACGCCGTCCACGACGGCCGCTTGACCGCGGTCCGTTTTGAAGGCGGTCCGCAAATTCCGAATTTCAAGCAAAGCGTTCATCCCGGTCGCCTCCTATTTCCTGGCCTTCGGATCCAGATAAAGCTGCAGTCCGTCGCCGAGCAGGTTAAAGCCGAGCACGACGATGAAGATCGCCGCCCCGGGGAAGTATGTCGCATAGGGAGCGGCGGTCACCAGGCTTTGAGCCTGATTCAGCATGCTCCCCCAGGACGGCGCGGGCGGCTTGACGCCCAGCCCGAGGTAAGACAGCGATGCCTCCGCCAAAATGGCCGATGCCATCGCGAGCGTCGTTTGAATGATGATCGGATTGATCGCATTGGGAAGAATGTGGCTGAACAGAATCGACCGGTTTTTGACGCCGACCGCTTTGGCCGCCTGGATATAATCCAGATTCCGGATCGCCAGCACCTGACCGCGGGTAATGCGCACGAAAGCCGGCGCGAACCCGATGCCGATGGCCAGCATGGCGTTGCCGAATCCCGAGCCCAATACGGCCGCGAGCGCAAGCGCGAGAATGAGAAAAGGAAAGGCCTGCATGGCGTCGACGGTGCGCATCACGACCCACTCGTCCCAGAACCCGCCGTAATAGCCGGACCGGAGCCCGATCGGAATGCCGATCGCCATCGCGATGCCGACGGAAATGAGGGCGGCTTTGATGGAAATTTGCGCGCCGTAAATGACGCGGGAGAAAATGTCCCGGCCCAGGTCGTCCGTGCCGAATAAATGGCTGGCGCCCGGCGGCTCGAGAATGTGGTTATAATCCTGTGCATTCGGATCGTACGGGGCGATTTGATGGGCGAAAACGGCGGTTAACACCAGCGCCAAAATAATGAAGGCCCCGAGCGCGCCCAGCCCCGAACGGAAAAATCGCCGGAATGGTCTCATGCTTCTCCCGCCTTTCCGAGTTTGATACGGGAATCGATCGCGGCATACAGCAGGTCGACGCACAGATTGACGATCACGACGAGCAGGGCCGAGACCAGAACGGCGCCCTGCACGGTAACGTAATCCCGTTTAAAGACGGATTCCACGATCAGCCGGCCGAACCCCGGTATCGAGAAAATGGATTCCGTAATGACGAGTCCGCCAAGCAGTCCCGCAACCAGCAGTCCGGACGTCGTCACGACGGGAATCATCGCGTTTCGAAGCACGTGTCCCAGGACGATTCGCGCCTCGCCCAAGCCTTTCGCTTTTGCGGTCCGCACAAAATCCATCGTGCTGACGTCAATCAAGCTTGACCGGAGCATCCTCATCAAGACCGCGGATTCCCGGACGCCCGTTGCGAAGCACGGCAAAATCATGCCGATCAGGTTTTGCGAAACGCTATGTGACAGAGGCGTATACCCGGAAGAAGGAAGCCAGTGATGTTTTACCGAGAAATAGATGATCGCCATGATGGCCAGCCAGAAGCTCGGAATGCTCATTCCGCCTAGTGCCGCGAACGAACCGGTGTAATCGACCCACGTCCGCTTCCGAACGGCCGCCAATATGCCGGCGGGAAACGCGATCAGAGCCGCGACGAGAAACGTCCCGATCGTCAGCTCGATCGTGACCGGCAGGCGCTGGGCGATCAGCGCCGACACGGGGACATGGTCCGTGATGGACATGCCCAGGTTGCCGTGCAGCACGCCGCCGAGCCAGCGAAAATACTGCACGATAAGCGGCTGATCCAGGCCCAGCTGATGCCGCAGCGCTGCGTAAGCTTCAGGCGTCGCTTCCTGCCCCAGGATGACTCGGGCGGGATCGCCCGGAATCAAATGAATCAAAATGAACGTCATGACGGACACCAAGAAGAGAATGGGTATGGTCAGCAGCAGTCTTCGGATGAAGAAAACCATCGAAACGCCTCCCTCCGGTGAATTCCGTTATTGCTTGTCCAGCCCTGCGGTGCGGATGATTCCGTCCGGGACGTATGTAAAGCCGGTCACTTTTTTGGAGAAGCCGAAAATGTTGTTTTGGTGGTAAATATAGCTGTATTCCACGTCATCGTGCAAAATATCCATCGCTTTGTTGTAATACGCCTTGCGTTTCGTCGGGTCCTGCTCCTGCCTTGCCTCGGTCGCCAGCTTGTCGACCTCCGGATTGGCGTAATGCGAATAGTTTTGCGAGCCCTTCGTCACGACGAAATCGTAGAAGTTTTGATCCGGGTCGGGGCGGCCGGACCAGCCGATCTGCAGCGCCTCGAAATTGCCGTTCGTCCCGTTTTCAAGCATTTGGCCAAACTCCACCTGCTCCAGCTCGACCGTGATGTTATAGGGCTTGAGCATATTTTGCAGCACCGCGCCGAACTGCTGGGCCGCCGTTCCCGTACCGACCTGGAATTTGAATGAAAATCCGTTCGGTTTCCCTCCTTTGGCAAGCAGCGCCTTGATCGCATCCGGATCCGGCTTCGCATATTTATCGGAGTCCCCGTAGGCGAGACTGCCCGGCGAGAACGGCGAATTGCCCGGGCTGGCGTAACCGTCGAACAGCACTTTGACGAAGGCGTCCCGGTCGATGGCCCGGTCGACGGCTTCGCGCAAATATTTGTTCGTGAACGGTCCTTTGGTCACGTTCAAATGAATGCCCTGGAAGCCCATTCCGCTTTCCGAGATAATCGTGAAATTAGCCGTATCGTCCTTGATGCTCGGAATCAGCTTGATGGCCCCGTTCAAATCGGATGCGATGTCAATCTGGCCCGACCGCAGGTTTTGGACCATAGCCGGTCCGTCGGTAAACACTTTGTAATTGATTTCGTCCAGCTTCGGCGCCCCGTTCCAATACGCGTCGTTTTTCTTCAGCGTCACGTGATCTCCCGATACGTGCTCGACGAAAGCGTACGGGCCGGTGCCGACAGGATGATTGACGAAGTCGTCGCCGTATTTCTTCACCGCGCTTGGCGAAGCCATCATGCCGGCGCGGTCCGTAAGAATGGAAAGAAACGGGGAGAAAGGCTGCGATAATTGAATTTTAACGGTATTCGCATCGACTGCGGTTACGCTGTCTACGAATTTCAGCTCGTTTTTGCGCCTCGAGTTATCTTCTTCGTACCGGTCGAGGTTAAATTTGACGGCATCCGCGTTGAAATCCGTCCCGTCCTGAAACTTGACGCCCTGCTTTAGCTTCAGCGTGTAAGTTTTGCCGTCCGGGCTGATTTCGTAAGACTCGGCAAGCATCGGAACGATTTTCCCGTCCTTGTCCAAATCGAACAATTTATCGAAAATGCTGTTTTGAACATACCGGTCGACAAGCGCCGACGAAGCATAGGGATCCAGGCTGGGCGGATCGGCGTTAATTCCGATATTGAGCACTTTGCCGCCCGCCGGCGCGCCGCTTGTTTCCGCCGGAGCCGATGACGGCGCCGAAGCCGCAGAGGATGAACCGGATGCGCCCGTATTGCCGGAACCGCCTCCGCTGCAGCCCGCCATCGTGAACATCGCGCCGACGACTACCGCGGCCAAAGCCGCTTGGAGCCTTTTTGTACGCATGAACATAACCTCGCTTTACGATAGGATATAAAAAGGAGCAAGCTATCGGATAAACTTCATGCGGGATTTCAGTACCTTCAGTTCCATGATGACATTCGTTTTGACGATCCCTTCGATGCGAAGCAGCTTGTCCCTGATGAATAACGAAAGCTCTTCGTTGTCTCGCGTAAACACCTCGATCATTAATTGATATTCGCCGGACGTTAACAAGACCAGCCTAGCCTCGTCCGTGTCGTTGAGTTCCCCGATCACGTGATCGAGCTTGTTCGATGCGACCGCGATCTGGATGATCGTCTGCATCCGGATGCCGGCTTTGATCGGGTTGACGACCCCCACCAGGCTCAGGATGCCGTCCTGCTGCATCTGCTGCACGCGCATGCGCACCGTGCGTTCGGTCACCCCCAATTGTTTGGCGATTTGCGTAAACGGATACCTCGCATTGTCTTGCAGAAACTGCACGATCCGATAATCCAGCTCGTCCAGATCGGCGTTAAGATTTTGTGTCCCGGATTCCTTCATGTTGGACCTCTTTCGTACTAAAGTAAATGATTTGGAACGGATTAAGGTCATTTTATCGAATTTTTAGTACGAATTTCAACCTTAATTATGATTTTAAGCGGGTATGAATTTTATGTCAATATAGTTTACATTAAAAAGTTGAATTTTGATGATATTGAATGGTTCATGCCATGATTTCACGATTTATGACAAAAATATACCCTAGAATGTCAGATGTACGTATGGAGATACTTTTTGAAAAACATTTCGCTTTGAACATATCGTTTAAAGCCCCGGTTTGTACGGACTTTGAATCGCATAAAAAAAGCCTTCGACGGAACCGGCAGATGCCGATTTCCGTTCGAAGACTTAGGGGCGGAAATTAATGCTGTGAGACCGCGGCGGCAATAGCGGGCTTGCGCAGATCGGAAGGCGAATAGCCTTTCACGAGCCGGAAGCACCGGTTGAAGGTCCGAATGCTGTTGAAGCCGCACTGGTACGCAATGTCGGTGATCGGCGCCTTGTCGCATACGATCATGTTCTCGGCCTTGTTGAGGCGGAGCATGTTTTGATACGCCTTCAAATTCATGCCGATCACCTTATTGAAGATTCGGGAAAAATAATACGGGCTGATGTTCATCGTCCGGGCGATTTCCTCGAGCGACGGGTTGTTCATCACATTTTTCTCGATATACCGCAGCGATTCCTGGACGAGCTTGATGCTGGAGTCGCTCTGCTCCCGCTTCGTTTCGCACTCCTGTTTCGGCAGATGCCTCAGCATCAGGCCGCACAGCTCGAGCAGCTTGCTTTTCGCAAACAGCTTATAGAAATCGCGATGGTCGTTCATTTCCCGAAAGAGGCTGTGGAACAGCGCTTTCATGTTGTCGTAAACGTCGCGGTCAAGTCCCCCCGGCTGCCCGACGGATTTGGCCTCGATAAACGGGCTGTTGAAAATATGATTTTTTTGCCACGTTCCGTAGCCATCGATATATTCAGGCAAACATTTGATCAAGATGACCGAATTGCTGATCTCCGAAGAGAAAAAGTGGATATCGTTGCTGCAGCAGATTCCGATATCGCCGGCCTGCAAAACCCGCTGCTCCTCATTGATTCCCATTTGAACCGCGCCTTCGATCACGTAAACCAATTCCACGTCGACATGCCAATGCGCAAGCGCATGAAGGTCCGATAAAATACAAATGTCCATTTGGATCTCTTCGTATTGATTCTGGACCTCAAAGGCGGCTTTCATACACTCTCCTCCTCAGTAAACATGGTTGTCTGCTTACATCAAAAAAAGAATGCGTTTACATTCTGACATTATATCGGGGCCGCCCCGATTTGTCAAAGCGGCTCCTACAGGTTGTCGGCCCGGTTATCCGGATGTTGGATGCCTGGCGGCTGCATGCTTCGGATTGGCATCCGGTGGCGAAGCGGGTCAAACGGTTGATGCGATTGCGCGGAAGTCATTTGGGGCCCGAAACGATCGACATGGTTAGCGAGCGTTATTTTGCCAGCCGGGTTCGGACGTACAAGCCCCCGTCCGGCGCAATGCGAAACTGCACCTCGCCGTCCGTGTCCGTCCGGCGCACGCGAATGCCGGCTTCCCGCAGCCGGCCGGTCACCGCGGCGTTCGGATGTCCGTAAATGTTGTTCCGGCCAACGGAAATGACCGCCGTCTGCGGATGCCAATACGCGAGCCACTCAGCCGTCGTCGACGTTTTACTCCCGTGATGGGATACCTTCATCACGTCGACCGGCGGCTGCGGAAGAAGCGGCGGCCGCAGTGATGCCGCCCGGGCAGCGGGCGAGCCGGCGGCGGGTGGGCCGCCTGCGGGCGAGCCGGCGGCGGCCTGACGCGGCAGGGAAGCACCTGCCGCGGCATCGCCGCGATTGGCCGGCGGGCCGGCGGATGCGGCCGCGCCGGATTGAGGCGGCGGCCCGGCAGACACGGCCATGCCGGACTGCGGCGGCAGCCCGGCGAGCAGCCGCCGTTCCTCGGCCGCATCGGCATCGCCCGTCAACAGAAAGGTGCGGCCATAAAGCTCCAGCAGAAGCGCAACGCTTTGGCCGTTCTGCTCTTCGACGGTCGGAACCGCTCCCTCTTGTCCGGCCGGCTGAATCGCATCCGCTCCGCCGATGACCGTCAAACGGGAGCGCGCATCCATGCTCCAGCTTTGTCCGGCGGACGCTTTGAACAGCGGAATTCGCTTGCCGACTGCGGCTTGCAGCAGCCGGACGGCGTCGTCCGACGGCTTAACGGTTCCGTTCCACATGATACCCCGGACGGGGATCGTATCCACGACTGCCAGCGCGCCTTTAATATGGTCGCTGTCAAGATGGGACAGCACGAGCAGGTCGATGGCATGGACGCCGCGCTTCTGCAGCAGCGGCACGACGACCTTGCGCCCGACCTCGAACGGGTCGTGCCTTTCCCTCCACTGCTCGTCCGGTTTGCGAAAGACGACTGCCCCGCCGCCGTCGACCAGTATCGTTTTGCCGGCCGCCGACCGGATCAGAATGGAGTCGCCCTGCCCGACATCAAGAAACGACACCGAGGCGCTGCGGCTCGCCCAATCGGGGAAATACGCGAAGACCAGCAGCGCAGCCAGGAGGATCGCGGCGCCGGCCGCGGTCGCCCGATGAATGCCGCTCTTGCGATGAACCGCCGGGAATAACGGGGCGCAGATCGCTTTGGCGGCTGCGGGCGCAGCCGGCTGTCCGCCCCTTAACGGCTGCGTCCCGCCGATCGGGTCGGCGCCTGCATGGGCCAAGTTCAGCGAAGCGCCGCTTATCCCGGCCGCCGCAAACGCAGCCTCCTGTCCGGCCGGTAGCGGCTGCGTGCCGGCCGAGCCGGTACCGCGAGCGTCGAGACGCAGATCTGCGGCGCCGGCATGCTGCCGCCTGCGCTTCGCAGCCGGCGAAAGCAGCGGCGCGGTCGTTGTGTCCTCCGCCGGGACCGTTAGTTCGTCCGGCGCCTGGTGCGGGTTCGAGGAGGCTGCGGCCGGCCTGCCGGCAAATCGGCCGAGTGACGCGATCGTCAGCGCGATCGCCGCATACATCGCGGCAATCCACCAGACGGGCGGTGCAGCCCATATAAGCCGAAGAGGCTGAATGGCACTCAACCGCTCGATTAAGCCGAAGGTCAGCTCGTTTGCGGCCGATGCGGCCAATGCGATCAGACGGCCGGCCGGATGCCACAGCGCGTCTAGCAGAAGCGCTCCGCCGCCCAGCGGCATAACAATGAAGCTGATAAACGGCACAAGTATGAGATTCGCCGGAAGCGACAGCAGATGGAACTGATTGAAATAATAAACGGTTAGCGGAAACGATACCGCCTGCGCGATGACGCTGACCGCCACGAGATCGTACAGCGGCTTCAGCCTGCCGCCCGCCGGAAACAGCCGTCGCACCGGCGGCACGCCCAAAATAAGGCCGGCGGTCACCAGAAAGGACAGCTGGAAGCCGACGTTTTCCAGCATATACGGGTCCCATGCCAGCATAAACAACGCAGCCGCGGCGAGCAGATGCAGGCCGTCCTTCAGACGGTTCATGCGAGCGGCGGCAAGGCCGAGAACCGCCATGAGCCCCGAGCGGACGACGGACGGCGAGCCACCCGCAAGCAGTACGTACAGCGGTACTCCCGCCATCATAACGGCGAGCGTCCGTTCGCGCGTCAAGCGAAGCAGCTTCAGCAGCGCGCCGAGCACATACAGAAAAACGGCCACATGAAGGCCGGAAATGGCCAGAATATGCGTCAGTCCGAGCTGCGAGAAGCGGCGGTACAAATCGGGATCGAGGTCGTCGGCGATGCCGAGCACGAGCCCTTTCATGTAGCCGGCCTGTTCGGCCGGGAACAGCCGCTCCATCCGGCTGCCGAGCGATGCGCGGGCATCGTCGATCAGGCCGAGCAGCGACGCCGCCTGCAGCCGCGGGCCGGCGTGCGCCGAGACGGCCGATGCACCGCCGGCCTTCAGCAGCCAGTGGATGCGCTGGCTGCGCAAATAGCGGCGGTAATCGAAGCCGTCGAAATTGGTCGGCCCTGCGGGCCGCTCTAGCTCGCCGGCGACGCGGACCCGGTCGCCGCGCCGCCAGCCGGCCGCCGCGGCAAGCTCCGCCCGCTCGGCGAGCCGCACCTGTACGAGCAGGCGCTCGCCGCCCAGCCGCCGCGGCGCCCGCTCGTCCCGGACGCGGACGGTATCCGCCGTCACGCGGAACTGCACGCGGTCGCCGTCGATTTGAACGGCGGACGCGATCGTCCCTTCGGCTTCGGCGGGGAAAGACGGCGCAGCCGAAGGTCCCGCCGCCTCGGCGGCGGCGAGCAGGTCCGTGAGCGCGGTCGCGTTGCGCGCGTCCGACCAAGCGCGTTCCCCTGCCGCGAGGCCGTATGCGGCCAGGCAGGCAAAGGCGAGCGGCCGGCCGATCCGCCCGCCCAGCGCCGCCGCGAGCAGCGCAAGCGCAAATCCCACGCCGGCAAACACCGTCCCGGTCATGGTCAGCGCAGCCGCCGCCAGGCTCCCCGCCACCCAGCAAATCGCAAATGCAACGAGCGGTCTTTGCTTCATTGAACAGTTCCTCCGTTGACGAAAAGTTTCCTTTAAATCAAAAAAACCTCCGGCGCGTCATCTTAGACGCTGGCCGGAGGTTCTTCCCCGCTTGCCCTGCTGATTTGTGTTTACGAAATCACATTCATGCCCGCCTGCGCCGGCGGCTCGTAGCCGGCCAGCGTCCGGAACGTTATCCCTTTCTGTGCCATCAGGTCCGCGACCTTCTCGCTGTCCTTCGGATAGGGCCGGTGATAGACGATTTCGTTAATGCCGCTGTTCGCCAGCATGTTGGCGCATGTCCAGCAGGGCTGGTCGGTGACATATACGGTCGACCCTTCACGGTCGATCCGGTCTGTGAAAAGAAGCAAATTTTGCTCGGCGTGAATCGTCCGGATGCAGCGCTGCTTCCGGATCATTTTCTCCTCTCCGCCGCTCGTTTCGACCTCGACTTCCTCCACGATCATACAGCCCGCTTCCGAGCAGTCCGCCACGCCCATCGGGGCTCCGTTATAAGCCGTTCCCAGCAGTTTTTTTCCCTGCACGAGCACGGCTCCCACATGTCTTCTCGGGCAGCGCGACCGGGTTGATACCATATAGGCGATATCCATGAAATAAGTGTCCCAATCCTTGCGTGCGCTGTCTTGCGATTGTGCCGCCATCGGTTCGAATACGCTCCTCTTGTGTTGTTTAATCGCGTGCCGGCTTCTGCCAGCATAGTTGTAAATGTGCAAAAAGCATTCAGCGCCGGTGTTTGCGGCTTCAAATAAACGCTTTAGCAGCCTTATTGAAAATACGCGGGGGAACTTCCTCCTTAAAGCCGCCTGCGCCTTAGGAGAAACCGCAAACGGAAATCGGACTCCCGCTGCAGCATCCGGTTCATCGTCGTCTCGCGCGTACAGCTTTTATTGTCGCATATTCACGGGCCGGCGACAATGAAGGGCTTTATTTTGTCCAGCAGCTTAGGCCCGATTCCCTTCACGCGCAGCAAATCGTCCGCGGACCGGAACGGTCCGTTCCGATCCCTTTCGTCGACAATGGCCTTCGCTTTCGACTCGCCGATTCCGGGCAGCGCGTCGAGCTCGGGCTCGGCTGCGCGGTTGATATCGATTCGGCCCTCGTTCCCTGCCGCGGGAGACTTCTCGCCATCGGAACCTGCAGCAGGTTCACCGACGGCAGCGCTGGAACCTGACGGCCCTCCGACACGAGAAGCTTGATCAGAACGGCCGCTTTCATGCAAGCCCACAGAGACGGCGCCATCCTGAGTGCCAGCGGCCGAGCCTGCACCGCTTCCGACGCCTGGGCCGGCATTCCCGCCCGCATCGGCTTTCCCACCCGTGCCGGCATTCCCATCCGCATCGGCATTCCCACCCATGCCGGCATTCTCACCCGCATCGGCTTTCCTTCCCGCTTTCACCGCGTCAGTCTGCGCCGCGGTCTCAGTCTCCTGCACTTCAAGTGCGCCTGAAGCGGCTTTCCCCGCATCGTCCAGCCGCTCCAGCGCCTCCGCGACTTGCCCGTTAACCGGCTGCCAGCCGGGCGGCTCATAGGCATTCCGCTGCAGCAGCAGCGCGGTGGCCAGCATGACAGCACCGATTGCAAGGATGACGAGTGAAATGAGCGCCGGTTTATCCCGCCGGCCCAGCCGCTTGTTGAACATCTGCATGTTCGAGCCTCCCATTCGAAATCGTTAATTTTTCTTCTCTTTCCGTCAAAACCCGGGTTATCTGGCCATGCTGCCCCGCATATTGTAGTAAGAGCGCTTGGGCGTCCGCCGGTTTCGACAAGCAGCAGGCGGCAGTACGCATCAAGCCGATCCGTCCATATGCGCGTACCCCCGATTAGCGGCTCGAGCCGAAAGCCGGGACACCTTACGCGCAACGTCAGGGAGGAATTGTGATGAATGTCGGTTTTATCGGAATCGGAAGCATGGGCAGCCTGCTAATCGAGGCCTTTATCGGCTCGGGCGCGCTCGAACCGTCGCAAATAACGGCCAGCAACCGTACATTTGCCAAAGCGGAGCGGCTCGCCTACCGGCATTTCGGCCTGCGTGCCGTCCCTACGAACCGCGAAGCGGCCGAAAAACGCGACATGATTTTCTTATGCATCAAGCCCCACGAATATAAAAACGTGATCGAGGATTTGCGCGGCGTGCTGGAGCCGCATCAGCTGGTGATCTCGATCACGAGCCCGGTGCTGCTCGACCAGCTCGAAGAGCTGCTGCCGTGCAAAATTGCCAAGGTCATCCCGAGCATCACGAACTATTTGTGCTGCGGCTCGACGCTGTGCATGTACGGCAGCCGGGTAACGGCCGCCGACCGGGCGCAGCTGAACGGTCTCCTGGCCGCGATCAGCGAACCGCTTGTTATCGACGAAAAACATACCCGGATCGTCTCCGACCTGTCCAGCTGCGGACCCGCTTTCATGGCCTTCGTGCTGCAGCGGTTCGTTGACGCCGCCGTCGAGGAAACCGGTATCGACCGCAGCGAAGCCCTGCTCATCGCCAGCACGATGCTGCTCGGCACCGGCCAGCTGCTTACCGAGGGCGGCATGACGCCTGAGGAGCTGCAGGCGCGCGTCGCCGTTCCCGGCGGCATTACCGCCAAAGCGCTGGCGCTGCTGGAACGGGAGCTGGACGGTGTCTTCAATGCCGTCATCAAGACGACCCATGCGAAATACCGCGACGATCTGGAGCATTTGGCCGTCGCCTTAAACAGCAAAGAGGTGAACGGCTCTTAACGCATGCTTTGCGTTAAGAAGCCCTCACCTCTTTGTCTATTTTTTGCCGCATGCAGCCGAAGCGGCGTCAGTTCGCGACAATATTGACGAGCTTGCCTTTGACGGCAATGACTTTGCGCACCGTTTTACCGGCGGTCGCTTCCTTGACCTTCTCCGACCGCTTCGCGGTCTCCTCCATCTCCGGGGCTTCCATGTCGGCCGGAATCGACAGGCGATCGACGATTTTACCGTTTACCTGCACCACGATTTCGATCTCCTGATCGACCGTCCACGCCTCTTCATAAGACGGCCACGGCTCGTAGGTCACCGATTCGCCATGGCCTAACTTCGCCCACAGCTCTTCGGCGATATGCGGCGCGAGCGGCGACAGCATTTGCACGAAATGCTCCATCGCCTTCCGCGGCAGCGTTTCCGCTTTGTACGCATCGTTGACGAAAATCATCAACTGGCTGATCGCAGTGTTAAACCGCAGATGCTCGTAGTCGTCGCCAACCTTCTTGATCGTCCGGTTCCATGTGCGCTTGAACGATTCGGCCGCTTCGCCGTCCGCAATGCGCGGGTTTAGCCCGCCGTCCTCGCCGACGAACAGCCGCCAAACGCGGGCGAGGAACCGGGACATGCCCTCCACGCCGTTCGTATTCCACGGCTTCGTCGCCTCAAGCGGCCCCATAAACATTTCATACATCCGCAGCGTGTCCGCCCCGAATTCGCCGACGATATCGTCCGGATTGATCACGTTGCCGCGCGATTTGGACATTTTCTCGTTGTTCGTGCCGAGAATCATGCCCTGGTTAACCAGCTTATGGAACGGCTCTTTCGTCGCGACGACGCCAAGGTCGTACAGCACCTTGTGCCAAAAACGCGCATACAGCAAATGGAGCACCGCATGCTCCGCGCCTCCGATGTACAGATCGACCGGCAGCCATTCCTTCTGCTTCTCCGGCGAGCAAAGCTCCTTGTCGTTATGCGGGTCGATAAAACGCAGGTAATACCAGCAGCTCCCCGCCCACTGCGGCATCGTGTTCGTCTCGCGGCGCGCCTTCATGCCGGTCTCCGGGTCCACCGTCTCGACCCATTCCTTCACGTTGGCCAGCGGCGATTCGCCCGTTCCCGACGGCTTGATCTGCTCGACGTCCGGCAGCCGAAGCGGCAGCTGGTCCTCCGGCACCGGCTTCATCGTGCCGTCCTCCAGATGCAGGATCGGGATCGGCTCGCCCCAATAGCGCTGGCGGCTGAACAGCCAGTCGCGCAGCCGGTACGTCACCTTCCCCTTGCCCCTGCCGCTCGCTTCCAGCTTTTCGATCATCCGTTTGATGGCAGCTTCGTTATGCAGCCCGTTCAGAAAATCCGAATTCACGTGCGGGCCGTCGCCGGCGAACGCTTCCTTCGACAGATCGCCGCCCTGCACGACCTCAACGATCGGCAGCTCGAACTGCTTGGCGAATTCCCAGTCGCGCTGGTCGTGCCCCGGCACCGCCATAATGGCGCCCGTGCCGTAGCCGGCCAGCACGTAATCGGCGATCCAAATCGGCACCTTCGCGCCGTTAACCGGATTGACCGCGTACGCGCCGGTAAAGACGCCGGTTTTGTCCTTCGCCAAATCCGTCCGCTCGAGATCGCTCTTGCGCGCCGCCGCTTCCCGGTACGCTTCAACCGCAGCTTTCTGCTCCGGCGAAGCGATTTTCTCCACCAGCTCGTGCTCCGGCGCAAGGACGCAGTACGTGGCGCCGAACAGCGTGTCCGGACGGGTCGTAAAGACGACGAGCGACTCGTCGTACCCGTCGACCGCAAACGTCACCTCCGCGCCCTTCGATTTGCCGATCCAGTTGCGCTGCATGTCCTTGATGCTCTCGGACCAGTCCAGCTCTTCGAGATCCTCCAGCAGCCGTTCGGCATATTCCGTAATTTTCAGCACCCATTGGCGCATCGGCTTGCGGATGACCGGATGGCCGCCTCGTTCGCTGAGGCCGTTGATCACTTCCTCGTTCGCAAGCACCGTCCCGAGCGCGGGGCACCAGTTCACGGGCACCTCGGCAACATAGGCCAGTCCCTTCTTATACAGCTGGATGAAAATCCACTGCGTCCATTTGTGATAATCGGGATCGGTCGTACTGAATTCCCGGTCCCAGTCGTATGAGAAGCCGAGCGATTTGATCTGGCGGCGAAAGTTGTTGATGTTCTTCACCGTAATGTCGCGCGGATGCTCGCCGGTATCGAGCGCGTGCTGCTCCGCCGGCAGTCCGAACGCGTCCCAGCCCATCGGATGCAGCACGTTATAGCCGCGCATCCGTTTGTAGCGGGATACGATGTCCGTTGCCGTATAGCCTTCCGGATGGCCGACGTGCAGCCCGGCCCCAGACGGATACGGGAACATGTCGAGCGCATAAAATTTCGGTTTGTCCGGGTCTTCTTTCGTTTGAAACGTCTTGTGCCGATCCCAATATTGCTGCCATTTCGGCTCCAGCTCCTGCGGACGGTAGCCAAATTCCTGACGATCCTGCGCCATCTTCTTGTCCTCCCTGATCTTGACGAAAATGCAAAAAACCTCCCGCCCCCAGCGTTAACGCTAGGGACGGGAGGACTCGTCTCCCGTGGTACCACCCTAGTTAGCGGCAGGCATGCTTTGCCGCCGCTCACTCGAAGCCCTTATCGCGGGCGAAACGGCGCGTTTCGCGGCGGCGGACGACGGTCTGCGGCCAGTTTGACGCGCGGCTCCAAGGCGAGTTCGTCTCCGCGCCGGACCGGCTTGCACCAACCGCCGGTTCTCTGATCCGGGCGCGTTAAAACTACTGCTCCTCTTCAAAGCCTGCATTAAAAAATGTTAGTTCGATTATAAAAAAGCGTTTGCGGCCTGTCAAGCGCGGACCGCCCGAATTATTTCACCGCGGCGAAAAAAATCCGTTCCGATTCGGCGTTCGGCGGCTCCAGCCGGAAGTCGGCATAGATTTCGATGTTCCCGAAGCCCGCTCTGGCCAGCGCGCCGCGGAGCCAAGCCGGTTCATACGCCCGCTGCACGTGCGTTTCCTCGATCCGGGCATACCGCGCGTCGCGCGACTCGCCCTCGCGGGCGAAAATCGTCAGTTTATGCTCGATTTCGGTCCGCTCCCGATCGAGCTCGCACGTCCATATATAAGCGATATCGCGTTCGTCCAGCACGAAGGGCTGTTCGCCGGCGTAGCGCGCGAGCGTCCGCGGAGCGTGAACGTCGAACAGAAAAACGCCTCCGCTCTTCAACTGTCCGTACGCGGCCCGGAACGCCGCCTCGACGTCGTCCTCCTCCGTCAAATAATTGACGCAGTCGCAGAACGAGATGACGGCGTCGACCGGCTGCGGAAGCTCCCAGTCGCGCATATCCTGCTGCAGCCAGCGGATAGAACCCTCCTGCGTGCGGAACGTATGCTGCGGCGAGGCGTCCCATTTGTTGCGTCCGATCGTCAGCATTTCCGCCGACAGATCGATGGCGTAAACGTGAAAGCCCGACCGCGCCAGCGGAATCGACAGGTTGCCCGTCCCGCAGCCCAAATCGGCGATCGTCTTCGGAACGCCATACCGTTCCCAGCAGGATCTGGCGAAACGCATCCATTCAGGGTAAGGCATATCCTCCATCAGACGGTCGTACACAGCCGCGAATTGCCGGTAAGCATGCATCGATGTCATCCTCCCATGATGTAAAATCGTTCACCGGTCATGACGGGCATTTGTCCCGCACTGCCGGCTTTTTTTAGTCCGTCCCCCCGGCCTCCGGGCCGTCCCCGTCGCGGTGCCCGTCCTTACCGGACGCTCCGGCCGCCTCTTCGGCCTGAACCAGCTCGGTCCAGCCGCCCAGCTGCTTCGCGCGGCCGTCGCGCATCAGCTTGCCGACCGCGCGCTTGAACGCCGATTTGCTGATGCCGAACTTCTGCTTAATGATATCGGCCGGCGTTTCGTCGGAATACGGCATTCTGCCGCCTGGCCGCTCTTCCAGAAAGGCCAGAATCCGGTCGGCATCCTCCACGCGGCCGACTTCCTTCGGAGGAACCATCGACAGGTTGACCCGCCCGTCCTCGCGCACGAACGTTACTCGCGCGCGGGCGCGCTCGCCCAGCCTTAACGGATGCGAACGCTCGCTTTCCGGAATGAGCCCCATGGCGCCGAAGCCGATCACGCCGCCGTCGATCAGGACAAAGGAACCGAGCTTCAGCGTTTTGGTCACCCAGCCCTCCACCCAAGTATGGCGCCAGGCTGACGGCACGCGAAAAGCCAGCTTCGCCAGCTGCTCCTCGCTTGCCGTTTTCGCCACCAGGCGGCCGGCTTTGTCGTGCGCGAGCGTCACGTACACTTCGTCGCCGCGCTGCGGCCGCAGCTCCTTCGCTTCCGGCTGCTCCGACATCGGCAGCAGCAGCTGGCGGCCGAGCCCCATCTCCAGAAATGCGCCGATGCGCGGGTGAAGATCGGCCACGGCCAGCCGGGCCACATCGCCGAGCGTAATCAGCGGCTTTTTCATCGTGGCGGCCGGACGGTCTTCCGAATCAAAGTACAGGAACACGTCGACTTCTGCGCCCGGCTTCGGTTTTTTGTCGATGATTTCCGTATAATGCATCAGCACTTCCGAGTCGCCGTCGGTCAGGAAAAAGCCGTAGGGCGGCACTTCGCGCGCCACCCTCAGCTTTTGTATCGTCCCCGCAATGAGGCTCATGCGAACTCCACGACCTTCGCGTCGGACCAAAGCCGCTCCAGGCTGTAATATTCGCGCTCGTCGCGGTGGAACACGTGAACGACGACATCACCGAGATCGACCAGCACCCACCTTGCCGAATCCATCCCTTCAACGCCGCGCACGCGCGCTCCGCTTTCTTCCGCCCGCTTGCGAATTTCCGTCGTGATCGCCTGCACCTGCGTATCGGAATTACCGTGGCAGATTACAAAATAATCCGCCACCAGCGATACGCCCGTCAGATTGAGCGCCACGATTTGATGCGCTTTTTTGTCCTCCGCCGCAGCCACCACGAGCTGCATCAGTTCGTCCGCTTTCACCGTCATTGCTCAGCCTCCCGCACCGTTAAAATCAAATCATTGCGCGCCGCCACCGTCAATGGATAAATCCTTTTGCCCTGCGCCAGCAAATATGAAATCGTCGAGTCGAACCCGGCGATCAGCGCCTTCTCCAAACTATGCTCGGCTAATTCCCGGATTTTATGCACCCCGGGAAAATCGCGTCCGGGCTCCATATAGTCGGCCAGGCAGACGATTTTGTCGAGCAGCGTCATGCGCTCCCGTCCCGACGTATGGTAGCGGATCGCGTCCAGCACCTGATGGTCGGACACGCCGTAATCCCGCTCCGCCACGAACGCGCCGACAGGCGCGTGCCACAGTTCCTTATCATAGTCCAGCAGATCGGCGGGCAGTCCCTGCCCGCGGATGATCGTTTCCATCCTCGCCGTCGGCCAATACTTCGCCACATCGTGCAAAATCGCCGCCCGGTCCGCCTTCTCCGGGTCCCCGCCGAAACGCTCGGCGAGCTTGACCGCCGTCTCCATGACGCCGAGCGTATGCGCCCACCGGCGCTCCGGCATTTCAGCGCGAACCGCTTCCATCATCGTGTTACGATTCATACAGACCGTTCCTTTTTATAAACGAATACACTTTCTCGGGCACGAGGAAACGAATCGACCGTCCTTCGGCGCAGCGCTTCCGTATATCCGTTGACGATATGCCGATTTGCGGCATTTGCGCGATGCGCAGCTTTCCGCTAATAAAAGCAGGCAGCCTGTCCTTGTCGATGGATTCTCCCGGCCGTTCGACCCCGATAAAATCGACGACGTCCGCCAGCTCCTCGATCCGGTGCCATTTCGGCAGATCATTGACACGGTCGGAGCCGATGATATAGCTGAACGTTCTGCCCGGGTACAGCTCTTGAAGCGACCGCACCGTATCGATCGAATAGCTCGTGCCGCCGCGCTCCAGCTCGATATCCATCGCCCGGAAATGCGGCTGAAAATCGATGGCGCGGTATACCATTTCGAGCCGGAATCCGCCGTCCGCCTCGGGCTCGCCAGCCTTAAGCGGCGGCTTGCAGGACGGGACGAACCATATCTCGTCCAGCCCGCATGTCTCGCGCGCCGTCTCGGCAGCAAGCAAATGGCCGAAATGAATCGGGTCGAACGTGCCGCCCATTATGCCGACTTTTAACACCGTAACCTTTTCCTCCCCGCAGCAGCACGTGCGGATACTCCGCCCGACAACCGCCGATATCGAGACGCGGCCGCCTATGGCAGCTCAATCGTCTTATGATCCTTCGATTCCTTGTAGAGCACGATCGTCTTGCCGATCACTTGGACGAGCTCGGCGCCCGCTTCCGCCGCGACCCATTCCCCGATCTCCTTCGGGTCGTCCAGGCAGTTGTTCAGCACCGAAACCTTCAGCAGCTCCCGCTTTTCGATCGCTTCCTGCACATGGCGGACGAGATGCTCGTTCGCGCCTCCTTTGCCCACCTGAAATACCGGTGTCAAATGGTGCGCGAGCGCCCGCAGATGTCGTTTTTGCTTCCCTGTCAGCATCGTATTGTTCGTTCCTTCGTCGTCAATTTTAACGTTCGCGTCCGAGCGCCTCCAGCACCGTCTCGCGCATTGCCGCCACCGGGGCGGGCACACCTGTCCAGTACTCGAATGCATATGCGCCCTGGTAAATAAACATGCCCAGCCCGCCGTGAATGCGGCAGCCCCGATCCTCCGCCGAGGACAGAAAACGGGTCGTCAGCGGATTGTATATCAAATCGCTCGCGACCGTGCCGGGCTTCAGCCACGACGGGTCGAACGGAACCTCGTCCACGTTCGGATGCATGCCCGCCGGCGTCGTATTGATCACGATGTCGGCTTCCGCGCAGGCGTCCCGCAGCCGGTCCCAGCCGATCGCGCGAAGGTCGGCGCTTCCTTTAAACGCTTCAGCCAGCGCCTGGGCGCGTTCCGGCGTCCGGTTCACGATCGTGATCCGCCCTGGCGATTCTTTGCACAGCGCGTAGAGGATCCCGCGCGTCGCCCCGCCGGCGCCGACGATCAGCACATGCTTGCCGGCGAGCTCCGGCTCCGCTTCTTCCTTGAGCGACCGGACATAGCCGATGCCGTCCGTGTTAAAGCCGATCAGCCTTCCGTCTTCGTTCACAATCGTATTGACGGCGCCGATCGCTTCCGCACTTTCGTCGATTTCGTCCAGAAACGGCATGATGTCCAGCTTGTGCGGAATCGTCACGTTGACGCCGCGGATGCCCATGGCCCTCACGCCGGCGGCAAAGTCGCCGAGCCGCTCCTTCATTATATGAAAGGCGATATACATTCCGTTCACGCCCGTTTCTTGAAAAGCCCGGTTCAGCATAACCGGCGATTTGGAATGGCGGACCGGATCGCCGATGACGCAGTACAGCGTCGTATGACTGTCGACCGCCCATGCGGTGCCGGCCTGTGCCGCCGCCCCGCCGCTCGTCGTCCCCATGAAACGTTCACTCTCCCAACATGCAGACCTTTAAGCCGTTTTTCGTTCCGAGCGTAAAGCTGCCGCCTGCCGCGGTTAAATCAGCGCATCCCGCAGCAGCACCCGGACGCCCTTCGGTGCAAAAACGTCGATCAGCGCGCCTTCGCCGCCGTTGACGTGCACCCAGCCGAGGCCAGAAATAAACACATCGTTGTCGCCGCCGCGCTTCACCGTCAGCCGGTGGCGCGTCCATTCCGGCATATCCGCCAGCTGCTCACGGCTCGGCGGGGCGAGCATTTCGCCGCGGTGCTCGGCGTACAGCTCGTCCGCCCGCTCCAGCTTCGTCCGATGAACGGAAAGCGCGTTCGAGATATACAGCGTAAACGACTGCCGCGCGCCTTCCACAAAATCGATCCGGGCCAGCGCACCGATGAACAGCGTCTGCCGGTCGTTCAGCTGATAGACGAGCTGTTTGACCGGCTTGTCCGGAAGCAGCGCCTGCAGCACGCCGCGCGGGACGATTTCCGTCATCCGGTGGGCATAGACAATGCCCGGCGTATCGATGATATCGTTACCGTCGTCCAGCGGGATGTGTACCGCATCCAGCGTCGTTCCCGGGTATCGGGACGTCGTCAGCTCGCGTCCAAGGTCGCTGTAATCGCGGATCAGCTTATTGATCAGCGTCGATTTCCCGACATTTGTCGCGCCGACGACATACACGTCGCGGCGGCCGCGGTGCCTGCCAAGCGCTTCGATCACGTGCTCGAAGCCGAAGCCCCGCTTGGCGCTGCACAGGACGATGTCGACGGTCCGCAGTCCCTGCGCCTTCGCCTGCTTCTGCACCCAGTTGCGAAGGCGGTTCAGGTTGATTCCTTTTGGCAGCAGATCGATTTTGTTCGCGACGAGCAGTACGGGATTGCTGCCGACAAACCGCTGCAGGCCGGAAATCAGACTGCCTTCGAAGTCGAAAATATCGACGATATGTACGACAAGGCTGTCCGTAGCGGCGATGCCGCCCAGCAGCCTGAGAAAGTCGTCCTGGTCGACGGCGACCGAGGACGCTTCGTTGTAGTTTTTGATGCGGAAGCACCGCTGGCAAATCGCCGGCTCCCGCTCCAGCGCCGCGGCCGGCACAAAGCCGGGCTTGTCCGTATCTGCGGTTTGCAGCCGGACGCCGCAGCCGGCGCAAGCTCCCTGCTCATGAATCGGTTTCGTCAAGAATGGCGTTCCTCCTCGGGCCAAAGCCCTTTTTTGCGCAGGCGGGAGAGCGCGACCCGCTCGATCATCCGGTTAAAGCGCGTCGTAAAGCCTTCATCGCCCGGCGCGATCGGATTGACGAGAATCGTGAACAGCCCCATCCGCCGTCCGCCGAGCACGTCGGTCATGAGCTGGTCGCCGATGACCGCCGTCTCTTCCGCCGGAAGCGCCAGCTCCTTCAGCGCCTTGAGGAACGCTTTACCTGCGGGCTTGCGAGCGGCATGCACGTAGCGGATATGGAGCGGCTCGGCAAACCTCGAGACGCGCGTCAGGTTGTTGTTCGATACGATCACGACGCGAAAGCCGTGGTCGCGCACGACGTCCAGCCATTTCACGAGCTGCGGCGTCGCGAGCGGCACTTTGGCGCCGACAAGCGTATTGTCGAGATCGGTAATGATGCCTCTCAGCCCTTTTTTCTGCAAAGCCTGCAAATCGATATCGTAAATGGTATTGACGCGCATATGCGGCAACATCCGTTCAAACATGCCTTTGTCTCCCCTGCGTTCACTATCACCGAAACTATACCACACAAAGGGCGTTTGTTCAAAGATGCCCCCTAAATCCCCCGGAGGGGGGACCCCAGGGCCCCGGCCCTCTGGACACCTCTTTTATTGCCCCCTAAATCCCCCGGAGGGGGACCCCGAGGGCCCCGGCCCTCTGGACATCTCCTTTTTTGTCCCCTAAGTCCCCCGGAGGGGGACCCAGAGGGCCCCGGCCCTCTGGACACCCGGATATTGGCGTTCCTTCTACTCGGCCGTCGTTGAAATGTCTGAGAGCTCCCCTCGCTTGTCGTCCGCATTCGCGGACACGCTTTACGTTTGACGTTCTTTCCTCGCTGTTTGCCTTGATGTCCCCGCTGGGGACTCTTGAGGGCTTTCTTCCTTTTACATTATTTTTTAACAGTTTGCCCGATATTTACGCGGATACGCTTAAAAAGCCCGGGGGCGCCTAAGGCGCCCGGCCGGGCTGAAACCGTGTTAACCGATCCGCTCCCGGATGGATTTGACGTGAGCTTCGAAGCGGATCGCTTCCTCCTCGGACAGCTTGTCGGGGCTGTAGAGCGCTTTTTCGAACGAGAGCAGCACGGCGCCGAATTCGTTCTGCAGCGACGTGAGACGAGCCGACCAGCGCAAAACCGATTCGCGCACCGTCTCGTGCTCCTCCCGGTCGAGGCCTTTGCGGCGGCAGTACCGCAGCAGCCGATTCGTTTCTTTAACGACCCGCTCATTCGGCGAGCCGGCGCTGTTCCGGCGCCATGTCCGCCAAACGGCGGCAATCGCTTTCCGGCGCAGGAAGACGACCGCCGCAATCAGCAGCATAACCGCTCCGGCGAACGACGCGATCAGGTCGTTGCGCGGAATCGCGGGTTCTTCGGCCGGATCGGCTGACGGCGTGCTGTCCGGAGCGCTTTGGATGTCGGGAATCGCAGCCGGTTCGTCCTCGGGCATCGCATACGGATAGGCGAAGCCCGCGGTCGCTTCGAACGGCACCCAGCCGTACCCGTCGAAGTACACCTCGACCCACGAGTGGGCGTCGGCGTTGCGCACCGTGTAGGTTCCCGCTCCGTCGGGATTGATGTTCGCGCCGGTAATGCCTTCCATTTGCATCTCTTCCGGATCGACCGGCATCGAGCCCGGCGCATAACCTTTTACCCAGCGTGCCGGAATGTCGGCGGCTCTCGTCAACACCGCCATCGCCGTCGAGAAGTAGTCGCAATATCCTTCTTTAATTTCGAACAGGAACGAATCGACGAAATCCCTGCTCCGTTTTTTGCTGAGATCGGGTTCGTTCGTATACTGAAAATTCGTCTGCAAATAGTTTTCGATCGCCAGCACCTTGTCGTAGGCCGTCGCCTTCCCTTTCGTCAGCTCGGCGGCCAAATTTCGGACGCGCTGGGGAAGCGATTCCGGGAGCTGCAGGTACATGGCGTTAACGGCCCCGTCATCGTTCCCGGCTTTGCGCAGCGCCGCTTCGTCCAGCACCGCCACGTCGGAGACGAGCGAGTACGATTTCGGGTACGCCGCTCCTCTCGGCAGGCGAAGCTCCCAGGAGTCCGGCAGCCAACGCATCGAATACGGCACGGTATCGCCGCCGTTTATGGACACGACGGACGAGATCGGACCGGCGCCGAACAGGACGGGAAAACGGTCCTTGCGCACCATTTCGACCGTCTGCTCCACCTTCTCCACATGATCGGAGGAAGCATTTCCGCTTGTCGGGAGCGATTGCTTAAGCGCGGTCATTTCGACCGATTCTTCCTCCCGCTCTCCAGAAGCTTCCTGCCAGCCTCTGCCGCTGTAAAACGCTTTGGTTTCCCCGCGCCAATAGCTGCGTTTCGTCGTCGTCACGGTCATGACCGGCGAATAATCGAAACGGAACCCTCCGCCGAGCGCACTGTCGTTGCGGCTGTAGCCCGACCGGGTATCGCCCTCGCTCCCGGATACGGCGGTTGTGTCCACCTTCGCTCCGATCAGCGACGGCACGGCCTCGCCTCTCGCTTCCTTCCAGGCGGTATACGGGTCCGTCAACAGCGGTTTAACGGAAGGGACGAACAAGCCCGCGCCCATGACGAGCGCGATAATGAACAGCACGGGCAGAAAGAGGCTTGCCGGGTAATCCGTCAACTGCCTCCAGCTGTCGGGATGCCGCTGCCGGAAGCTCGTAAAATGGCTGGCGACAAGCCAAGCCAGCCCGATGCCGACCGTCCAGGCGATTTCCTGCCACAGGTAAATCGGCGTAAACAGCGAATCGTCGACGGCCAGCGTCACGAGCGACGCTCCGACGACCGTCATGATCAGCGACCTGCGCTTGCGGCAGATGACGATCGCATGGAACAGCACGAGCACCGTCAGGCCGATCCAGATAAACGGGGACAGCTGACCCGCATTCGCTCCGGCCCAGACCAGCCAGTCGGCCGCCCTCTTCTTCTCGCCTATAAAAGGAATCCATTTATAGCCGGAATACGCGATATTCAGCGCAATCAGCGCGCACAGCTGAATCACGAGGCGCCAGGCCGTCCGCGGAACAAACAGCGAGGTCAGCACCGCCGCAAGCAGCGTGCCGTGCACAATGGCGAACGTTTCGTCCCACCACCAGTCCTGCAGGCAGCGGATCCATTCGAAGACAAGCAAAGCCGCAAAAACGACCGACATTTTAAAATAAGTACCGGTTTTCGCCCATTTCACGACCGTTTGAACAAACGTATTTCTCACCGGGCACTTCCTCCTTCAAGCGTATCCGGCAGCTCCCGCAGCGATTCGATCGCATGAACGGAAAAGCCCCCTTTCGCCAGCAGGCGCAGCCATTCGGAAGCGCCGCGCTCCATGCCGCCCCCCGCGCTGTAGGCCGTAATGCCTTTCAAATATATGAGGACCGGAACGGCGCCTCTTCGTCCGAGCCATTCCATGGCTTTTACCGTTTCCTCGCCCTTCTCCGGGGTGACCAGCACGACGATGGAGCCGGGAGGGACGAGCGACTCGCCCTGCCGGAGCGCCCTGTAAAGCGGCGCGCTGCCGTCCGCCTGCACGCGGACAAGATGGTTCATGACGAGCTGCCGCTGGGCGGAGGTCGGCTGCGGGTCGAAGCCTTGGAGCGCTTCCCCGACCGACAAAAGGCCCATTGCCGCCGAACGGCGGAAGCCGAAATCCATCAAGGAGGCGACGGTCGAAACCGCCAGCTCGAACTGCTCGCTCCGCTCGTACCCGCCTGAGTAGCGGTCGAGCATAATGACCGTGCGCGGCAGCGATTCGTGTTCGAATTCCTTCGATTTCCACTGGCCGGTCTTGGCCGTGGCGTTCCAATGGATGCGCGACAGCTTGTCGCCGTAAATATATTCGCGAACGCCGTTGATCTGCGTCGTCTCCTTCGCCGACAGGCGCGAGGCGGACGTGGAATACGGGCCTTTCGCTCCCCGCCTTAAAATCTGCCATTGCCGGATCGCCACCATACGCGGATAAACGCTGAAAGGCGCCGGCGATTCAAAGGTGCCCGTATGCTCGAACAGCCCGAAAATATCCCGCGTCGAGCATTCCGTCTTTGCAAAGCGATAGACGCCTCGTTCCAATGGGGGGGTCGTATAGACGATTTCGCCGCTGCGCCTATAGCTCGGGACGAACGAAGCCTCGAACGGAACCGGCTCCCCGTCCTGGCGGATCAGCCGGTCGCGGACAAGCACATACGGGATCGGCCAGACGCCGGGAATTTGCACGAAAACCTGCACGTCGACGCGCGCGCCGGCCGTCAGCGTCTGCTCCAACGTCGCGCCGCCCACCCCCGCCAGCCGCCTGCTCCCGGTTACGCTGCCGATGCCGCTCCAGCGGCCGAGCACCAAATACACAAGCAGCACGTTAAAAATGCAAAACAGCATCAATGCCGTTTTTCCGCCCTGAAACAGCAGAAAAAGAAGGGAAACGGCGTAAACCAAGCCGATGATTCGCCATCTCGTCATGGCCGTAATTGCCGTAAACATGGCGCTTATCGCTCCATCCGGACCGGAACGCTTGTCGCGCGGACGACGGAGTCGACAACTTCCTCCGGCGTCAGGCCGTTCATGCGCGCTTCCGTCTGCAGCATGATCCGGTGGGAAAGAACGGCCGGCGCGAGCGCTTTAATATCGTCGGGGATGACGTAATCCCGCTCCTGCAGGAAGGCGTTCGCCTTCGCCGCCGACATGAGGGAAATGGCGGCCCGGGGGCTTGCGCCGAGCAGGACGCCGCCGTGTTCGCGGGTGCCGCGGATAATCCGGATCAAATAATCGGCGATCGCTTCATCCGTATGCACGAGGCGGACGGCCTCCATCATCTGCGCGATTTGCTGAATATCGGCAACGGGCTCAAGCTGCTCCGCCGGCGACATGGAATGGGGGGAGAGCACCATCTGGCGTTCGGTCGCGGCATCCGGGTAGCCGAGCGAAAGCTTCATCATAAACCGGTCGAGCTGCGCCTCCGGCAGGGTATACGTGCCTTCGAATTCGATCGGGTTCTGGGTGGCGATGAGCACGAACGGCTGCGGCAGCGCGTACGTCTCGCTGTCCATCGTCACATGCCGCTCCTCCATCGCTTCCAGCAGCGCAGACTGCGTCTTCGTCGTCGCCCGGTTGATCTCGTCCACGAGCAGCAGATTCGCCATGACGGGACCCGGCCGAAAAATAAAAGCTTCAACCTTGGGATGATAAATGGAAACGCCTGTTATATCGGTAGGAAGCAGGTCCGGGTTGCATTGAATGCGGCGGAAACGGCCGCCGATCGTGCGGGCAAGCGCCTTCACAAGCTGGGTTTTGCCGGTGCCGGGAACGTCCTCGAGCAGAATATGGCCGCCTGCAAGGAGCGCTGTCAAAAAACGTTCGATTTCGGCATTTTTCCCCAGGATACAGCTCTCCAGATTGCGGCGAATCGCTCGGCTTAAAGAGTATTCTGCGCTGCGGTTGTCCATCGTTAAACCCTCCCGGATGATGAGATAAATGGATATAGTTCTGGATTCTATTATTTTACAAAATAGTCGCAGCCGCGTACAACCGTAAATCCGACAAAAAAAATTGGAGAATCCCACAGGGAAGCTCCAATTTTACGCGAATGTAAGCCTTTCGTTTCCAGTCCTTCAGCCTTTCGGCCGGACGACCAGCGCCGCCAGAAAGGAGAAAATGATCGCCGCCGATATGCCGGCGCTCGTCAAGTCGAAGATACCGGTCAGCACCCCGACCCAGCCGTCCCGGTGCATTTCCGTAATCGCTCCGTGCACGAGCGCGTTGCCGAAGCTGGTAATCGGCACGGTCGCGCCCGCACCCGCAAAGTCGACGAGCGGATCGTACCAGCCGATCCCGTCGACCACCGCTCCGGCCACGACCAGCGTCGCCATCGTATGCGCCGGCGTCAGCTTCGCCACATCGAACATAAGCTGGCCGATGACGCAGATGGCGCCGCCAACCAGAAACGCCCATAAGTACACCATATTTTCCACTCCTTTCGGTCTAATTTTGCCCCCGTTCGATAGCGACGGCGTGCGCGATGCACGGGATGCTTTCGCCCTGCTGATACGACAGCGGGGACAGCAGCGCGCCGGTAGCCACCACGAGAATCCGGTTCAGATCGCCGCGCGCGAGCCGCTTCAGCAGATGGCCGTAAGTCACGACGGCCGAGCATGCGCATCCGCTTCCGCCCGCCTGCACGCTTTGCTTGTCGACATCGTACACCATCAGGCCGCAGTCGGAGAAAACCGTGCTGTCCATCGGCACCCCTTCGCGGGCCAGCAAATCGGATGCGATTTTGTGGCCGACCCTTGCCAGGTCTCCCGTTACGATCAAATCGTAGTCGCCCGGAGCCCTGCCGGTATCGTTAAAATGCGACTTGATCGTATCGACCGCCGCCGGCGCCATTGCCGCCCCCATATTGAACGGGTCCTTGATGCCGAGATCGACGATTTTGCCGATCGTCGCGCATTCGACCACAGGGCCGCTCCCTTCATGCGCCAGGACGGCCGCGCCCGCTCCCGTAACGGTAAACTGCGCCGTCGGCGGCTTCTGGGAACCGTATTCGGTCGGGTAGCGAAACTGCTTCTCGGCCGTGCAGTTATGGCTGCTCGTTCCGGCAAGCACGTACTGCCCGGAGCCCGAATTGACGATCAGCGCCGCAAGCGCCAGCGATTCCATCGAAGTCGAGCAGGCGCCGAATACGCCGAGGTAAGGCGCGCCGATCGTGCGGGCGGCGAAGCTGCTCGAAATGATCTGGTTCATCAAATCGCCGCCGACATAAAATTGCAGCCGTTTCTTGTCCAGCTGCGCGGCCTTCAGCGCAAAATCGGATGCCTGCTCCAGCAGCAGCCGCTCCGCCTTTTCCCAGCTTTTCTGCTGCATGTCGAGCTCGGGGTGGACCAGATCGAAATCGGACGCGAGCGGACCGTTCCCTTCCTCGGGGCCGACGACGGTCGCCGCCCCGGCGATGACGGGCCTCCGGTCGAACCACCACGTTTGTGCGCCCCGGAGCATGTCAGTGCCCCTTAATGCCGAGCGCCATGTAAATGATGCCGACGAAGAAAGCCGCCACCGTGCCGAAGACGATGACCGAACCGGCCAGCTTGAACATGTTGCCGCCCACGCCGAGCACAAGCCCTTCGCTGCGATGCTCGAGCGCCGCCGAACACATCGAGTTGGCAAAGCCGGTAACGGGAACGGCCGTACCCGCTCCCGCCCATTGAGCGATCTTGTCATAGACACCCATGCAGGTCATAATGACGGAGATCAGGATGAGCACCGCCACGGTCGGATTGGCCGCCTGCTTGCGCCCCATATCGAATACATAAACGAAGAAATCCTGAATCCCCTGTCCCGCGAGACAGATGGCGCCCCCGACGAGAAAGGCGCGGATGCAGTTGGCCAGCACCGACCGGGACGGCTCGCGCGTTTTGGCGAACGCCTGATACTCCTTTGGCGACATGGCCGTTTTTTTAAATTTGGCGCCTGATTTCACTGCCACTTCGCGAATCTCCTTTCAGCTTCGGATCAAACTTAGGTACAGTATTTGTCATTCGAGGCTGCATTATGCCGCGGCGCACGGGATGACATGCGGGCAGGCGGGTAAGCGGAGTAAGGCTGTGGATTGAAGCCGGAATCTTGCCGGGGCAGCGCGTACGAAGACCGGTCGGTGAGCATAAAAAAGCCTCCGGTTTATTTCCCCCGGAGGAAAATCGCGTATCCTATCGGATACTATGCCGCGCTGCTGCCGGATGCGCCCTTCAAGGCGGATTCAAAAAAGCGCGGCGACCAAAAGAACGGCCAGCAGCACGTACAGCGCCAGGACAAGCACCATAACGGTCCGTTGCATCGAGCCAAGCAGCTCCTCTCAAATGGTCTTGGGTCTTTAGACCATCTTATGCGGACAGGAGCGGATGCGGAGATTGTCCGGCATAAAGCTTCCGGGAGCACCTCCCGGACGGACGAATGATGCGAAACGTCGGTGCTCTCGAAGAGAGAAGGCGCGGAGCTTTGTTTCCCGCAAAGGCGGGACGTATGCACAGCGAAGGGAGAACGCCGTATCCCGCAAGCGGCGCGAAAATGAGCTGCGGATCTGCAAAAAAGCCGGGGTTTCGCGACGTCGCGGTTTTCGTTATCCCGACTGCCGGACGATGAGCCGGGCGGCGAGCACCACCTTCTCCGGCGGCGCTTCGGGTCGCTCCAGTCTGCGCACGAACGTCTCCACGGCCCGGATGCCGAGCCATTCCTTGGCCAGATCGACCGTCGTCAGCGGAACGGGCGCGGCGCCGCTCGCCGCCGTGTTGTCGATGCCGACGACCCGGCAGCCGCCCGGCACGCGGACGTCCTGGACGGCAAGCAGGCGGACGAGCTCCAGCGCGATATCGTCGTTCGCGCAGACGAAGCCGTCCGGCAGCCCTTTCTCGGCAGCCGCCGAGGCCAGCCTGCGGGCGAGCGCGGCGCGCCATGGAGACGAACCGTACGGAATCGTCCATTTGCGCAGCTGAACGGCCGTTTTGCCGCCATCCCTGGGGGAGCGGTCCAGCTTCAGAGCGGCATAGCCGGACGTCCTTTTGCCGTTCAGATCGTCGATGGCGATCCGGCAGCCCCACCACCGCTCCCGAAAGCTGACCGCGAAGCTGTCCCGGCCGACGAACGCGATAGACTCGCAGCCCTGCGACATTAATTGGTGGCAGGCCATGCGGCCGGCTTCCGCGTTCGCGTTCAGCACCGCATCGGTGAAGGCGACGGGCTCCTCGTGATCGACGAGCACGAGCGGAAGGCCGGTCCGCTTCAGCTCAAGCAGCGCTTCGGCGGGGCAGCTGCCGGCGATAATATAGCCGGCCGCCCGTTCGCCGCCGTCCGGGACGCAAAGCGGCCGGCCGCCGCCGCTCTCGCGGAACGTAAAATAACGCGCGCGGTACCCGTACTGCCTGCAGCCCGCTTCGATGCCCTGGCGGATCCGTTGCCAGAAATACGGCTCCTCGGCATGCCGTTCGGGAAGGCCGACATCGATCAGCCCCCCTTCTTGCTCGCGTTCGCGGTCCGCATCCGCGCCGCATGCGGCGCCGGGCACCCCGCCCGTCGCTCCGCTTCTTAAGACCGCTTCGCCTCTTCCGGCCGCTCCGTCGCGGCCTGCTTTCCCCGGCGGAGACTGGTAGCCGAGCGCCCGGGCCATCGCCACCACCTGCCGCCGGGTCGCTTCGCTGATGCCGTCCTTGCCGGCCAGCGCCTGCGATACGGTATATTTCGATACGCCGAGCCGGTCGGCGATTTGCTGCATCGACACTTTTTGCGCCATGCCGTCCGCCCCTTTCCTAAGCTGATCTTTCCATTGACAAGCCGCTGCATCTTCCTCTAAAGTAGTCGCCGGAAACGGGTGTTGTCAACCTAACAATCCTAACATTTTAAGGTTTCTCTGAAACTACAGACGAAAGGTGTGCCAAACGAATGAACAAAGGGGTCCTGTTTTACGACGCGGCGTTTCCTTACGACGGCCAAAGGCCGGACGAGGCGGCGGTCCGGGCGCTTGCCGGCCATTTTGAGGTGACCGGCGCGGACGGGCTGGCGGAACAGCTGGAGCATGCAGACGTGCTGGTCCATTTGCACGGCTCCTATTTTCCGAAAACGGCCTGGCCGGCGATTCTGAAGCATCTGTCGCGGGGCAAAGGTCTCGTCCTGCTCGGCGGCGTGCCGTTCCGGCGCCCGGTTTACAAGGACGAAAGCGGCGCCTGGCAGGCTGAACCGGAGCAAACGGCCTACCATCAGCAGCTTCATATTCATGAGGCGCTGGCCGTCGACGTAAGCGCTGTCGAGCGGCTGTCCGCGAATCCCGACCTGCCGCTGTTCGACGGAGACGAGCGGCTGTTCACGATCGAGCCGGCGTTCGGGCTTGCGCTGCACGTGACGCGCGCTTCCGACCATCCGGCCGAAATGGGCTCCGGCGGTCCGATGGACGCGCATCTTTATCCGCTGCTGAAGGGAATCGGCGGAGGCGCATTAAACCGTGAGCTCGCCGCTCCCGCCGTCCTGCTCGAGCATACGAAAGGAACGTTCGCCGGCGGCCGCTGGGCACTGGTCTCGCAGGTGCTACGCGAGTCGTTCTGGCTGAGCGGAGGCGCGGAGGCGCTTGCGCGCTGGGCGGAATTTGCGGCGAGGGGCGTAACCGAGCTGTGGCTGAAGCCGAATTACGGCGCTTTCGAGCCCGGCGAACGTGCGGGACTTACGCTGCAGGCGCAGCATCTCCCGAGCGCCCGCGAAGGCGCCTCGGACGAGGCCGGCGCGTGGACGTTCAAGCTGCGCGTCCTGAAGGCGGCGAATAGCGCGGAAAGCGATCCGCAGCCGTTTTTCGCCTACGACGAAGCGCGCTTCGCGGAAGTGTGGCGGACGGAGACGACGCTGACAGCCGGTCGCGAGCTGACGTTCCGGCGTTTGCAGGTCGAGCCGCCCGTCGAAGCGGGCTTCTACGCCGTTGAATGCGAGGCTGTATCGGACACGGGCGAGCGCCGGACGCTGCGCCAGGGCTTCTGGGGCTTCGACCGGGAGCTGCTCGCCGCAGGCGAACACCTTACCGCGGATCGCGACTATTTCCGCAAAGAAGGCCGCCCGCTGCCGATCGTCGGCATGACCTACATGACGAGCGATGTCGCGCGCAAATATTTGTTCCTGCCGAACGCAGCCGTCTGGGACCGCGACATGGCGCAGATGAAGCGGGCGGGCATCAACCTGATCCGCACGGGCATTTGGACCGCATGGCGCAACATCATGTTCGTCGACGGACATCCGTACGAGGAGGTGCTGCGGGCGATCGACGCCTTCCTGCTGACGGCCAAACGGCACGGGCTGGAAGTGACGTTCAATTTCTTCTCCTTCGCGCCGGAGCTCTGGGAGGGCGTCAACCCGTACCTGGACCCGCGCAGCGTCGAGGCGCAGAAACGGTTTATCGCGGCGATCGTGTCGCGCCATGCGGAGTCGAAGCATGTCCACTGGGATCTGATCAACGAGCCGTCGATGTTCGATCCGAACCGGTTGTTTCAAGGGCCGCGATCGGCGCGCGATCCGTTCGAGCGAAAAGCGTTTATCGAGTGGCTGCAGCAGCGGCACGACAATATCAGTACGCTTCAGGAGCGGTGGAACATGACGCCTGACGAGCTGCCGTCGTTCGATGCGGTGCAGCTCCCCGAACCGCGGAGCGTCAATTTCAACACGACGGAGATTACGCCGAAGCGCGGCGGGCCGTGGCTCGATTATTCGCTGTTCAGCATGGACATGCACAACCGCTGGGCATCGCAGCTGGTCGAGACCATCCGCCGCATCCAGCCGGAGCAGCTCGTGACCGTCGGCCAGGACGAAGGGCTCGGCGCGCAGCGCCCGTCGCCGTTCTTCTACGCCGAAGCCGTCGATTATACGACCGTGCACTCCTGGTGGAAAATGGACGCCCTCGTCTGGGACGGCATTTTCGCGAAAACGGCGGATAAGCCGAACCTGATCCAGGAAACGGGCATCATGTACGTCGAAACGCCGGACGGCCGGGCGAAGCGGAGCGAGGCGGAGCTGCGCAACATTCTCGAGCGCAAGTACGCCTACTCGTTCTCGACGGGCGGCGCGGGCGCCGTGCAGTGGATCTGGAACATCAACTTCTATATGGACAACATTAACGAGTCGCATATCGGCGCGCTGCGGGCGGACGGCACCGAAAAGCCGGAAGCGGACGTTTCGTACGATTTCGGCGCGTTTATGAGGCAAATCCGCGACCTGTTCGAGGGCCGGAAGCTCGAGGAAGTGGCGGTTATATTCCCGTATTCGAACGATTTTTCCAGCCGGGGGCACGCTTACGAATCGACGACGCGGCTGATTCGCACGCTTGCCTATTCGATGAACGTACACCCGCTCGGCCTCGGCGAATATCACCTCGAGGCGCTGGGTTCGGTGCGGCCGAAGCTCGTCATCGTGCCGAGCCCGCACAATTTCAGCGGCGCGGCGCTGGAGCGGCTGACCGCATACGTTCGCGAGAGCGGCGCAGCGCTGCTGTTCACCGGTCCGCTCGGCCTCGACGAATACTGGCGTCCGGCCGGCCGGCTCGAACGCGAGCTCGGGGCGCCGGCGGCAGCCGCCGTCCGCAACCTGCTCCGCGAGGAGCTGCTGGAGCTCGACGGCCGCCTGCTGCCGGTATCGTTCGGCGGCGGCCATATTGCAGACAGCTGCAAGCAGGCCGGGAGCGGGCCGGCGCAGCTCATCGACGCGAAGCTCGGCGCGGGCCGGCTGCTCTGGTGCCCGCTGCCGGTCGAGCTGAACGAGCGCGGCGAAACGCTCGAAGCCGTCTATGGCAAGGCGCTTGAGCTCGCCGGCGTCGGCCGGGAGCTCGAATGGGTGCGGGGC
Organism: Paenibacillus humicola; assembly: GCF_028826105.1. NCBI lineage: Bacteria > Bacillati > Bacillota > Bacilli > Caryophanales > Paenibacillaceae > Paenibacillus > Paenibacillus humicola. The sequence continues at coordinate 3,844,169 of NZ_JAQGPL010000001.1, forward strand.
GGCGAGCTTCCCGGCGTGTACGGCCGGAAGCTGACCTTCGCCACCGGCGCACTGTACGTGTTCGTCTCGGAGCTCGGCTGCGACGCCGACATCGAGGTGCGCGACCCGCAGACCGGCAAACGATACGGCTTTACGCTCGAGCAGGAGCGCACGGTAATGTTTGCCGCCGATGCAAGCGGCCGCATCACGGCCGTGTACCGGCCGCATGCCGTACAGATCAGCGAGCGGTAATCCGCACGCTGATTCCCGGCATCAGCCGTGTACCGGCGGCAAGCCGTGCAGATCGGCCAAAGGTAAGCCGTACGCTGATTCCCTGAACGCGCCGGGCAGCAACGCATTTAACAACGAAACGGCCATCCTCCACGGACGGCCGTTTCTTGTGTGACAACGGAAAAGCGCCCGTCTTAAACGATTTCATGGGGCTTAAGACAGGCGCTTCGTTTTCCCTATTCACACGATCGTACACAGATATTCGATATGCTCCTGCAGCTTCCGGCGACCTGTACCGATGCCGAAGCCGTCAGCGACCGTCGGCCAGTCGCGGCGGCACTGGAGAAAGGACCGGAGATAGAGCACAGCGGATGAAGAACGTGCGGAAACGGATCCGGAGCAATGCGAGAAAAATTGGGGCGTACTCGTCTATAAGGATTTTGCAGGAAACCTACGCGGACCGGAAGGCCGGCCGGAACGGGAAGTCGAGGCAAAACGTCCGGTTGGAAGGCGTATATGAGGGCGAAACATGGAGGTTTGTTATGCTTGTGAAACAAAATCGCCCCCGGAAGTTGATCCGGGAGCGGGTTAAATGTCTTATAGGCCTTGTCCGTTTATCAGTTCAGGCCGCCGAGAACGGGGTGCGGCACGTACGGCTCTTCGAGCTTTGCGATTTCCTCGGGCGTCAGCTTGAGCGATACCGCGGCAGCGGCGTCGTCAAGATGATGCGGCTTTGTCGCGCCGATAATCGGCGCCGCAACCGCCTCCTTCTGCAGCACCCATGCGAGCGCGACCTGCGCGCGCGGCACGCCGCGCCCGGCCGCAACCTCGGCCACGCGCTCCACGACCTTGCGGTCCGCCGTTTCCATGACCGTATACAGCGCCTTCGCGAACTGGTCCGTCTCCGACCGGGCGCTCGTCTCTTCCCAGTCGCGGGTCAGACGGCCCCTGGCGAGCGGGCTCCACGGGATGACGCCGACTTGCTCCTCCTTGCAGAGCGGAAGCATCTCGCGCTCCTCTTCGCGGTACAGCAGGTTCAGGTAGTTCTGCATGGAGACGAAGCGCGTCCAGCCGTTGCGCTCGGCGGTGTGCTGCGCCTTCAGAAATTGCCAGGCGTACATGGAAGAAGCGCCGATATAGCGGGCTTTGCCGGCTTTTACGACATCGTGCAGCGCTTCCATCGTTTCTTCGATCGGCGTCTGGTTGTCCCACCGGTGAATCTGGTACAGGTCGACATAATCCATGCCGAGACGGCGCAGACTGTTATCGATTTCGGCCATGATCGCCTTGCGGGAAAGCCCGGCGCCGTTCGGCCCTTGGTGCATCCGGCCGTGCACCTTCGTCGCCACCACGATTTCGTCCCGGTTCGCGAAATCCCTCAGCGCGCGTCCGACGATTTCCTCGCTCGTGCCGTCGGAGTAAACGTTTGCGGTATCGAAAAAGTTGATGCCGAGGTCAAGCGCTTTCCGGATAAAAGGGCGGCTCTGCTCTTCGCTGAGCGTCCACGTATGCCCGCCGCGGTCGGGCGCTCCGTAGCTCATGCAGCCCAGACAGATGCGGGAGACGTCCATCCCGGTCCTGCCGAGTTTCATATATTCCATCTCAAGACACTCCTCTTCCTCGATTTTTCCCTTCCTGTACGATTATAGCATTTTATGGCAGCCGCCGGACAAGCAGCGCGCGGAACGGGACTTCCGCTCCGCCGGGCAGGGACTTTACTCCCAATCCAGCACGACGCCCAGGCAGGGCTCCTTGTTGTCCGCTATAAGCTTCCAGGCATCGGCCGCACGGCCGGCGGGAAAACGGTGCGTCACCAGCCTGCCGGTTTGCAGCCAGCTCTCGCGGATGCCTTCAAGCGCTGCGTCCATTCGCTCCCTCACCCAGCCGGACGGCGCATGAAGCGAGATTTCCTTCTGACGCAGATGCTGGATGTCGATCACGCCGCGCGTCCCGTAGAAGCCCGCCGAGACGAAATCCGCGCCGCGCCGCAGCAGCGGAAGAAGCCGCTGCACCGCCTCCAGATCGCCTACCGTATCGACGACAGCGGCAATTCCGGTGCCGCCGCCGGCAAAATCGCCCGCTGCCTCCGGCAGCGAATCCCGCCTCGCGTTCAGCCGCGCCGCCTCCGCGGGCAGAAGATTCAGCCGGTCGTCGCGCCTTCCGGCAACGAGAACCTGCACGCCCCGATGCAGCAGCGTCTGCGCCGTCCATTGGCCGACAAGCCCGTCGCCGAGCACGACGGCCCGGTCGCCGGGGGCCAGGTTCCCTTTCATGCCGCAGTTATAGCCGACCTGCGTCAGCACGAGGCCGCTGTAGTCGGTGAAATCGGCACCCTCCGGCAGCTTCCACACTTGATTGGCCGCCGTTACGGCCGGGCTGACGTGTCCGCCTGCAGGTGCAAACATGCCGTTAACGCGGCTTACGGACGCGAATACCCGGTCCCCCGTCCGCAGGCCGGCGACCTCGGAGCCGACCTCGCGGACGATGCCCGTCTTCTGGTAGCCGGGCACGATCGGGAACGGCGTGGGTCCTCCTTCGAAAGAGGCCGTGTCGCCGGCAATCCGCTCGCCGCGCAAATACGACGACTCCGTGCCTTTGCTGATCCAGGATACCGCCGGTTCGACGACGACTTCGTCCGGTCGCGGCTCGGGCAGGTCCACCTCCCGCACCGACACTGTCAGCTTATCGGTAAAAACGACCGCTTTCCCTTTCATCGCCAGCATTCCCCCTCGTTCGTTTTATTCGTATAACGTTCGCCGCCGGACGGCGAAATCCTTCGTGCTGCCGGAAGCGGTTTCCTGTGAGGGAGGGCTTTTGTGTCCTGAAAAATTCCGACGGTTCGATCGTTCATATTCAGTTAAAAAAGCAGGATTAGACTATCCCTAAGGGAACGACTTTCTTTGATTATCCATCCCATTAAACGAGAGGCGGGAAGAAGATGAAAGTCATCGTCATCGGTGCGGGTCTGGGCGGATTATGCCTTGCGCAAGGGCTGTCACAGGAAGGAATCGAGGTGGAGGTTTACGAGCAGGATCCGGGAGTGGAGGCACGGTTTCAAGGCTACCGGATCGGATTGAACCCCTCCGGATTCGAAGCGCTGAAAAGTTGTTTGCCGGTACGGCTGCATGCTTTGCTGGAAGCAACCAGCGGGGACCTGACCGGCCCGGGAAGGCTCCTAGACGAGCAGCTGAACGACATTCGGATGGAAGGACGGGAAGCGAAGACCGATGCGGTCGAGGAATCGGTCGTCATTGATCGGCACGTTCTCCGTCATCTTCTGCTCGCCGGCCTTCAGGAAAAGGTTCATTTCGGTAAAAAACTGACCCGATACGAGACGTTGTCCGATGGCACCGTGCGCGTCTGCTTCGCCGACAGCGCATCGGCTTGCTGCGACCTTCTGGTCGGAGCGGACGGCGTGGGGTCCGCGGTGCGCCGGCAGCTCGTCGGACCTGTTGAGCCCGTCGATACAGGACTTCGCGGTGTCATTGGCCGGACTCCGCTCGATCGGAGGTTCGCTTCCCTTGTACCCGGCCGGGGGACCATGGTATCCGGACCCGGACTGGATATGTTTCTGGGCAAAATGCAGTTCCGAGAGCCGCCGCATCTGGCCGCCGAGAAATGGGCTCCCGGCGTCTATTTGCCGGAGACGCCAAGCTATTTGCGGTGGATCATGCTTCTGCCGCCGGAGCATCCGGGCGTGCTCGGGCAGAAGGAGCGGAAAGGCACGGCTGCAATCGCGACGATTCTGGAGCTCATACAAGGCTGGCATCCCGACCTGAGAGAGCTGGTGCGGCAGGCGGACCGCGACAATAGCGGCTTCGGGCCTATTCGCGCTCTCGGGCCTGTGCCCGCGTGGGAGTCTCAAGCGGTCACCATGCTCGGAGATGCCGTCCATGCCACTGCCGCAACCGGCGGAAACGGAGCGAATACGGCTCTTCTCGACGCTGCATTGCTGTGCGCCAAGCTTGGCGAGGTGAACCGGGGAGCGGCTTCCTTGCCGCCTTCCCTGGAAGATTACAATCGGCAGGTTCTCAGTTGCGGTTCGGATGCCGTACAGCAAAGCTTGAGAAAGGCTGACGAATTCCAAAATCTGGGGACCCGCGTGCGGAACGCTCGGCATCCTAGATGAAAAACGGCTCTGCAGGACGCCGCTAGTCTTCAATCCACTGCGTCCGGCTTGCCGCGCTCTCCCGTTTTCCCTCGGGAGGAGTCATGTCCGGGACGCCCAAATAGATAAAGCCGAGCATCCTGTCCTTCGGCTGCAGGCCGAACACTTCGTTCATAATCGGGCCGTAGCACGGCTCGCCGGTCCGCCAGACCGCGCCGAGCCCGAGGGCGTGCGCCGCAAGCAGCATGTTTTGGATCGCGGCGAAGACGGCGCCGTATTCCTCCAGCTCGATGACGCCTTTCGCTTCGGAAGGCGTTACAGCCGCAGCGATGACGACCGGCGCGCGCAGCGCCTTGGCCCTTGCCGACTCCGCCTTCGCCACGTTTTCCGGCGAGCCGGGATCGGCCTCGCCCTGCAGCGCGATCCGGGCGAGCGCGCCGCCCAGCTTGGCGCGGCCGCCGCCGGTCATGACGAAAAACCGCCACGGCTCCGTCAGACGGTGATTCGGCGCCCATACCCCCGCTTCCAAAATCCGTTCGATCGTCTCCTTCGCGACCGGATCCGGCTTCACCTTCCCGATGCTTCGTCTTGTACGAATCGCTTCCAACGCTTCCATATCGATCTCTCCTCCACTGTCCCCATGCGGTCGTCCTTTTATTTTACCACATGGCGCAGCCGCGCTCACGGGACAAACGGGAAATGCGAGAATACATAAATCTGCGAGACATAGAATGAAAAGGTAGGGCTTATCCATTTTGGGGGTCGGAGACGAATGAAGAAAAAAGCGGTTGCCGTTTTTCAAATCGCCGCCACGTACATCGGCACGGTCGTCGGAGCCGGTTTTGCTTCGGGCCAATCGATCATGCAGTTTTTTACCGTATACGGATCGCGCGGAACGCTGGGCATTCTCGTCTGCACCCTGCTTTTCATGTGGCTCGGAACGAAAATGATGATCCTCTCGCATCGTATCCGGGCTTACTCTTACCGGGAGCTCAACACCTATCTGTTCGGACCGGTTTTCGGAAAAATCGCCAACGGACTCACGTTCATCATCCTGTTCGGCGTTACGTCCGTCATGCTGTCGGGTACGGGGTCGATTTTCCAGGAACAGCTCGGACTGCCTTACCAGCTTGGCATTCTGGCCAGTATCGGCCTCAGTTATCTGGTCATGTCCCGGGATATCAAAGGCATTATCGCGGTTAATGCGCTCGTCGCGCCGCTCATGGTCTTTTTTACGATCTTTCTGGCGGTAAGCATGCTCGATCCGGCAAGCCTGGCGCGGGTGATGCAGCCCGGTGCAGCTCCCGATCTCCCCGGCCGCTACAAGTGGGCGTTCGATTCGCTGGCTTACGCGTCGCTTAATTTCGCTTTCGTCCAAGCCGTCATCGTGCCGCTCGGAAGCGAGGCGGAGGATGAATCGACGCTGAAATGGGGCGGCTTCTGGGGAGGCGCCGGGCTCGGCATCATGCTGCTTGTCAGCCATTTCGCGTTAACGATGCGAATGCCGGACATTATGCGGTACGAGGTGCCGATGGCCGAAATTATACGGGAGTTCGGGCCGTTCATGCATGCCTTGTTCCTGACGGTCATTTACGGGGAAATTTTCACGACGCTGATCGGCAATGTATTCGGCATTACGCGCCAGATTCGAAGCTTATGCCGCCTTCCGGTACCCGTCATCGTATTTGCAACGCTGCTCGGATGTTTTCTCATCAGCCAAATCGGATTTGCTTCCCTGGTCGACTATCTCTATCCCTTATTCGGGTATATGGGTCTGATTCTGGTGCTGCTGCTGGGCATCCGGCGCATCCAAAAAGAATGAGGTATCGAATACTTTCGGAGCCATGACTATTCCTCGCAGCCTGCATCGTGTCCAATGAATCCTTATTTGCGCTTAACTCGAATAGAAAAAATACCCCTTCGTGCATCCCCCGTTTCAAACGCCGTTCCGGCAGGTAATGAAATGTATATCCGGTATGAAGGAGGGGTTTGCATGCTGTTCCATCATGTTCTTGCCGCCTTCGACGGCTCGAAGGCCGCGGAGAAAGCGCTTGCGACCGCCGTGAAGCTGGTCGAATGCAAACAGGCCAACCGGCTGACCGTCGTCCATGTATGGAGCGCGCCCGCCATGGTCATGGCGGACGCGCTCGTAACCGCACCGGCCTCGATTCAGCGCGACTGGGCCGAGCAGGCGCAGCTGCTGCTTCAGGAGGCCGGGGACAAAATCGTCCATCTTCCCTACGCGCATACCGAGCTGCTCGAAGGGCGCCCGGGGGAAGCGATCCTGGATTCCGCCGAGCGGAACGGCTGCAGCCTGATCGTGCTCGGCAGCAGGGGCTTAAGCCCCATCCGCGAGTTTGTGCTCGGGAGCGTCAGCCACGAGGTGACGGTGCGCGCCAAGGTTCCGGTGCTGATCGTCAAATGAACGCAAGACGACGGCATTAATTCGCAAGGTCCCACGGCTCGTTGATTTTCGGCACATCGGAAATGAGCTGCTGCGTGTAACGGTGGCGGGGATTGATGATGACCTCCTCCGCCGGCCCGCTTTCCACGATTTTCCCTTTTTCCATAATGTAGAGCGTGTCGCTGACGTAATAGGCGAGCCCGACGTCATGCGTAATAAAGATGATCGTCATATTGTTCTCCTCGCGCAGCTTCAGCAGCATGTCGAGAATGGTCGACCGCGAGCAGGCGTCGATCATCGACGTCGGCTCGTCGGCGATCAGGATTTTCGGATGAAGCATGAAAATCCGCGCGATCATGAGACGCTGCATTTGCCCGCCGGACAGCTCGAACGGATATTTATTGTACAGCTCCTCGAATTTCAGGTTGACGAAGGAGCACGCCTCCTTCATCTTCCGAAACCGTTCCTCGCCGCTCAGCTTCAGCCCCTGCAGCTCGATGCAGTCGGAGAGCAGCCGCTCCACCCGGCGGAACACATTAAACGAAGAGAACGGATCCTGGAAAATCGCCTGGATATCTTTCCAGTACGCCTTCCGGTCCGCATGCCGCCCGAGCTGTCTCGGCTTCCCCTTATATCGGATCTCCCCGCTCGTTTCCTTCAGGAGGCCCATCAGCATTTTCGCCAAGGTCGTCTTGCCGCTACCGCTTTCGCCGACGATCGAAATAATTTCGCCTTCGCGGAAATCGAAGCTGACCTCGTTCACGGCCGTCGTTTTTTTCTTCCCGTAGCCGAATACCTTCGTGATCTTCGTGCCGGTAAGCAGCGATTCACCGTTCTTCATGCGCATACCACTCCTTCAGGGTGCCGGCCTCGAACAAGCACCGGTAAACCCGTTCTCCAAGCTCGCGGTTCTCGATTTTTCCATGCCTGCAGTCCTCCCGGGCAAAGGTACACCGGTCCGCGAAGCGGCAGCCCGGAGGCACCTGCTTCAAATTCGGCGGCGCGCCGGGAATGGCCGCCAGCTTGTGCTCCTTCATGCCTTCCTCCGGCACGATAATCGAGCCCATCAGCCGTTTCGTATACGGATGGACCGGATCGAAAATCATCTGGTGCGCCGTGCCCCGCTCGACGATTTCCCCGGCGTACATGACCATAATGTCGTCGGTCACATGGTAAAGAAGCGGCAGCTCGTGCGTAATGAACACCAGCGACTTGATGAATTTCTTGTCGATCAGCTCTTTCAGCAGCTTGATGACCGCCTTCTGCGAGGTGACGTCGAGCGCCGACGTCGGTTCGTCCGCCACGAGCACCTTCGGGTTCAAAATCGTCGAGATGGCAATGACGGTCCGCTGCTTCATCCCGCCGGACAGCTCGTTCGGGAACGCATTCAGCACATCGGGAGACAGATGCAGCGTCTCGAACCGTTCCGCCGCCATGTCCCAAACCTCCCGCTTCGTCAGCTCCGGCCGGTGCTCCTTCATCATGTCCTCGATAAAACGGATGATTTTCAGCGTCGGGTTCAGCGCATTCATCGCCGCCTGCGGAATGTAGGCGATCTCCCTGCCAAGGATGCGCTTCCTCAGCTGTTCCTTGTTCAGCTTCATGATATCGATGCCGTTGATTTCAATCGATCCGCTGCCGTAATGCAGCGGAGGAAAATAAAATCCCATCAGGCTGAGCGCCAGGGTCGATTTGCCGCACCCGGATTCGCCGGCGATGCCGAGCGTCTTGCCCTCCTCAAGCGCGAAGCTGACGCCGTCGACGGCAAACACCTTTTCCTTCAGCCGGGTACGGTAGTACGTTTTGAGCGCTTTGACCTCCAGTATGTTTTTACGGGCGGAAGGGCTCTGACGCTCGGCAATTTCCAGCATAGGTTTGCTCATGGCTAGCTCCTTATTTTCGGATTGAAAATTTCGTCCATTCCCGTGTTCATCATGTAGAGCGAAAACGTGATGACGGCGATGGCGAAAGCGGCCGGGATAAACGCCCACCAGGCGCCCGCCACGGGGGCTTCGAATATAAGCGCCCAGTTCATAATGATGCCGAGGGAGATCGTATTGTACGGCCCGAGCCCCAGCATCGAGATGGACGCCTCGGCCAGGATGCCGGACGCGACCTGCAGGATAAACGCCATGACGACGTAAGATGCGATGTAAGGCAAAATCTCGAACGCGATGATACGGGCCGTGCCGTGGCCGGATATTTTGGCGATGTTGACATGGTCGCGGTTTCGAAGCGACGTCGTCTGCGCCCGGACGGCCCGCGCCGTCCACGGCCAGCTCGTCAGCCCGATGATGAGCGCCACGATGAGCGAGCTGCGGGAATTGATGCTGACCGAGATAAGAATAAGAATGATGAACGACGGAATAACGATAAACATGTTCGTGACCGCGGTCAAGATGTTGTCCGCCAAGCCCCCGATATACCCGGAGGCCAGCCCGATCGCCAGGCCGATCGCGGTGGCGCACACGCCCGCGACGAGCCCGACCATCACGGAGGTGCGAATCCCGTAGACGAGCTCGAGAAACAGGTCGCGGCCGAAGTTATCGGAGCCGAGCGGCAGGCCGGCGCCGGGAGGCTGGAAGGCAAGCGCCTTCATTTCGAACGGGTCGCCCCGGTTGATCAGCGGATAAAAGACGACTAGCGCGATCATCAGCAAAGTGACGATCAGGCCGAACAAAAATTTCGGCGACTTCAGCAAAATGCGGGTCGATTGCGACATATCAGTTCTCCTCCATTTGCGCTGCCTTGATCCGCGGATCGACGATGCCGTAAATGATCTCGATCGTGAAGTTCGCCAGCAGCACGGTCATGGCGATGAGCAGCGTACAGCCGGAGATGAGCGGGTAATCGAGCTGGCGGATCGCCGTAAACAGCCAGGTGCCGATGCCCGGATAGCTGAAGACGATCTCGCAGATGAGCGATCCGCCGACCATCGTGCCGATCGACAGCGCAAGCCCGGTAATTTGCGGCAGCATGGCGTTCTTGAACACATAGCGGGCGACGCGCGAATCGCGGATGCCGAGCAGCTTGCTGTACAGCACGTAATCCGCGTTCAGCTCGTAAAGCGACATCTCCCGCATTCCGATCGCCTGCCCGCCGATGGCGACGAGCACGATGGACAGGAAAGGCAGCGTATGGTGCCGGATAACCGAGCCGATAAAATCGAGGCCGAAATGCGGCACCATCTGGAAGTCGTAGCCGCCGGAAATCGGAAACCATTTCAGCGTGATGCCGAGCAGGTAGAGAAGGATGATCGCCAGCGTGAAGAACGGAATCGAGTTGACGAACAGCGCCGCGGGAAACAGCACCTTGTCGAATACGCCCCGGCGGTACGCCGCGACCGCCCCCAGCACGTTGCCCAGAATCCAGCCGACGAGAATGGCCGGCAGCTGAAGCCCGACCGTCCACGGCACGGCGGATGCGAGGATATCCGAAACCTTCCGGGGATAAAGGCCGAACGAGGTGCCGAGATCTCCGGTGAACAAATGGCGCAAATAGATGCCGAACTGCACGTAGAGCGGCTTGTCGACGCCGAATTCCCGCATGAAGTTTTCGTACACCTTCTTGATCGAGTCGCTGTCCGTCATGCCCTGCGTCACCTGGGAGGCGATCGCGCTGACCGGGTTGCCTTCGATCAGCCTCGGCAGCAGAAAATTGAGCAGCAGCGCGATGAGCAGCGTAACCAGGTACCAGGCCGTTTTTTTCACAAAATATTTCGTATAGGCGTTCAAGCGGATATTCACCTCCGTAATGCGGCCGGCAAAAGCGCGGCCTGCGCGCGTCCGCACGAAGCGGGTCAGCCGCAGGCCGCCCATGATGTCAGCCGGAATAAGCGATTCTGTCTCACCACGGGTGTTATAAATCCGGAGTGTCTAGTTCGTGATTTGATACAGCGCTTTGATGCCCGCGCCGTCGATGGCGATTTGCGGCGGGATGTTGCTGCCGTCGCCGTCGACCGGGAAGCCCTTCCACACCGATTCGTTTACCGTATAGAACTCCCACGGCCGGTACATGAGCGGCACGGAGGGCACATCCGTCAGCCAGATTTTCGTCAGCTCCGTATACAGCTTCTTGGCGTCGTCGCCCTGCGCCGTCGGGATCTTCTCGATGATTTCGTCCGCCTGCGGGTTTTTGTAACGGCCCCAGTTCCAGAACGCCATCTCGCCGATGGGAGCGACGCCCTTCGAATACATGATGGTTCTGGCGCGGTTCCACGGGTTGCTCGGCGTGACGTTGCCGGCCGGCGTGTTCATGATGATATCGAATTTACCGGTTTGCAGGTCGTTGTTCCAAACGGGCTGCTCCGGAAATTTCGTGCGGATCTCGATGCCGATCGCCTTGGCGTTCTGCGCTACGATTTCAAGCGCGGCGTTCCAGTCCGACCAGCCGTACGGGCATTCCAGATCGTACGGCCCGAGCCGCTGGCCGTTCAGCACGCGGATGCCGTCCTTGCCCTTCTTTGCGCCGATGCTGTCGAGCAGCTTGTTGGCGCCGTCGACGTCGGTCGTCCACTGCAGCGGCTTGATTGCCGCCTGGTCGACGTATTGCGATTCCGACGGCGTATCCAGCGTCAGCGACGGCTTCATGTCGGCGGAATAGCCGCTCATCGCGAGCTGGGAAATTTTCTTGTAGTCGATCGCCATTGCGATCGCCCGGCGGACGCTCGCGTTGTCGAGACCCTTCTTCGACATATTGAAGAAAATCGACGGCATCGAGCCCGGCAGGTAATACGGCGCATCCTTCAAATACGTCTTGATAGGGGCTCCGCCTTCCCACATTTTCCATACCTGGGGCGTAAACTGCTGCGAGACGTCCACCTGGCCGTTCTTGAACGCCAGATCGCCGGCCGCGTTGTCTTTATAAATGACGTGCGTAATATATTTCGGCGCCGGCAGCTTGCCGAACAGCGCTTTGCCCCAATAATTGTCGTCGCGGATGAGCGTAATTTTCTGGTCGTTGTAGAAGTACATTTTGTACGGCCCGGTTCCGACCGGATTCGGGTTGAATTCCTTGCGGATCGCGGCCAGATCGTTGCCCGCCTTCTGCTCGATGGGCTCCCAAATATGCTTCGGCAGCATTGGGATGAGCTCGATGCTTTCCGTCACCGTCAGCTTGTTCGGGTTATCCGGCTTCATCGTGATTTTCACCGCGTTCGGACCGTCGGCGGCCACATCCTGGATGTAATCCCAGTAGCTAGTCCAGTTGATTTCATATTTCTGGCCGAGCTTGTACGTATAGACGACGTCGTCCGACGTGAACGGCTGGCCGTCGCTCCATTTGGCGTCCTTGTTCAGCTCGATACGCAGCGTTTTGTCGTCTGTCCATGTATACGAGCTGCCGAGCAGCGGCTCCAGCTTGCCGTCGTTCATATTGATCATAAACAACGTTTCGTAAATGAGCTCCCGCGAGTTCCCGTAGTTGATCGGAAACGCCGGATTGCCGCTCAGCAGGTTGAAGTTGGTCGGCGCTCCCCACTGCAGGCCGTTGATGTACAGCGTCTCGTTTCTCGGCGTCTCCTTCGCGTCTCCCGCGTTCCCCGGCCGGCTCCCGCTGTCCGGCGCCGAGGCCGTCCCCGCCGGTTCGCTGCTCGCGGAATCTGTCTGTTTCCCGCCCGTTTGCGCGTTTGTCTGCGACAGCGACGCTTGCGAGTTGGAGCATGCCGCCAGCATGGACATCATCAGCAGCAGGCCGGCAAGCATGACCGTAATCGCATTTCTTCTCATGTCTACCCTCTCCGATCTTTACAAAGTAGATGACCGCCAATCGTGCCAATCCTCCCGATAGTAGGTGTTCCCCCTTTGCTTCCCGCCCCGGTGCCGGAGCCGTATGGTAAACGTTTTCAGCAATTAGTATAGGCTTCGTCGGTCGTAACTGTAAATATCTGTATTTTTTAGATTATATCCGTATTTTTATGGTGGGCGGCTCGGATGACAAATGAGTTTTATCCGATTGAGGTGGGCGTGCCGGCCGGTTGGCAAAGATTAAGGACGACCGTGCCGGGCGTATGAGGATTATTGAGAGCGGGAGGCCACGAGCGGATGAGGAAGATTGAGGAACGGTGACAACGGTCGGACTAGGAAGATGGAGGACGAGCCGCCACGGCCAAATGAGCAGGATTGAGGGCAAGCCGTGACAACCGGATGAATCACAGAGGAACGTGCCGGCCGGATGCGGCTGCGCAGGTGCGGCAGCACAGCGCTTGACGTTTCCAGTCCGGCTGGCCCGGTTACGTGTTCAGAGAGCTTCCGCGCTCCTCTTTCGGCGGCATGATTTGCCGGGTCCTGCACGGCATGATGCGCCGGATCCCGTGTGGCACGATTTGCCGGGTCCTGCACGGCATGATGCGCCGGATCCCGTGTGGCACGATTTGCCGGGTCCCGTGCGGCAGCTCAGTCCGAGACGCTGTACGATTCCTGGATCTGCTGCGCAAGCCGGAGCGGCGACAGCTTCGAGCCCGGGGTGAGCAGCTCCTGCAGCCCACGGTCCATCGTCTGGACAACCTCGGGCGACAGGCGCGCATCGTAGACCGGGGTCATCTCCGCCCCGTTCAGCAGCGTTAAATAGGGGTCGAACAGCGCCGGGGACACGCTTTTGTCGTAGTCCGACGCATACGAGCCGGAGATGTCGCCCCGCTCCGCCGCCATATTCGCCGCCTCCGTGCCAGTCAGCAGCTTCACGAACTTGACCGCGGCCGCCAGCTTCTCCCCACTTAAATTCGCATTCAGCGCAATCGCCCAGCCCGAGCCGCCGGACACGGCATCCGCTGCGCCCCTGCCGCCTTTGACGGCCGGCAGTAACGCCAGGCGCGTCTGGTCCAGAATCGGCTTCGGCGCATCGGCCGCGACGGAGGAGACCGCCCAGCCTCCTTCGAGGAACATCGCGGCACTGCCGACGTAATACAAGGTCCGCTGCTGGATGTTGTCCAGCTTGTTGATGTCGCCGTTGAACGCGCCAAGATCGGCAAGCTCCTTGATCGCCGCCAGCGCATCGACGAACGGCTTGTCCGTAAATTTCGCTCCGCCGTGCGCGACGATGCTGCCGAACCAGTCCGTGCCGGCGAACCGGTCGCCGAGCGTGCTGAGCAGACATGACCCCGCCACCCACTGGTCCTTGTTTCCCATTGCGATCGGCGTGATGCCGAGCGCCTTGATTTTCCGGACGGCATCCACGAAGCCGTCCCAGGTCGACGGAAACGAATCGTAGCCGGCCTTTCGGAAAATGTCCGCGTTATAATAAACGATCGACGTCGCCGTCATTTGCATCGGGATGCCCGTGATCGCATCGCCGATCCGGAAATCGTCGAATGAGTCCGGTCGAAAGCCGCGCATCCATGCCGGATCGGCGGCCAGCAGGCCGTTAACGGGCATAATCCGCTTGTTGTCCAGAAACATTTTCGCGTCCGAGCCGAGCATCATGAAGACGTCCGGCAGCACGTTGCCGGCGGCAAGCGTTTTGATCTTCGTTTTGAGCGAAGCGTTGTCGAGAATGTCTTCGGATAAGTCGATGTCCGGATTGTCTTGTTGAAACCGTTCGATCAACTGCCGGTGGACGATATCGACGGCGGTGGTCGATGTCGTCGTCCACGAATCCGTCAGCGTCAGCCTGATGCTCTTATCCGTGCCGTCTACGGCCGCGTCCGCGCCGCCGATATCGCCGCCCGCGTCTGCGCACCCGGCCAGCGCCGAAGCAAAAACGAGCCAGAGGCAGAACAGCCTTACTGCGGTCCATAGGCTCAAGAAGCGTTCCCCCTTTTCCTTACTCCCGGGCCTGCCGGTTGCGGAAATCCATCGGCGAGCAGCCCGTATGCCGCTTAAACAGGAAAGAAAAATATTTGTAGTCCGGGCAGCCGACCTTTTTCGCGATTTCATACGTTTTCATCCGGGTATGCGCGAGCAGCCGCTTGGCTTCCTCCACCCGGATCCCGTTCAGCCACTTAATGAAGGTAACGCCCATCTCGTCCTTGAACACCTTGCTGAGGTAGGCCGGCGTGACGGAGACGTGGCCGGCCGCTTCCGCCAGCCCGAGCGGCTTGTCGTAATGGGCGGCGGCGTACCGCAGCACATCGCCGACTAATTTTCGCGCGTGCCCGGCCGCAGCAGCCGCAGCCTCTTCCTCGCCGCATACGAGAATCGCGCCTTTCCCGTGAAAGGCTTTATTCCGGACCGCTTTGACCGCCTCGTCCCAGCTGGCGGCAATGTCCGCAAGCTGCCGGACGGGCCGTCCGATTCCGATCGAGACGGACAACCGGAGGTACCGCAGCAGATTGGACTGTATGTCCCGGCAAACGGAGAGCGCGGATTCATCCGGACGCAGATTGACCAGACCGGTCAGCCGGCCGGGACCGGCGATGCTGGCAAACCCCGGGAAACGGGAAACGAGCGTCTCCTCCGCGATGTTCAGAAAGGCGAAATCGAACGCCTCCCGCTGCTTCCGGGACAGCTCCCGGCCCGGCCACTCGCCGTCCGCTTCGGCGGCGACGATCTGATAAGCCGGACCGCTCAGGTCGATGCCGAGCGTTTTCGCTTTATCGAGAATGTCCCCGGTGTCCGGTTTATTGTCGATCAGCCCGGTCATCAGCTTGGACTTGATCAGCGGCAGGCTTTCGTTCAGCAGCCGGGTCTTCACCAGCTCTCCCTGCTTGGCCAGCCGCCGGCTCAGCTCCGTATCCCGGATTTCGGAAAGCGCCGCAATCAGCTTCTCCGCAATGATCGGCTTCAGCAAATAGTGGCGGATGCCGATCGACATCGCTTCTTTGGCGTACTGGAAATCTTCATACCCGCTCAGCAGCACCATTTCGATGTCCGGATATTCGCTGCGGACCGTTTTGGCCAGCTCGATGCCCGACATGACGGGCATCCGGATATCCGTCAGGATCAGATCGACCGGCTGCCGGCCGAGCTTCTCGAGCGCCTCCTTGCCGTTTCGGGCTTCTGCAGCAATCGCAATGCCGTGCTCCTCCCAGTCGATCGAAGACCGAATGCCCCTGCGCACGATCATTTCGTCATCCACAATCATCACGTTAAACATCGGATACCGTTCCTTTCCGAAAAGGCTGTCTCACCGTTACGGCCGTCCCCTGCCCGGAAGCGCTGCGAAATTCGACGCCGTACCGGCTGCCGCAGTTCAGTTTGATGCGGTCGTGAATGTTTTTCAGTCCGAGCCCCCGCTGCTTCTCGGTCGGCCGGTCCAGCACCGCCTGAACGGAGGCCCCGTCGATCCCTTCCCCGTCGTCGCTCACCAGGTAGACCAAATCGTCCCCTTCGCGAAAAATGCGGATCTCGACTCTGCCGTCTCCTCCGCCAGGCTCGATGCCGTGCCGGATCGCATTTTCCACAATCGGCTGCAGCACCATCTTCGTCACCCTGCAGTCCCGCGTTTTCGGCTCAAGGTCGATGGAAAAGTCGATCGTCTCCTCGTACCGTTTTTGCTGAATGAGAATATAATGCTCGATATGCTCGACCTCCTTGGCGACCGTCGTAAACCGGCTGCCGCTGTTCAGCCCGATCCGGAACAGCTGGGATAAGGAGTTGACCATGACCGATGTCTCGTACGCCTGCTCCATCCGGCTCATCCAGTAAATCAGATCGAGGGTATTGTATAGAAAATGCGGGTTGATCTGCTCCTCAAGCGCCTTGAGCTCGGCATCCTTCTGCTTGAGCTTCGACACGTGAACCTCGTTGATCAGCTCGTTCAGCCGATGGGACATGCGGTTAAAGCTGCCGGCGAGCAGCGCGATTTCGTCGTTTCCCTGCACCTTCATTTCCAAATTGAAATTTTCCCGCTCCACCTGCCGCATCAACTCGCGAATCCGCTTCAGCGGCTCCAGCACCCGCGCCCCAAACAGCACGATAAACAGGACGCATACGGCAAGGCTGGCCGCGATCGAATAGAAGGTCACCCGCTTGATCGCATTGCCCGGCCCCGATATGAGCTTGTAAGGCGTCAGCTCGACGATATACCAGTTCTGCGTCGCCATCCGGTAGTAAATGGCCAGGTAGTTCTGTCCGCCGACCGTCGCGTTAAAATCGCCTTCCGTCCGGCTGTCCATGCCGGGACTCGTCAGATTGGGCTCGATCCGGCTGCCAATCCGGTCCGCCGGCAGCGCCGACAAAATATTTTTCTGCTGATCGATCAGGTAGAACAGGCTCTTTTCCTGCGATTTTGATTTTGTGCGGAACAATTCACGGACGGCGCTTTCGGGGACGTTGATTTTCAGCACGCCGAGCGAGCGGCCGATATCGTTGATGTCCCGAATATCCCGGATCATGGAGATGACCTTGATTTCCTGGTTCTGCACGAAAACGCTGTCAAAATACCAGCTGTCTTTCCCGTCGTACGCCTTCGCCTGCAGAAGCCGGTTATCCGGCACGAGATTGACCGCCCCACGGTTATCGACTCCGGTTTCGCTCAAATCCTGGATGTAAATGGAGTAAATGTATTTTTTGTTGAACGCCTGATCGTTCAGGACGGACAGAATCCGCGGGTAATCGAGCTGCCTGGTTTGCGGGTCCGGGGTGCTCAGGAAGTCCGCGATCTCGCGGTTCTGGATCAGATTCAGCGAGATCGTATTGACATCGCTTACAATTAAATCGAGATTGTTGGATATTTGCTTCGCGTTGATCAAATTCAGGTCGATCGTCTGGTCCCGGACGACTCTGATCGATTCGAAATACGAGAAGCCGCTCACGATCAACAGCGGGAAGACGGTCAGGACGACGGCAAAGAGCATGACCTTGGAACGGATGCTGAAAAACCGCTTTTTGAACACCATGCCGACACCACCGCTCCTCAAGGATGAGAAAAGATGTGCGAACATAAACTTTCCTCTAATGGTAAAATAAACACGCTTTCACGTAAATCCCCTTTTGTATTCGCTTCGTTCAGGGACGTTTCCTTCACAGGGCGGCGGATGGGGACGGCCGCTCCGGCGGCTCAGTTACTGCAGAGGTTCGCAGAAGGTAACGGGCGGCGCACGGCGTTTCCAGCGCAACGCAAAAAATCGCTCTTTGCCGATGCCGGGCCCGGCATTCGTGCAAAGAGCGATTCGATTTATCTATGCGGGACGCAGAAGGAAAAATCCGCGTCCTTACCCGGGAGAGAAACCGCAATCCGCGGATCAGGATGGACGGAAAACCAGCTTCAGGAGCGTCGATTGCCCCGCCGCCAGCGGCACGATAAGGTCGCCGCTGCAGTCCCGGGATTCGCCGGTCCACAGGTCGGTCGTGGTATATGCCGCGGATGCGCCCGCAGCCAAGCCGAGCCGCTCCGGCGAAATGCGCTTCCGCGCCGGAGCATGCTTGTCGTAATTGAAGACGGCAAGCACGATCCGCTCTTCCCCCTGCTCCCCGGTCCGCAAGAGAAAGACGTCGGCGGCCGCGGATCCCGTTCCGCTCTCTGCCGGCACGAACGTCCGGCCGAGCCGGGCCAGCGACAGCAGCTCCCCGTTGGCGAGCCATTCGGTCGCGCGGGCTCTTGCTTCCTCCCGGCGGAAATCGTCGCCCATCAGCAGGACGGTGCCGGCGATCGCCGAAGCGTTCAGTCGGCTGCGGCCTTCCTGCACGCCGGTTGCGTCCTGATTGTAGCTTTTGTACAGCACGGTATGATCGGGATCGTTGTACCGGTACAGCGTGCCATTCATCCACCAGCCGTAGGTGAGCGCGTTCAGCATATACTCCGTGTCCGCAAGCGTACCGAACGCGTCGCACGAGATGCGCCGGCTGTGGCCGTATCCGTGCGGAAAAAGCGGCGCGATCGACAGGTTGATATGGAACGGGCGGCCGATCCGTTCCGGCGCGAGGCCGCGGACGATCGCCTCCATGCCGAGGTTATAGGCCTGGATGCCCGTCTGAATCGAAGTGTCGTAATGGTTCCCCTCAAGCGCTCCATGACCGAGAAAATCCAGCTTGACGTATTCGAAGCCCCATTCCGCGAACCGCTTCAGATGATAATCGGTGCGCTGCAGGTTTCCGGGATGGGTCGGATCGATGGCCAATCCGCCGTCCAGCGGCGGCAGCACGCTGCCGGACCGGTCCTTCAGCAGCAGCTCCGCGTACGTATACCGGCCGCCGGTCCCTTCGACCTCGCGCTCCGTATCCTTGCCCCAGAAGGCGAACGGCGTCCAGTAAATTCCGGCCTTCTGCCCGTTGCTCCTGACGTGCGCGACCGCCTGCCGCAGCTGCTCGTCGGTAAGGCTGGTCCAGAAAGAGTCGAAATTGATATAAACGAACCCCTCGTTCTCGAACCCCTTCTCCTTCAGGCCGCGCAGAAAATCGGACGTCTTGACGTACACGTCGTAATCGAGCTTGTCGGCGACCGCCGACCAGCTGTTCCAGCCAAACGGCACGCCGTGCTCCCAAGGCAGCGCGGGCCGGATTGCGGCGTTGGCGCGGCCGAACGCCTCCAGCCCGTCGCGGTAATCGGCATAAGAGCCGGCGAAAATAACCGGCGACTGCACCGTGGCGCCCTTCACCGCGCCGTGCGGAATCGAATCGCGAGTCAGCTCGCCGGCCGCGCCGCCGTAGACCTCCAGCGTTTCGATGCGGTCTGCGGCCGCGGACGCCAGCTTGAGGCCGGTTTTCCATATGTCGTGCGAAACCGAGCCGAGCACGAGCCCTTTGCGCGAGAACGGGTCGTAAAACGCCGTCGCCTCATAGCTTTCCAGCTCGCCGGGAACCGGCACGGATGCATAGCGGACCCATTTGTCATTGTCGAACGGAACGAACAGGGCGCGCAGCTCGCGATCCTCCGGCAGCCCCAGACGAATGGCCCCTTCGCCAGGATTGACGGCGAACAGAGGCGCCATATAATTCGTCTCCGGCTCCTCGCCGGCCGCTCCGTACAGCTCGATGCCGACGGTGAGAAACGGCAAATTTTCATAAACCGTGAACAGCTGCCGGAGCGCCGGCCGGCCGGCTTTTCCGCCGGTATGCTCGACAGCGATCCGGATGCCGCGGCCGCCTGCGGCGTCTTCGACCACGCGCGCCACGTTATCGTTCGCGCGGTGTCCGGCATAATCCGCCGTCGTATTCACCGCCCCGCCCGTCAGGCGATAAGCCGAGACGATCGAGTTCAGCTCCGCTCCGTCGCGCCAGCGCACCCCAAACGTTCCGCCCTTCAAATCGGCGGTCAGCGTCAGGCAGCCGTTGTCCGCCGTAACCGCCCTTTCCCCGAACTCCACCTTCACTCCCAATTGCCTTGCATTCATACGGCACGCCATCCTCTCCATCGAATCATAACCGCGAAAAGACAAAATCCGCCCGGCAAAACGGCGCAAAGGGCAAGGCTTGCGCCCGCCCTTTGGCCAAACGATCCGGTTATTTCCACGATTCCAGACGCTTCTTGTAGTTGTCGGTAATGATGCCTTCCAATTTCTCGTCGCCCGCCGCCTTCATTTGCGCGAGCATGTCGTCGTACGTCTTTTTCGCTTCGGCTTCGGAGCCGGCGATGACGATTTTGGTAAGCGACTGCTTCATGATGTCCTGCACCTTCTGGTAGCTGAGCGAATCCGGCGATCCGCCCTCCGGTCCGAGGTTATCGTACGGCGACGTATCCCAGACGGAGTCGGACAGGTTTTTGATCGCCATCGCGTCGGTTTCGCCGCGGTTGAACGCCCCGATGCCGAGCGGCGTGCCGTCCGAGCCGTTGCCGTTCTTGACGAACCAGGTCCATTTGCTCATGCCGAGCTTCTTCGTCGTGCCGGCCCAGTCGTCCTTCAGCTGCTTCAGCACGTCGGGACGCGGCACGTGTTTGCCGTCCTTCATATCCCAGCTCTGGCCTTCGACGCCCCACATGAGCAGGTACTGCCCTTCTTCGCTGGCCAGGAAGTTGATGAATTTCATCGTCTCTTCCGGGTGCTTGTTGTTTTTCGAAATCGCGATGCCGTCCCAGCCGAGCGGACTGCGCGGGCCGAACGTCGTCTTGGACGGATCGACGCCGGGCGCCGCGACTTTATACGCGTACATTTCCTTGTCCTCGCCGCCGGATTTTTTCAGCACATTGTTGGCGTTGCCTACGTCCCAGTACGCGCCCGGCGTGGCGAACACGATGCCGTTGGACAGCTTCTGCTCCCACGTCTGGTTTTTGTTGACCGGCCAGTCGGACTCGATCAAGCCTTCGCGGTACAGCTTGTTCATGTACAGCAGCATCTCGAGGTATTTCGGGTCTTTGACGTCGAACTTCAGGTTTCCGTCCGCGTCCTCGTAATAGGCTTTCATGCCCCACATGCCTTTGAACGTGCCGAACAAGGCGCCCGTATTCTCGGCGGTGAAGGTCATCGGGATCGCCGCTTTGCCGTCGATGGTCGGATGCTTCGCCTTAAAATCCTTCAGCAGCTGCTCAAACTGGTCGGTCGTGAGCGGCTTGCCGCCTTCCGCGACGTCCGGAGCCAGCTCCTTCAAGAGGTCCTTGCGGATGTTCATGCCAAACACCGGAGTCGGGTCCATGCCGTACCAATTGGACAGGTAGTAGTTATTGCCGTCGGTGTAACGCGTCTTTGACAAAATGTCGCCGTACATCATCTTGACATCCGGACCGAACTTGTCGATCAGGTCGTTCAGCGGAATGATCGCGCCGGCGGCGATATATTTGTTGATGATATCCCCGCTTCGGGTCATCAGGATGACGTCGGGCAAATCGCCGCTCGCCAGCATCAGGTTCAGCTTCTCCTGCGGATTGCCGGTCGGCTGCTGGATTTCGACCTTGACGCCGGTGCGCTTCATGATTTCCTGAGCGACCGGATCGTCGAAAGCGTCGCCCCGGTTCTGGTCGAAAAAGGTGACCGTAATCGGTTCCGCCGATTTGCCGGCGCCGCCGTCCGTCTGGCCGGCCGTTCCGCCGGAGCCCTCATTCTGTCCGCCGTTCGCCCCGTTCGAGCCGCCGCAGCCGGCGAGCAGCGCGGGCGCAAGCGACAGCGCGAGCAGCGCCGTCGCGATACGTTTTTTCTTCATGGTTCCTATCCCCCTGCATGGAATGTAAGATGGAATGAAACGGCTGTCAAGCCCGTCTCGGCATGCGCAGGCCGTGCGCCTGAATCCGGCCGGCGCTCCCCCCTTTCAATATCGCTGCGTCCGGGTCAGCTCTTCACCGCTCCGAGCGTCATGCCTTTGACAAAATAGCGCTGCAGGAACGGGTAGACCAGCACGATCGGCAGCGTCGCCACGACCGTCGCCGCCATCCGGATCGTATCGGAGGACACGGCGAGCCGCTTCGCGGAGTCGGCCAGCTTCTGCGCGTCCGATACCATGCTTCCGGTCTGGTATTGGTTCAAAATTTTGACCAGCACCGCCTGCAGCGTTTTCAGGCTCGATTTGTAGGTGAACGCGTACGAGTCGAACCAGGCGTTCCAGTGGCCGACAGCGGTAAACAGCGCGATCGTCGCAAGCACCGGCATCGTCAGCGGGAAGATGACCCGGAAGAAAATTTGCAGGTCGTTGGCGCCGTCGATTTTCGCCGATTCGACCATTTCCTGCGGCAGCTGCTCGATGTACGTCCGAACCAGGATCATGTAGAACACGTTGACCAGCCCCGGCAAAATGAACACCCAGAACGTATCGATCAAATGAACCGTTTTCAGCACCATATAATACGGGATGAGACCGCCGCCGAAATACATCGTGAAAATAAAATAGAGCGTGACCGGGCGGCGCATCACCAGATCGCGGTTGCTGAGCGGGTACGCCAGCAGGCTGATCACAACCACCGAAAGCGGCGTGCCGATGACGGTGCGCGCAACCGTCACCCACACGGCGTGCATGATTTCGCTGTCGGTCAAAATTTCCTTGTAGCTGGTGAAGGTCAGTTCCCTCGGCCAGAAATAAATGCCGCCCTTGATCGTATCGGACGCGCTGTTGACGGACAGCACGAGCACGTTCCAGAACGGGTAGAACGTCACGAAGACGACCGCGAGCAGAAAGGCGTAGACGACGCCGGCGTACAGCATATCCCCCATGGACCTGCTTTTCATGCGATTCTTCCTTCCGTCGGGTTTTAGAATAACGACTGGTCGTTAACTTTTTTCGCCAGGCGGTTGACCATCAGCACCAGCAGAAACGCGACGACCGATTTAAACATGCCGACGGCGGCCGCATACGAAAACATGCTGTTCTGCAGGCCGTACCGGTACGTGTACGTATCGATGACATCGGAATATTTGAGCACGAGGTCGTTCTGCATCAAATACTGCTGGTCGAAACCGGCGTTCAGCACGCCGCCGACGGCGAGAATGAGCAGGATGACGATCGTCGGCCGCAGCGCAGGCAGCGTGATATAGCGCGTAAGCTTCATCCGCGTGGCGCCGTCCACCTTCGCCGCTTCATACAGCTCGGGATTGATGGAGGCGATGCCGGCCAAGTACATGATGGCGTTAAACCCCATATCCTTCCACATGTTGGAGGAAGCGATGATCCACCAAAAGTAATGCCCGTGCTGGAAAAAGGCGACCGGCTCATCGGTAATATGCAGCAGCATCAGCACCTTGTTGACGAGCCCCTGCGACGACAGCAGCGTAATGATGATGTTTGCCGCGATAACCCATGATATAAAGTGCGGCAAATACGAGATCGTTTGGAAGATTTTTTTGAAAAAGCCGCTTCGCACCTCGTTGATGGCGAGCGCGAGAATGATCGGCGCCGGAAAGCCGAGCAGCAGGCTGAGCAGGCTCTGCGCCAGCGTATTGCGCATCACGATCCAGAAATCGCCGTTATTGAAAAAATAACGGAACCATTCGAGCCCGACAAATTTGCCGTGAAAAAACGATCCGAAGAACGAGCCGCCCGGCTGGTAGTTGATAAACGCCATATATAGACCGAACATCGGCGCGTATGAAAACACCAGCGTGCATACGAAAGCCGGCACGATCATCAGCCATAAATATTTTTGCTGCGCCAGCCGCCTCCAAACGGCGGTCCTTCTGCCGGGAAGCGGCACAGGGCGCGGCGATTGTTCCGCAAAGGCTTTCACAAACGATTCTCCCCCCGATAATGACGATCTGAAACGTACTTCCATTATAGGGGCCTGCTTCGGGCGGATTCCATGCAAACATCCTCCGATCCATGCCTCAAACCGCCGGGAATTGCTGGGATGCGTTGTTGAAATGCGGCAGAATGAATACAATGAAATCATCAGCCACTTAAC
Organism: Paenibacillus humicola; assembly: GCF_028826105.1. Classification (NCBI taxonomy): domain Bacteria; kingdom Bacillati; phylum Bacillota; class Bacilli; order Caryophanales; family Paenibacillaceae; genus Paenibacillus; species Paenibacillus humicola. The sequence goes on from NZ_JAQGPL010000001.1 coordinate 3,868,024, forward strand.
GACCAGTCAATGAAGGACGTGAACGACGCATGTATTCCATCTTGCTTGCGGATGACGAAAGCATGGAATTGGAAACGCTTACCGATTATGTGCCCTGGGAAACGATGGGGATTAAAGTCGCCGGCGCCGCCAAGAACGGCCGGGAAGCGCTAGACCTGACCCGCCGGCTCGATCCCGACATCATTCTGACCGATGTCCGGATGCCGATTATGGACGGTCTCGAGTTCGCCAAGCGGGCGAAGCAGCTCAGCAAACGGGTGAAAATCGTGTTTTTGAGCGGCCACGACGAATTTCAATATATTAAAGCCGCGCTCTCCGTCGAAGCGTCCGGCTATTTGCTCAAGCCGCTCGATCTCGATGAGCTGACGCAGCTCATGGAGAAGGTGAAGGCGAAATGCGAGGAAGCGAAGCTTGCGGAGCGCTCGCAGGAGGTCGTGCGCGAGAAGCTGCTGCGCCGGCTGCTGATCGAAGAATCGGCGGCGCGCCGAACGGAGCTGGCGGCCAAGCTGAAGCTGCTGGCCGGCGCCGGGCTGCCCGCCCGCGGCCCGTACCGGGCGGCGTTCCTGTCCGTCTCCCGCTCGACCCGCGACAGCGTCCGGGACGCCGCCATGCCCGCCCCGCTTGAGCGCAGCATCGCCGACGCGGTGCACGGCCGCCTGCGGGCGCTCGGCTACGGCGGCATGCTGATCGACTGGGAGAGCGGCACGTTCGCCGGCCTCTATCCCGATTCCGGCGGCGGCCGGGAAATTTGGCTGCAGCTGCAGAAGCTGATCGCGGACGATTTTCCCGTCTCGCTGACGATCGGCGTATCCCGTCCGGGCGACGGGACGGCGGACGCCTACGGCTTATTCCGGGAGGCGAAGGCGTCCGCCGGCCACGCGTTTTATTACGGGCACGGCTCGCTGCTGCCCGCCGAGGAGCTGCCCCCGCCTCAGCAGGGCGAAATCGGCATCGAAGCCCACTTCACGGCGCTGTGCCGCACGATCGGCCATTTGCGCGCGGACGAGATGGAAGCCGAAATCGCGGCTTTTACCGCCCAATTGCGGGAGCTGCACGTCCACCCGAACCTGGCACGTTCGGCGGCGGTCCGCCTGATCACCGCGGTCGAGCACCATTTTCAGGCGGCATTCAAGGAGCTGCAGGCCGGCTCGTTCGGCAGCGAGCGGGAAATTATGAACCGCTGCGGCACGCTGGACGAAATCGGCGAGCATCTGAGCCACGTGTGTCGAAGCCTGATCATCTCGCTGTCGGAGAAGGACAAGGACCGCCACCTTCATATCGCCCGGCATATTCAGGACATCATCGACCGGAAATACCGTGATCCGCTCACGATCGAGGATATCGCCAAGGAAATCTATTTGTCCCCGAACTATATCCGCACGATCTTCAAGGAGAAAACGGGCCGGACGATTCTCGAGGCGGTCACGGAGAAGCGGATGGAACGGGCGAGCGGGCTGCTGGCGGACAAATCGCTCAAAATACACGACATCTCGGCTCTCGTCGGCTATGAGAACGCGTCGTATTTTTGCTCGGTGTTCCAAAAATATACAGGTCTGACGCCCAATCAATTCCGGAAGCAGCATTATTGATGAGGCGAAGCATGTTCGCAAGCCGTCTGAGACGGCTGTTTTCCCGCCTGCTGATCCGTCCTTTCGTCGATATGCGGCTGCGCAACAAGCTGTTTGTCGTCCTCGGCTTGGTGTCCGTCGGACCGATGCTGTTCTTTGCCGTCTATTCCTATGAGAAAATGAAGAGCGAGCTGACGCGCCAGACATACGCCAGCATGGAGCTGACGACCGCGCAGATCAGCGCCAATCTGAAAATGAAGCTGGACGCGTACAGCAAGGTGTCCTCTTCCCTGTACCTGGACCCGCGCCTGCGCGATTACCTGTCGCAAAATTACGCGAACAGCAAGGCTTACGTCGACGCGTACGATTACATCGACAACACGTTCCGGAACGTGCTCGTCACGAATGCGGACATTTCCGCCATTACGGTCTACACGACCAACCGGACGCTTCCGGTCGACGAGGTATTCATCAAGCGTCCGGACGCGGAAGCGCTGAACAGCCCGTGGTACGCTGCGGCAATCAAGTCCTTCGGCAACGTCACGTTCACCGCCATGCCCGCCGTCCGCCCGGCGGACGGGGAGGCCGAGAAGGGCATCCGGGAAGCCAAGCCGTCGCGCATCGTGCTCGCCCGCCTGCTCGACAACAGCAGCCTGAACTTTCCGTACGGCATCCTTACCATCGATATCCCCGAACCGGATATTTATGCGCTGATGGAGAAGGAAAACCAGAACAAGGAGCTGTTTATCGTCACGGGGGACGGCACGATCATTTCCGGCAAGGATAAGCGCATGCTGAACCGCAAGCTGAACGAATTCGTCGAAGGCGGCGAATTTACCGGCCAGACGGGCAGCTTCATGGGCCAGTATGAAGGCGCCAAAGTTTACGTGGTCTACAACACGATCGACAATGGCTGGCGAACCGTTTCGGTCGTGTCCTACGACAGCCTGCTGGCGAACGTGAAAATCGCTTTCTCCCGCCTGTTTACGATGGCTGCCGCCAGCTTTGCGCTTTCGGTCATCCTCATTTATATTACCGCCCGCCTGTTTACGAAGCGGATCGAACGGCTCCTGCTGCTTACCCGGCGGGTCGAGCGCGAGGATTTCAACGTGCCGGCGGTGCCGGCCGGCCACGACGAGGTCGGCCAGCTCGCATTCGCGATGGTAAAGATGGCCGGGCGGATGAAAGAGCTGATCAACGAGGTGTACAAAAAGGAGATCGCCAAGAAGGAAGCGGAGATGAACATGCTGCAGGCGCAGATTAATCCGCATTTTCTGTACAATACGCTCGCCTCCATCTCCTCGCTTGCGATACGCAGCGGGGACCGCAGAATCCAGGACATGGTGACGCATCTGGCGAAGTTTTACCGCATTTCGCTGAACAAAGGCAAAACGATCGTCAGCCTCGGCGAAGAGCTGAAGCTGACGAAATCGTATCTTTCCATCCAGCAGCTCCGCTTCGACGGGCTGATTCATCTTCATTACGAGGTGGACGAGGCGGCCTGTCCGTATCCCGTCGTCAAGCTGATGCTGCAGCCGTTTATCGAAAATGCGATCCATCACGCGATTTGGGACGACGAATCCGGCATTACGATAATCATCAAAGCGCGGATCGAAGACGGGCAGCTCGTACTCGAGGTGATCGACGACGGCATGGGCATGCGCCCCGAGACGCTCGGGCGGATCCGGACGGCGGACGACGGAAGCTCGCCGGGCTACGGCATCCGCAATGTCGACAGGCGCATCAAGATGACGTTCGGCGACGAATACGGCGTCCGTATCCACAGCCGTTTCGGCATCGGGACCGCGGTGCAGATCCGCATTCCGCTGCACGGTCCGCTGTAACGATGACGTGCTGCCTGACGGCCTGAAAGATTCGAATGGCTGATGAACGAATGAATGCGCCACACATACAAGATGAGCGAATGAATGCGCCACGCATACAAAAGGGAGACCCTCGGCGGGCCTCCCTGTTTTTATCGATTTGCAATCTTAAATTTCCTGTTCATTCGGCAAGCTTGAGCTCGAACAGCTTCGATTCCATCGGTTCGAGATGCACGTGAAGCTTTCCTTGTACCCGGGATGCCGCTCCGGTCCACAGCTCCTTCAGCTTATACTGCGCCGTGCCGCTAAGTCCCGCCCTTGCCAGGTCGATCGTTTTGTCTGCAGCCGCATTGCCGTAATTGAACACGGCTATATAATACGAGCTTTTATCCTGCTTGACGAATACATCGGCAGCCTTCGCTCCGGTGTTGCCTTCCACGGCGCGGAATGCTTTTCCTTTCTTCGCCACTTCGAGCACGTCCGGGTTCGTCAGCAGCGCTGCGGCGTACTGCTGCGCTTTCGGATCGTGGAAATCGTCCGAATTCAGGAACACGGTGCCGGTTATAACGGCGGAATTGACCCGCGAGCGCGCTTCGGTCAGCGAACCCGCCCGCGTCAGCGCCATATGGTCGGGATCGGCGTAATGGTAAATCGTCCCGTTTTGCCACCAGCCGTACGTCAGCGCGTTCAGCTCGAACTCCGTATCGGAGATGCTGCCGAACGTATCGGTCGCGATGCGGCGGCTGTGCGCGTATTGGCTCGGGAACAGCGGTGCGATCGACTCGCTGATGAACATCGAGTTCGCGATAAGCGAATCGATATAAGCCATTCCTTTGTTGTACGCCTGCGTGCCGGTCGTCACGGCCGGATCGTAATGCTGTCCTTCAAGCGCGCCGTGCGTCAGAAAATCCAGCTTGATATATTCGAAGCCGAGCTTCTTGAACCGGTTCAAATAATACGCCATCCGCTCCTTCGCGCCCGGATGCGTCGGATCGATGGCATAAGCGCCGTCGAGCTTGGGCAGCGGATTGCCGTCCTTATCTTTCAGGATAATGTCCCCGTACGTATACGCCGTGGAGCCTTCCACCGGCTGATTCATATTGTCGCCCCAATAGACGAACGGTCCCCAGTAAATGCCGGCCTTCTGACCGTTCTGCTTAATCCGGGCCACCGCCTTGGCCAGCTGGTCGTCGGTCAAATTGTCCCAATACGAGTCGAGGTTGACATAGGCGACCTTCTTGTTGTCGTAGCCTTTCGGCTGCAGCTTCGCTTTGATGTAATCGGACGTGTCCAGCACATCCTGGTACGTCAGCTTGTCGCCATAAGCCGCCCAGCTGTTCCAGCCGACCGGCACGCCTTGCGGAACGTTTTTGCCGAACGCAAGCGGAGGCGCAATGACGGCGTTCGCTTTGCCGTAATCCTCCATGCCGGTGCGGTAGTCGCCATAAAAGCCGACGAACGTCAGCGGGGACCACAGATCGGTTCCCGAGATGCTGCCGTGCGGGATCGAATCATGCGTTTTCGCCGAGGATGCCCCGCCGTACACTTCCAGATTGTTCAAGCGGTTGTTGTCGCCGGCGAAATGAATGCCCGTTTTCCACGTATCATGAGTCACGGAGCCGACGATAAGGCCGTTTCGCGTCGTATTGTCATAGACGGCGGACACTTCGTAGCTTGTGTCGGTCGAATTGATCGGTTCCGCCTGGTGACGAATCCACATGTCGTTGTCGTACGGCACCGACAGCACGCGCCCGTCCCCGTAGCTGCCGATATCGACGCCGCCGGTCGAATTCGTGACGAGCGGAGCCATATCATTCGAGCTGATCGGCGCGCCGGCCTTCGCTTCCAAGCGGGTGAAGAAATACGGCTTGCCCGGATAGAAGCTGAACCATTGGATCAGGCTCGGGCTGTCCGCCTGCGCATTGACGAACTTCACCTTCACCCCGCTGCCGAAGCCGTCCTTCACGGGCTGGACGTCGGACATGGCGAAGCTGTGACTGCTGTAGCAGCTGGTTGCCAGATCATTGAACTTGCCGTAAATCCCTTTGGCAACCGTTTTGCCATTCCATGCGTATTCGGCGAACCCGGTACCGGTATCGTAGGTGACGGTGTAATCGCCGTTCTTCATAATAACGCCGCCGGCAAATTGCGAAACCGTAATGCCGTTCACCGTTTTTTCGGCGGTTTTCGCCCCCAGCTCCACGGCCGAGCCGTCCGCGATTTCACACGGCTGCGCGCTGCTGCCGCTGCCGGCGGAAACGACGATGCGGTCGAAATCGGGCGCATAGCCGCCGCCGTCCGAGATTTGGATTGCGTTGCTTCCGGCCTGGAGCGTCAGCGTGATCGTCTGCGTGCCGACCGTGTCCCAGTCGGCCGTTTTGGCGAACAGCACGTTTTGCGCCGGGCCGCCGTTAACGCTGACGTCCGCCGCTCGCGGATCGCCCGAAATGTAGTAGACGGTTACATCGTAGCTGCCGGCTGCCGGCACGTTGATGCCGTTAAACTGCAGCGACGCGCCTTGATAAACGTTGCCGACCTTCTGTCCGCCGGAGCAGGCGGCGCAGCCGGCCACCGACGCATTGCCTGTCAGCACGTTGTCCGGCGCTTCGGCCTCGTAGCTTTGGCCGGCGGGCGCAAGCACGATCCGGTCGATATCCGGGGAATAGCCGCCGCCGTCCGAGAACAGAATCGTATTGCCGTTTCCGGCGTTCAGCGAGACGGTCGTCTCATAGACGCCGACCGTGTCCCAATCGGCCGTCTTTGCGAAGTCGACATGCTTGGCTTCCCCGCCATTGACGGAAATATCGGCTGAACGCGGGTCGCCGGAAATATAATACACCGTCATCCTGTAGGTGCCGCTGTCGCTCGCTTGAACGTTGTTGAACTGCAGCGACGCCCCTTGATACAAGCCGCCGACCTTCTTGCCGCCCGAGCAGACGGAGCAGTCTGCGATTGCGGCATTGCCGGTCAGCAGGTTGCCCGGCGCTTCGGCCTCCACGCTTTGCGATACCGGGTACAGGTCGATTTTATCGAAATCGGGGGCGTAGCCGCCGCCGTCCGAAATTTCGATCGTGTTCGTTCCTTGTACGAAATCGAAGGCGATCGCTTTCGTGCCGAGCGTATCCCAGTCGGCCGTCTTCTCAAAATCGATATGCTGCGCCGCCCCTCCGTTGACGCTGATGTCCGCGCTGCGCGGATCGCCGGAAATATAGGCGAAGACGACGTTGTACTTTCCGCCGGCCGGAACGTTGACGTCCGTAAAGGTCATGCTGGCGCCCTGGTACAGACCGCCTACCTTCTTGCCGCCCGAGCAGGCGCCGCAGTCGGCAACGCTCGCATTGCCGGTAAACGTATTGCCCGAAGCTTCGGCTTCGTAGCTCAAGCTGCCGCCGTAAACCCCTGCGGTGACCGCCGAAGCGTCCGCAGCCGCCGAATCCGCGCCGGCCTGCCCCGCCCCGCCGAACGAATACGAGACGCACCCGAGCAGAAGCGCGAACGCCAGCAGCCTTGATAGCGTTTTCCTCATAACTGGCTCCTTTCATCGATTAGAGTGGGTTCCATGTTTCAATGTAATCGAGCGGTCCGGAGCGCGCAAGCCAAGAATCTTACGATTTATGCGGCAAAATAATGATTTCGGCGTTATCCGCCCGGCACCTCCCCTTCGTGGAGCTCTCCCACAAGTGCCCGCATGAAAGAGAGACTTCCAAATGGGGAACAAAAAGAACCTTCACATCCGCCGATAAGACGGAGGTGAAAGTTCTTTTCTTACGCGGATTCAATTTTTTTGGCGGGACTCACAAATCGCATTACAACTTTTAGGACAGCCCCGATCCCGTTAATGATAAAGCAGGTTCGAAATCCGCAGCGCCGTCCCGGTACTGCGCTCGTCTTTCATCCCCGTATTGCGTACGGCGACGTTTCGCGTCTTCCGCTTTCCGTCCGGTCCGGGGAACAGCGCGATCACCGGGCGGTACACGTTCAGGCACCAGTCGTCGAACAGGTTCACGGGCCGGAATTCGGCTCCGTCGATTGCATATTCGAAGATGCCGCTGTCGGGTCCGCAAAGCAGCAGCAAACCGGCGCCGCTTCCTTGAACGGTAAATTGAAGCTCCGCACCGGGGGCATCCGCGTACAAATGGTCGGTTTTGAATCGCCAGTTGATCAGCGGTTCCGATGCGAGCACCTTCGGCGAAAAGCCTTTCGAAGCCCCTGCGGTGTGCAGGCCCTGCATGCCGCCGTACTCATAATTGCCGGCATCGAGCGGTGACGGCAGAGAATAGCCCGGCCGGGCCGCCGGGCGAGCGTCCGCGTCCTCGTTCCCGGGCCCGAGCCCGGCATCCAGCGCTTCCCGCAAAAAGCCCGCATACAGCGCAAATCCTTCATCGTTCGGATGGGTCCGGTCGGGAAGGATGTCTTCGAAGCGGATGCGCCTCGCTTGAACCAGATCGCGTATGCCGGCCGCGAAATTGACCGACGGGATGCCGTAATGTCCGGCCACCTCTTCGTGAACGGCGATGTTGAACGGCACGCCCTCCGTCATATTTTTATCCGCCGCCGTATACAGGAAACAGATATCCGTATTGGGCGACAGCCGACGCATTTGCCGGACGATGCCTTCCATGCCTTGGACCGACCGGCCGCGGTCTTCGCCGTCGTTGACGGCGAATTCGACAAACAGCAGGTCCGGTACGCCTTTCGTTAATACATGCTCGGCGAGCCGGTGCGCGCCGAATGCCGAATCGGTGCCGCCGACGCCCGCATTGATGCCGGTAATCGTGCGATGCGGATATTTTTCCCTAAAATACTGCTCGGTGAGCGCCCGCCAGCTTGTTTTGTCCGGATCGGAGGCTGCATAGCCCTCCGTGATGGAGCCGCCGAGAAAGGCGATCGTCACCGGCTGATCCTTCTTCAGCTTTTCGCGCAGGCGGGGCAGTCCGCTGCGGAGAACCGCATAACCCGGTCCAGGCGGGCGGTTTGGATTGCTTTTCATGTTCAGCCGCTTTCTGTACGGGACGGGCCCTTCCGCATCGCGCGGAAGGGCCCGCCGAAACGTACCGTTAGTGATGTGATGGACTCTCGGGCTTCTCCGAAAGCGGCGATCTTACCGGAGTAAGGCGCCATTCGGTTCAAGTTGTTTATTGCTGTCCGCTTATTTTTTGGCGAATGCCGAATTATCGTACGCTTTCTGCATCATATCCAGGTAGCTCTTCAGATCCAGGCTGTCGAAGCCCTTCACGTACGAATCCCAGTCTTTATCCAGGTCTTTGTTGCCCGTAATGAACTGCAGCGCGCTTTGGTCGACGTAGTTCGTAATGTTCGTTTGCAGGATGCTCGCCTGATCGGCGGAAGCCGGATCGATCCAGACGGCCCAGTAAGGGAACACTTCCTTCGGCTGCTTGCCGTCGTAGTTGTTCTTCGTCGCTGCAAACAAACGGCGCTCGTAGCCGTCGGATTTGTAAATATCCGTCGACTGTACGATCGAATTGCGGAATTCGGCGCTCAGGTTGTATTGGCCGAGCTGCGCCCAGGCGTTGTTGGTCGGCTTCGAGCCGGCCGGCTTCTGGATGGTGGCGTAACGCGGCTGAATCGATTCGTCCAGCGCCTTCTCGCCTTCCTTCGGCTTGCGCCAGTCGACGCCTTCGACCCCGTTGTCCGCAGCAAGCTCGCCGTCGAACGTATAGATGTAATCGAGCGCTTTGATCATGGCGATTTGCGCTTCCTTGCTGGCCTTGTTCGTCAGGACGAACGCCGTGCCCGGGTTGCCGGTGTACTGCGTCGTCGCATAGGCCGTACCGTCCGGACCGCTGATCGGCGGAATCGAGTCATAATCCTTGGAATAGCGGTTGCCGTCGGCGATGTCGATGAAGATCGCCGGGTGCATACCGGCGCCGGCGCCGAGAATTTGCGGCGAATTTTCGCCGATTTTTTTGAATGCGTCGGCGTTTTGCGTAAACGCGCCCGGGTCGATCAGGCCTTCGTCAAACAGCGATTTGACATATTTCAGACCTTCTCTCCACTGCGGCTTGTTCGGCGAGAAATCGACTTTGCCGCTGTCCATCATCAGATAGGTATGATCGTCGTCGTAAATGAATGCATTCATCAGGTACGGAATGACGTGCACGCCGAACGTTTCCTTCGAGCCGCTGAGCGGTACTTCGTCCTTCTTGCCGTTGCCGTTCGGGTCGTCATTCTTGAACGCTTCGAGCATCTTCTTAAAATCTTCCGTCGTTTTCGGCGTTTCGATGCCGAGCTGCTTCATCCACTTCGTGTTGACCCACATTTTGTTCGGGAACGAGCAGTGGTAGCAGGCGCTGAGCTGCGTGAGCCCGTAAATTTTGCCGTCCGGCGCCGTATTGATCGCCTTGTAGTCCGGATTCTCTTCCAGCGTCTTCTTGATGTTCGGAGCATATTGATCGATGAGATCGTTCAGCGGAAGGATGACGCCTTGCTGGCCGTAGCGCAGCAGATCGTTCTGGGTGAAATTATCGATATACGGCACGAGCAGAAACGCGTCCGGATAATCGCCGCTGGCGAGCGAAATTTGCCGCTTCTCCGGCGCTCCGTCGTACGGTACGGTGGTCCAGTTGAATTTGATGTTGAATTTCTGCTCCAGTTCCTTCGAAAACGCGTTGGTGGCTAAATCCTGGTTGTTGGTCGTATCTTCGTCCGCAAATACGTTGATCGTTACCGGGCCCGAGGAAGATGCGCCGTTCGAACTGCCCGTACCTGCGCTCCCCGTCGTATTTCCTCCGCCGTTGTCGCCGCCGCCCTTGGAGCAGCCGGCCAGAACGACGGTCGCGGCCAATACGAGCGAAGCCGTTGTTGTCCATATCTTTCTCAATGATGAACGCTCCCTTTTTTGTTGGATTCGAAAATAACGATGCGATGCGCCACCCGCTTACATACGCATTCCCCCTCTCAAGGATCGATTCGCACGGGCTTCAGCCTTTGACGGAACCGATCAGCATGCCCTGCACGAAGAAGCGTTGGACGAACGGGTAGATGATCAGCACCGGCAAGCTGGAAATGACGATAATCGAATATTTCATCAGTGCCTGCAGCATCTGTTTCTCCGCGATTTGCCCGGCGTCGATCGTGCCGGTATCGTTGTTCAGGATGAGAATCGACCTCAGGAACAGCTGCAGCGGGAACAGGCTGTTGGTCTTCAAATAAATGAGCGCATCGAAATAGGCGTTCCATTGCCCGACGGCATACATCAGCATCAGCACCGCGAGAATCGGCTTGGACAGCGGAAGCACGACGCTCGATATAAACCGCAAATCGCTGCAGCCGTCGATCTCGCTGGCCTCCGCCAGTTCGTCGGGAATCGAGGTCGCGAAGAACGTTCGCGCGATGATGACCTGCCATACCCAGATGGCGTTCGGCAGCAGCAGCGCCCAGCGCGTATCGATGAGGCCGACCGCCTTTACGACGAGATACGTCGGAATGAGCCCCCCGGAGAACAGCATCGTAAACACGATGAACATCATCAGGCCGCTGCGCCCGAAAAACGTTTTGCGCGACAGCGGATACGCGATCATGACGGTCAGCGTCACGCTGATCAGCGTGCCTGCAGCCGTATAGAACAGCGAATTGGCATAGCCCGTCACGATCTGGCTGTTCTTGAAGGCGGCTGCATACCCCTGCAGTCCCGCTTCGACCGGCAGCAGCCAGACGCGTCCTCCCGAGACGGCGGCCGGGCTGCTGAACGACGAGCTGACGATGAAAACGAGCGGGTACAGCGTCGCAATCAGCACCAGCGTCAAAAAAACGTAAACGGCGGTTAAAAAGATCCGGTCGCCGAACGACTCGCGAACGGTATGTTTTACGCTTGCGCTTGCCATAGCAAATGGCTCCTTTCCGTTACGAAGCCTTTACCAAAGGCTGTTATTGGATAACCGCTTGGCGATCGAGTTCACCGACACGAGCAGAAACAGGTTGATGACCGAGTTGAAAAGGCCGACCGCCGTCGCAAAGCTGTAGTTGGCGTTTAGCAGCCCGATTTTGTACACGTACGTCGAAATGATCTCCGACGTCGTCGTGTTCAGCGGATTTTGCAGCAAATAAATTTTTTCGAAGCCGATGGCCATAATATTGCCGACGTTCAGAATGAGTATAATGGTCGCCGCCGGCAAAATGCCCGGAATATCGACGTTCCATATTTTCTGGAGCCGCGAAGCGCCGTCCACTTTAGCGGCTTCGTAGAGCGAAGGATCGACGCCAGCCAGCGCCGCCAAATAGATGACTGCGGAATAACCAGCGGTCTGCCAAACCTCGGACCAGACGTAGATCGAACGGAACATGCCCGAATTGCCCAGAAAGTTGATCGAATCGATGCCCAGCTTTCCCAGCAGCATGTTGACGATCCCCGTATTCGGAGCCAGAAACAGCATAATGACCGACACCATCACGACGGTGGAAATAAAATAAGGCGCGTAAGTGACGAGCTGAACGGTCTTTTTGAACCGCTGACTGCGAACCTCGCCCAGCGCCAGCGCCAAAATGATCGGAATCGGGAAGCTGACCGCGAGCAAATAAATCGAAATGAACAGCGTGTTTTTGAGCAGCGTCAGAAATACCGGGTTATGAAAAAACAAGTCGAAGTATTTCATTCCGGCCCACGGGCTTCCCCAGATGCCCTTGATAACATTGTAGTCTTTAAAGGCCAGCACCACGTTGAACATCGGGATGTACTTGAAAATGACAAAATAAAGAACGGGCGGAATGATCAGCAGGTAAAGCTGCCAATGCTTCCTTAAGCTTCGTCCCGCAGCGGATGAGGTGGCCGCCCTGCCTCCCTTTTTAACCTCCCGTTTTTCTGCTGTTAACGTTCCCAGATGAATTCCCCTCCTACCAAGTTAACCCGAATCCGGTTCACCGAACGAACCTGCTGTGAGCGCTTTCTCGAAGCCGCAGCTCTGATGCCGCCGGCCTCTGACGTATCCGTACTCTTTACCTGACCCGGCCTATTCGAATCCTGTCGAAAACGCCCCACGACAATCCTGCATTCCGGCCTGAAGGCGCTTTAACAGGAACGATTTTAGGCGAAAATGCTTGCTTGCGATAGGTACATTTGCGTCTTTATGCGTACAAATCGCCCGATTTCGAAGGGGACATTTGTCGCTGGGACGGCCTTTTTCCCTTGCGGCCGCGCAGGCTTTGCCGCCGATTTCATCCGGCCGTACCATTCTCCCTCCGCCATTGGGCAAGAAGGTATGCAACATAATCGATTTGATAACAGTCTATAAAGAAGGCGGTGAATGAATAATGCCAAAAGCAATGTATCTCCTTGCGACCATTGCGTGCAGTATTCTCATGTTTAACGGATGCCAGGTTAAAGAACGGGCGGACACGGGAAGGCTGCCTGCCTCCCAAGGGGATTGGCCGGTTTATTCGATTCACGAGCTTACGAATGAATCCGATCTTATCGCTTATGTAGAAGCTCTGCAAATGCTCTTATCCCAGAAAAAGACGGGAAATTCCATTCCACCATCAAGGGAATGACCGGCGACTACAAGCTGCAGGATATCGAAGATCAATTAAAAACGTCAATTCGATAAAAGAACCCATATAGACAACGCCATACCAATTTTGTACTGCAGCGCAAATTAACGAAAAACATCCCGGCCGCTGGAAGCAGCCGGGATGTGTTCAGTTTTCTAGATTCGCTTGCCGGTATGAGCTGGGCGGCACGCCCAGCACCCGCTTAAACGCTCGGCGGAACGAATGCGAGCTGTTGTAGCCGACCCGCGCCGCGATTTCGTCGACGGTAAAGTCGTTCCGGCGCAGCATTGCCGCCGCATGGTCGAGCCGGACTTTCTCCAGATAGTCCGATAGATTGATGCCGGTTACTTCCTTGAACAATGGGGAAATTGATTTCTCCGGGCGTTCCACCTGTTCGGCAATCCGGTACAGCGTCAGCTCGGGATCGGCGTACATTTCTTCGATAAAAAGCTTGATCTGCTCGACCATACGCGTATGCAGGTCGTTTTTACGGCTGGACACGATGGCGCAGAGCGATTCCATAACCGCATCGATTTCGCCGTGCACCGATTCGATGGTATCCGCGCGCTGAATATCGGCAATGCGCTGCTTGATCTCCTCGAACTGATCGGATTCCGCGAAAGCCTTCTGGTCCAGCAGCTTCATGAAGGTTCCCTGCAGCTCGCCGGCGAGCTGGGTGCGCATATCGATCGACAGCACCCGGTTGTTCATATTTTCGTCCATAATCGTCTGTACGATTCGTTTTGCCTCATTGATATCTCCGGCGCGAATCGTACTGATCAGGCGGAGCTCCATCTCCAGCGGATAATAATAGGTCGTGCTCTCCACGCGCGTGTCGCTGTAATGCAGCACGCCCTTCCGGTTCGTAAAGACGGCAAATTCCAGCGTCTGCTTCGCCTGCTCGTAGGAACGGGCGGCTTCCGGCACCGCAAGGTACGATTCGCCGAGTGCAGCCGTCACCGAGATCCGGTACTCGGTGAACACGCTGGAAGCGAGCTGCTGCAGCACCCGTTCCGTCTCCGGATCGGACTTGCCCGCTTCAGCCGGCTCGTGCTCGAAAATAGCGACCAGCCGGTCGGAGCCCAGATCCGTCATATGAACCGAATCGTCCAAATCGGCCAGCGTTTGCTTGAGCAGCAGCCGCGCCGCGCTCAGCTCGTTCAAAATCTCGACGCTGTCCATGCCCGAATACCCGTTAATTTGGACGATCGCCACGCTGCCGGTATCGCCCAGCCGCATGTTCGCCTGCGAGCCTGCGGCCTCAATTTCGTCCCGCGACTGAAATTCGCCTGCCAAAAGCCGCTTCAGGAAAGCGTCGCGGATGAGCGGAAGCTGCCTTGTCAATTCATTTTCCAGCAGCTTGTTCGTCGTCAGCAGGACGGAAATATTGCCCTGCAGAAAATCGTATTCGTTCCGCCCCGCTGCGCCGTCCTTGCCGAACTGTTCGCGCATGATGCCGAGCAGCCGGTTAATCGGAGCGCTGTTCCGGTACGAAAGCACAAGTCCGGCCAGCAGTCCGAAAAGCAGCGCCGCAACGGTTACCGACCAGGTGATCGATTTGATTTTGTTGGCATTCTCCATCAGCGCGTGTCTCGGAATGCCCGCCATATACACCCATCCGTTTCGCTCGGACTTGATGCTGATGACCAGATCATCGCCGTAAAACTGGCTGAGCGCGGCTTTGTCGAAGCGGGAGTCCGACTGCAAATGCTGGATCTCCTGCTCGCCGATGCCGACCGAACCGATCGTATGCCCGTTTTCGTCACTTACATGAACCCAGCCGCCGTATTTTTCCTGCAGGCCGGACAGGATGCCGGCGATCGTCTGCTCGTCGACGATGACCGCCACCATGGCGGGCGAGGCGCCGGTAAAGCTGTCGAGCGGAATCGACTGCAAATACGTAATGGCGGCGCTTTGGTTGCCCTTGTTCATATACGGCCGAAGCGGCATGATTTCGCTGCGGTGCGTCGTTTTCAGCACCTTCGTTTCCCAGTCCTTCTCGTCGAGCCCGATATAATTGGAGGACTGGTAATAATGCTCGGGCCGGTAGTAAGTCGATCCGGGCGTGACGATGACGTGGTAGTTGTTCAGATAAATATAAAAGTTTTGCAGAAAATCGTTCGTCTGGCTGAACGCCGTCACTTCCTGCATCAGGTTCCACATGCCGTAAACGTTCGGCAGACTGCCGCTTCGGTTTTTCATCAGCATGTTCAGCTCCGGATTGAGCGCCATCTGCCTGGTGAAGCCCTCCACCTCGGCCATTCTCCGTTCCAGAATCCCCTGGCTCATTCGCAGCTGGGAAACGCTGTTCTCAATCGAGACGGATTGGGTAACCGAAATCGACGTGCGGTAGGACATATAGCCGGCCAAGCTCGGAATAATCAGGATGATAAGATAAGAAACCAGAAATCTGCGAAACAGTCTGGAATGCTTGGGCACGGTCTATGCTCTCCTTCCGGATCGATTAAAAATCAGCGGCTGCTTTCCCCAAGCGGATTCAGGCCTCCGTCGAACAGATATTCGGCGCCCGGCACAAGCGTCAGCGAAGCGGAAAGCTCCCCGTAGCGGATCGTCGCCGTCCCGGCCGAATGCGCTTTGACCGACGCCCGGGTCAGCCTGCCGTTCTCCCAGACGAGGCCGATCTCCGCGCTGCCTTTCGCTCTCAGCCCCGATACGCGGCCGGTATGCCACTGCTTTGGCAGAGCCGGCAGCAGACGAATCGCATCCGCATGGCTTTGCAGCAGCATTTCCCCGATTGCCGCAGCGCCGCCGAAGTTGCCGTCAATGACGAAAATATTCGCTTCCGCCCCCGCGATGCCGGCCTTGGAGAAGGTCAGCAGATTGTCGAAAACGAGCTGTCCGAGCAAATAAGCGAGCTGATCGTGCGCCCGGCCGCCGTCGTGCAGCCGGGCAAAGCCGGCGGCAAACAAGGAGAGCGTGAATTCCACGTCCTCCAGGCTGTCGCCCCGCATGCGCGATTCCAGCGTTGTCTTCGCCGCCTCGCTTAAGGCAGGCGTGCGCTCGGGCGTGATCTGATTGCCCGGATACAGGCTGAACAGGTGCGACAAATGCCGGTGGTCCGGTTCGGCTTCGGCGTAATCCTCCAGCCATTCCTGCAGCTGCCCGCTTGCGCCGATTTGCAACGGAGGCAGAAGCGCTATCGTCCGCTTCAGCCGCTCCTGCAGGCCGCGGTCCGTATCCAGCAGCCCGGCCGCCTTCAGGCAAAATTCGAACAGGTCTCGCACGAGCACCTGGTCCATCGTCGGCCCCATGGACAGATGATGCGATCCTTCCCCCGGTTCGCCGGGATAAAAGCTGTTTTCCGGGGAATTGGAAGGACCGGTGACGAGCCATCCGTATTTCGGATGAACGGTCATGTAGTCCAGGAAGAAGGCCGCCGCTTCCTTCAGCACGGGATACGCCAGCTCCGCCAGAAATTCGCGGTCCAGCCCGAACTCGTAATGCTCGCGCAGATGGGTAGCCAGCCACAGCCCTCCTGTTACGTTAAGTCCCCAAGAATAATACCAGCCCGGCTGCGAGAATCCCCAGGCGTTCGTGAAGACGTGCGCCGCCCAGCCTTCGCAGCCGTATAAGCCTTGGGCGGTCTCGCGGCCCGCTTCGGCGAGACGTCCGATAAAGCGCATGAGCGGCAGATGGCATTCGCCAAGGCCGGCCGCCTCCTGCAAGTAATAATTCATCTCCGTATTCACGTCGAGATGATAGTCGCAGCTCCAGGCCATGCGGCTCGCCTCGCCGTCGTTCCATATGCCCTGCAAATGCATAGGGAGCGGGGAATCGGCCCGCGATCCGGCGATGGACAAATAGCGGCCGTACTGATAGAACAGCGCATACAGCTGCGGATCGTCCTTGAGACCGCTTCCAATCGCGCGGATTCGCTCATCGGTCGGCAGCTGCTCGCGATCCGAAAACCCGAGCTGCAGATCGATCCGTTCGAACAGGCTGCGATGATCGGCGATATGATCCGCGCGCAGGCGCTCGTATCCTTTGGCAAGCGCGTCCTTGATTTGTCTCGCCGGCGCTTCCGCCCACTCGCCGCCCGTTTGGCCGTAATCGGTAGCGGCCGCGAAATAGACGAACGCTTCAAGCGCGCCGTTGACGACGATCGTGCCGGCTTCGGCGGCGACCGAACCGCCGCTGGCCGCGACCTTGATCAGTCCCTGCGCGCGCACTCCGCATGTGCCGTCGCTGTGGACGTTTTCCGTCGCCCGGCTGCGAAACGCGATCGAATCGCCCGCCTCCTCATGCGACTCGAACGTGTCCGTTCGCCCGGCAAGCGACAGCCGAAAGGAAATCCTTCCTTCCTCTCCGCTCCAAATCCGCATGGCCAGGACGCCGTCCGGATGCGAGGCAAACGTTTCTCTGACATGCGGCTTGCCGTCCAGCCGGCAGGTTGTGCGTACGATCGCATCATTCAAGTCCAGCACGCGCTCGTATCCTTCCCCTTCGGCAGGAAAATCAATCCGGATATCGCAGAGCGCCAAATTTGTGCCGAAATTGCCCTTCTCCGGCTG
Source organism: Paenibacillus humicola (assembly GCF_028826105.1). NCBI lineage: Bacteria > Bacillati > Bacillota > Bacilli > Caryophanales > Paenibacillaceae > Paenibacillus > Paenibacillus humicola. Next base: position 3,885,451 of record NZ_JAQGPL010000001.1, read on the forward strand.
AAGCGCTTTCTGCGCCAGCTCTTCCCCCCGCTTGAAATCCCCGTCAAAGAACGCCTGCCGCATCCGCTGCAGATCGGCCTTCGCATGTTTATTCCGGAGAACCGGTTCCGGTTTGCCCGACCAGTAAGTCGTTTCCGTTAAATGCAGGGTCTCGCTCCCGGCTCCGCCGATGACGACGGCGCCGAGCCTCCCGTTGCCGATCGGCAGTCCCTTCCGCCAATCCGCCGCAGGGTGCAAATACCGGAGCTTCGATTCGTTCATGGTACACCTTCCCTTATTATACTCAAAAAGAATCGACAATCGTAGTTATATCACAAAACGGCCGAGCCCGTACAGACGCATGAGAACCCCCCTGAAAGCCGGGCAGCCCGCAGGGGGAGCGACGTTTTTTGATCCGGTATTCGCTACAGCCCGATGCCGCTCCCTTCCTCCCGGGCTCTCCGTCTCCTTGAAAGACCGAATCCCGCATAAAGCGCGAGGGAAACGAGGCTGAGCGTGCCGAGCACGGCATACAGGAACGGCGCGCCTTCCCGGTCGATTACCGCCCCTCCGGCCGTATTGCCGATAATCCCGCCCAGCCCGTATGTTCCGGCCGCAAACACCGATTGATAGGTCGCCTTCGTCCGCTCGCCGGAGAAGGCCTCGACCGTTTCGACCGTCATGCTGGCGAAAAACGCGAACGCGATCCCGTCCAGCGTTTGCAGGGCAAGCGCCAGATGGATGCCGGGAACGGCGTACATGAGGAAACATTTGGCGACGTAACAGAGCGCGGCGATGCCCAAAACGGCGTACCTTCCGATCCGCGCCGCGATTTTCGCCGCCGCCCAAAACATCGGGACCTCGGTCAGCGCCGCTATGGCGTAGGCCGTGCCGATCAAGCTTTTATCAAAGCCCATTTCCTTATAATAGATCGGCAGGAACGACGCGTTGACCGCCAGCGCGATCGTCAGCAGCAGGCTGATGAACGTAAAAAGCAGAAACGCCCGGTTGCGCACCACGTCCTTCGCCTGGTTGAACAGCGTAACCCGGTGCCGGACGCCTGCCGGCTGCCGGAACGACAGCAGGGAAGCGACGGCGATCAGGCTGATTGCGAGATAGGTCGGAAAGCTCCATTCGTAACCCGTTCGCACATACAGGAAGCCGGTGACGAGCGTGCCCACCGCATAGCTGAACGCCCCCCACAGCCGCACGCTGCCGAACGCAAAGCCTTCACGGGCAGCCGTTTCGACGGCGATCGTATCGGCCAGCGGATTGGCGGCCGACTGGAACCAGGCGAACACGACCGAAACCGCCAGGACGACGGCATAGCTGTCGAATGCGATAAACCCGAGCGCCGTCACCGGCGCCAGCACGGCGGCAAGCATGAGCAGCCGGCGGGGGTGGCGCAGCCGGTCGTTTAACAGCCCCATCGCCGGCTGCGCCGCAATGCCGACCAGCGACCATAAGGAAAGGACGACGCCGATGGAGGTGCCGTCCCAGCCCTTGCCGCTGAAATACAAGCTGACATAAGGGGCGTAGGCCGCCTGCGCCAAAAAGAACAGAAAATAAAAGATGGCCATTCGTTTCATCGTTCGTCGTCTCCCGCTGTCTATTATCGCAAGAAGAAACGGCTGACGCCGTCTTGCGGCGGCGGAACCAGTTTCTTCCCTTCAATCTATCGAGAAGTCATCCGAAAATACCACTGCCTATAGATTAAAGTAAGCCTGAGAGATGCGCCAGCACGATTTTTTGCGGCTTCGATGATGAGGCGGAAAATGGTGCGGAAGCGCGGGCTTTCGTTTTTCGCTTTCAGAACTTATTGGCCTCTAGCAGCCGGCGTCCGCTCCGGCGTTTTCGTTCGCAGAAGGCGCGCTTTTTCCGCAAACCGTATACTTTGGTGTACTTTTTTGACATTTTTCGACAAAATGAGAGCTGAATGAGTCGATTCTAATCAAAATGAGGGTCTTTCTAATTGGCGCTTCACCACAAATTCAGTTAACCTGTCGATGTAACCTTTTTTTCTGCTCCTCTAAACGGCTGGAGAACCGTTTGGACGGAGCTTTTTTTTGTCCGTTTTATCGTCGGCTTGCCTGCCTTCGGTACCGGCCGGATCCGCCGCGCAGCCGCCATCACCCTTTTTCTGTAAATTCATAGACAAATGCTGTTGAATCGGCTCGAAAATTTGATTCTTCCGCCTCAGATGCCATTTATTGTTACTTAAATCTACTTCTACTATAATCAATTTGTAAAAGCTTACGAGATTTAGGAGGTGATGTGCGCCCGTTCTTCCCAATCCGAACCGATTCGACACGTCCGTTCCGAGTACTGTTGTTTTCCATTACCGCTGACATCATGAATAACCGCAAGCCGCTTCGATTTTCCGGTATCGAAAGGAGAGTTTCATGATGAAAAGAAGATTGCCCCTCATCTTCAAAGCGGCAGCCGCCTTGTGCTCCCTCCTCCTGATTGCCGCCAATTTCACTTATGCCGCGCCGTCTTCATCCGACCGCCATTCGTATCTGGTCAATTTGAAGCCCGGCAAATCCGTCAATGCGCTGAACGCCCCCGGTATTCAATTGAAAAAGCACTGGGACGATCTTGGCGCCGCGAACATTGTCGCGGACCCGGATACCATTCAGAAGCTGAAGAATAATCCGGACATCGAATCGATTGAAGAAGACCGGCCCGTTCACGCTACCGCGCTCGGCCAGACGTATACCGACGGCGAGCTGACCTGGGGGCTGCAGGCCGTTCACGCCGAGCAGGCCTGGAGCCAGAACGCGACCGGGAGCCATATCCGGGTATGCGTCCTCGATTCCGGCATCGATGCCGGGCATCCGGAATTTTACCGCAACGGAACGTCCATCATTAAAGCGAGCCAAAATTTTGTCGATGACGGGCATCCGGACGCAGCGGACGGTTTCGGGCACGGCACGCACGTGTCCGGCACGATCGCCGGCCAGACGAGCGCCAGCGGCAGCCGGATCGGCGTCGCGCCCGGTGTCGATCTGTATGTCGCCCGCGTGCTGGGCGACGACGGAAACGGCTTGACGAGCGGCGTGATCGCCGGCCTGAACTGGTGCCAGGAAAACAAAGCCAATATCGCCAACCTGTCGCTGGGCAGCGACGAGCCGTCCCATACGGAGCAGAAAGCGTTCGACCGCGCTAACATGAACGGTATGCTCATCATTGCCGCAAGCGGCAACGACAGCCTGAATCACGTCGGTTATCCGGCCGGTTACAAATCGGTCGTGGCGGTGGGCGCGGTGGACAGCAGCCTGAATCTGGCCAGCTTCTCCGATTACGGCAAAGACCAGGAGCTCGTCGGACCGGGCGTCGGAACCTTATCGAGCGTTCCGAGGGGTACCGGGCTTCACGCCTCGGCCGTGAAGGATGGGGATTCGACGTCTTATCACAGCAACCCGCTGGAATTTTCCGGGACCGGCTCGGTATCGGGGCCGCTCGTCGACTGCGGCATTGCCGACTCGGCGGCGACCTGCGGGGGCAAACCCGCTTCCGGCGCCTGGATTGCGGTCATCGACCGCGGAACGAACGCCTTCTCCGAGAAAGTGCAGAACGCGATGAGCCAAGGGGCTTCGGCGGCGGTCATCGTAAACAACGATACTGCAAACCCCGACGACCCGGGCAACTTTACGCTGGGCGCCGCAGGCAGCTGGATTCCCGCCGTATCCTTGTCGTATAACCAGGGAACCGCGCTGCGCAGCGGCGGACTCGGAACCGGCAAGGTCGAGGTGACGCCGTGGGATTACAGCTATTACGAAGGCACCTCGATGGCGACGCCGCACGTGACGGGCGTTGCCGCTCTCGCCTGGTCCGCAAATCCGGGCCTGACGAACGATCAGATTCGCAAGGTAATCGAAAGTACGGCCGTCGATTTGGGCGCTCCCAGACGCGACAACATGTTCGGCTACGGCCTGGTACAAGCGGATGCGGCCGTCCAAATGGCCAGAAGCATGCATTAGCCTGGGACCGACATCCGATCGCAAAAAATACCGTGAAGAGGCGCTTGCCTGCTCACGGTATTTTTTTGCCGCGGATTAACGGGCTGCGGCGACCGCTTCGGGTCCGGTGCAAATACGGGCCGTCGGTGACGTATTGTCCTGATCCGGGCCGTCAAGCGAGCTCCAATTCTGCGGCGTAACGGGCCCGTCGCTGTACGGCTTGAACGGCCCCAGCAAGCTTTCTGCCGTCAGCACGGCCGTTCCCAGCAGATTGTTGTCCTTGCGGCGGAAGGTGGCGAACATGTACCAGCTGCAAGACGTGAGAAACGTTCAATCCTGCCAATTGAGCACGCCGGTGAATTCAACCTGCCGCGCACCGTCCGTAATCTCGCCGATTTCGTAGCTGCCGCAGCCGAGCGTGTTCAGGTGATCGAGAATCGACGGACACCGGTCCGGAGGCGCGACGACGATCAATCCCGCTCCCACGTTAAAGGATTTCAGCATTTCGGCATCCGGGATGCCGCCGAACTTCCGAATGATTTGAAAAACGCGGGGAATCCGAATCCGGCTTAGATGGATCCGCGCGGCCGTCCCTTCCGGAAGGATCCGCTTCACATTCCCTTCGATTCCCCCACCGGTAATATGCGCCATGCCATGAATTGTACCGGTTGGCAGCAGGTCCTTCAGCTGACGATAATAACAGGTATGCGGCCGTAAAATCGCTTCGAGAAAAGACGTGCCGTCCACATATTCCTGTAAAATCTCCGGCATGTCGGCCATCAGCTTGCGAATAAGCGAGTAACCGTTGGTATGCGGGCCGTTCGATGCCAGCGCGAGAATCCGGTCTCCGCGGCGGATGGCGCTGCCGTCGATGATGCTGCGCCGGTCCACGACGCCCAGGATTGCGGCGTTCAGCATATACCGGCCTTCTTCAAGCAGACCGGGCTGTTCCGATGTCTCGCCGCCGACGATGCTGCATCCCTGCTCCCTGCACGCCGCCGATAGAAAACGGACGATATCGACAACCGTTTCCCGCTGAATTTTTCCGCATAATATAATGTCCAGCACCGCTTCGGGCCGGGCGCCCATTACAACAATGTCGTTGATCAAATGATGAATCAGATCGCGGCAGATCGTTTCCGTCTTGTGATACTGAAACGCAAGCAGCTGCTTGGATCCCGGCTCTTCCGCCTTCAGCACCAGCACCGGGTCCTCGATTCCGTCGAAGCGGGGCACGAACAGCGAAGCGAATGAATCCGGCCGGCTCAGGATCCGGCTGTCGGTACCTGCAAGCAGTTTCCCCAAATCCGACTTCGCCCGGTCCGCGTTGCCGATATCGACTCCGGCAGCCTTGTAGCTGTAATTCGATTCCATCTACATTCCCTCCTTAAGCTTCAATAAGCCGATTATACGTTCATTTTGTCATTTGAAAATGTACACTTTTCGATTAAACTTAATGACAGATTAAGGAGGAGGGAGAGCTTGTCTTGCTGATGCCGCCGCAGCTGAACAGGGGTGCCAATGAGCCCGAGTACGTGCGAATTTACCGTTTTTACCGCGAGCGCATACTGCTAGGCGTCATTCCGGGCGGAACCAAGCTGCCGTCGATCCGGGCGCTGGCCCAGCATTTGGGCGTGAGCCGCAATCCGGTCGAAACGGCGTATGCGCAGCTAGTCGCCGAAGGTTACCTGCAGAACAAGCCGAAGAGCGGGTATACGGCAGCCGTCATTGAACCGCTAAGGGGTATTGCCGGACCGGAGCCTGCCGTGAACCAAAATTTGGACCACAATGCAAATCCGAAGCCTGGAGCAGGGCAGCAGCAAGAACCGTTATTAATTGACTTCTCCTATGACCGTATTCTGCCGGAGCATTTTCCGCTTAGGCTGTGGAAACGATTCATGGTCAAAGCTTTAAACGGGAACGGACGCGATCTGTTCGGTTACGGCGATCCGAAAGGCGAGCCCGGCCTGCGGCGTCTGATCCGTTCGCACCTGCGGCAAAACCGCGGCGTGGTTTGTGAGCCCGAGCAGATCGTCATCACCTCCGGTACTCAGCAATCGGCGTATATGATCGGCTGTCTGCTCAGTAGCGAAAATAGGGAGCTCGGCGTAGAAGCGTTCATGCATCCGGGCATGCACCGCATGTTTTTACGCCAGCGGTTCGTTCCAGTGCCGATTCGGCTCGAAAATGACGGCTTGTCGTGCGAGGAGCTGGAGCGGCATCGACAGTTATGCGGCGTCTATGTCACCCCTTCGCATCAATTTCCGCAAGGCGCCATGCTGCCGGCAGCCAAGCGAAGCCGTCTCATTCATTGGGCCGAACGCTGCGGAGGATGGATCATCGAGGACGATTACGACAGCGAATTTGTCTACGAGGGCCGCCCGTTACCCGCGCTGCAAAGTATCGATCCGCTCGGGCGGGTGATCTATCTGGGGACGTTCTCGCGCATATTGGCACCCGCCATCCGGCTCGGCTTTTTGATTCTGCCTCCGGCACTGCTGGAACGCTACGAGCGGGAATTCAACCATTTCGATCAAACGGCATCGCGCTTGACGCAGCATACGCTGCAGCTCTTGATGGAGGAAGGGCGTCTGGATCGGCATATCCGGCGCATGAGGACGTTTTATCAGGCCAATCGCCGTGTGCTGATCGACGCTGCGGCGACTAATTTTCGGGATCGCGTCCCCGTGTATCGGGAGCGAAGTCGGGGCTTCACCTCATCCTGGAGTGCCGTACAGGCCGTTCGGAGGACGAACTGGTCCGTCTCGCCCGTCTGCACGAAATCGAAATCGCTCCAGTCTCTCGTTATCTGGTTCCGGGAGCTTCTGCGGAAGCCTATCCTGCGATGGCCGGGGCGGGATTTGTTGCCGGGTTTGGCGGGTTAACCGCGCCTCAAATCGAAGAGGGAATCGCAAAGCTGGCGAAAGCATGGTCTCTATAACGATAGGCATGCGCGGTCGGCAATCGGACGCCAAACAGGCGGCAAACTTACAGATGTCCCGCACAAATTGAAAACGTCCGATCGATGTGCTTGGTCCAGCCGGTTTCGGCCGGCTTGACGGCTCCTGCCGGAGAGCCGGCGCATTGAGGAAAGCCTGACGGGCTGTCAGTACGTCCAATAACAATCATCGCTGTTCCGATCAAATTGAAAGCCTTTGAAGACGGTCGTCCGCAGCTGATGACGATCGGTCCGTTCCAGGTACTGAATGCGGCAGACCAGCTTCGGCTCGATCCACTGCGTTTTGTTGTCCTTCACGGTATGCAGCTGCCGGGCGATTTCCAGGAAAGCCCGCTTCTCGTCCGGCTGAAACCCGAACTCCACAACGCCGACCGGCTTATATTTCACCGTCCGGAAATGGAGTCCGATCACGAGGCCGAACCGGGGATCCGTACGGTAACCGAGCACAATCGCGTCGATCGTTTGGAAATGTTTGATTTTGATCCAGTCCTGCGTTTCGATGCCGGGAACGTAAACGGAATTTTTGCGTTTGGCCACGATGCCTTCCATCCTGTGCTCCGCCGACCACGCAAACATGGCCTTCCCTTTCTCCCCGATATAGGATGTCGGCACGATCATGTCCGCCGGCTCGACGATCTCGGCGAGCCGCTCTTTCCGGGTCATCAACGGCTCATCGAGATGTTCGCGGCGGTCCGACAGAAGCACGTCGAACACCATGAAGGAAGCCGGGTGCGTCCGGGCCGCGGACGCGATTTTGCGCGGGTCGGCGAGACGCCCCCGGTACGAAAAGTCGTCGAACACCGTTCGCCCGCCGCGAATGCAGACCCCTTCGCAATCCAAAATGGCTTCCCGCGCCCGAATAGAGGCGGCCGCCTCGCGCAGCTCCGGAAACTTTCCGGTCACCACATTTCCGTTGCGGGTGTACGCCTCCAGCCGGTCGCCCTGCTTGTGCAGCAGGATCCGCCAGCCGTCCCATTTCGGCTCGAAAATAAACGTTTCATCGTCGAACGCCTCGCGCCCCATCGATACGATCATCGGCTTGATTGGCGTGAACAGCATGGATCTTCACCGCCGCTTTAAGAGTCATCCGTCTTCATCATTATCGTCTTTCGATTGACGGATATACGCCCGCTTCAGTTTGCCGTTAGCGCCGCCCGCTCCGTCTCCCCGGTCTCGCTGCCCGTCAGCACGGGCAGGCGGATCCGCACGGACGTGCCGGCGGTGTCAGCGCTGCCGGCGATCTCGATGGCGGCCCGGTCGCCGAATAAGGTGAAATACCGTTCCCTGACGTTGCGGATGCCGTAACCGCCCGTTTTTCGCTTATCCGGCGCATCCCAGCCCGGCTTCAGCCCGACCCCGTCGTCGACGATGCGGACGACGAGATTGCCCGCTTCCTCCTTTACCGCGATATGAATCGTCCCGGTCGTCCTTTCGTTGAAGCCGTGCATAATGGCGTTTTCGATAAATGGCTGAAGCGTCATTTTCGGGATATACAGCCGTTTTACGGAATCGGGCACGTCCAAGGTCACCGTCAGCCCTTCCTCCCAGCGGTACTGCTGGATTTTCACGTAGCATTCCGCATAGACGAACTCCTCGCGCACCGTAATCAGGCTTTCGCCGTTCGACAAGCCAATCCGGAACATCTTCCCCATCAGCTCCAGGATGCGGCTCAGCTTGTCCTGGCCGGCGGAGAGCGCCATCCAGTTCAGCTGGTCCAGCGTATTATAGAGGAAATGGGGATTGATCATCGCCTGCAGCGCTTTCAGCTCGGCGTTTTTTTGCCGTTTGTACTGATTTTCCAGCGAAACATACAGCATATGAATGCGGTTCATCAGCTTCCGGTAGCCCTTGAACAGGATGCCGAATTCGTTGCGGTAATCCTCGGGCAGCTGAATTTGACCCGCCCGGCCGGAGTAGCGTCCCATCTCGTGGAGCAGCAGGCGGATCGGCTTCAGAAACTGGTGGGCCAGCAGCAGCGTCACGAGCAGGGAAAGCAGGATGGCCGATATGCCGACAATGGACAAAATGATCGCCGTATGAACGCTGCCTGCGGTAACTTTGCGCCACGGCGTCAATTCGACGAGCGTCTGGCCGTTATCGGCATGCTTGGCCCATACGATCAAATAGGGGGAGGCCGGGGAAAATAAACCGCTGCGCCCCTCGTTTGCGGTTTTGACATAACCGGAATTGTCGGTCATTTCGTCCTTGTAGGAGGCAAGCTTGGCGTAAAGCTGCGGATCGCCGATCGACGTAATGACTCTGCCTCCCGAGTCCAGCAGCATGCGGTTGGCGTCCGGCGAATCCCCCCGCACCAGGCTTTGCAGAGCCGAAGCTTTGACATTCAGCAGCAGGATGCCTTGAAACGCGCCGGTGCCGGAATAGATTTTGCGGGCGAAGCTGACGACGTTAATCTCGCCCTGATAGGTATGCTTCCGGTGCTCGCCGATCCAGGCGAAATCGGTATTTTCAACGACGGCATACCAGTTTTCGCGCTTCGCCTGATCTTCCCTGTAGAACGTAACGGGACTCTGGGACGTGACGGAAACCGGCATGAGATTCGTATAATAGTCGATGGATTGAATGATCGGGGTCACGTACGTGATGCTGGCCAAATACAGCTCCAGCTCGCTTACTTTCTGATAGTTGGAATAGGAGTCGCCGTCCGTGCGGGTATACTCCGTCAGCACCGGGTTCCGCGCCGCGGCAAGCGAATGCTGCTCGATCGCCAGCATTTGAATTTCCGTTTTATTGGACAATTCGCCGAGCAGGCCCTGCTGATAATAAGAGGTCATGCGGACCATTTCCTGCGTGGACAGCGTATACGTCAGCCAGATGACGATGCTCAGCATCACGATCATGACACCGGAAAATCCGCCGTACATCAAATAATCGATGCGAAACTTCTTGAACAGCCGGTTCATGAGATCAGCTCGGCCGGCGTAACGCCGTAATACTTTTTGAAGGTCGTGCTGAAATAGGGAATGCTCTTATAGCCGACATTTTCCGCGACTTCGAATATTTTGAGCTTCCGCTCCAGCAGAAGGCTTTTGGCTTTTTCCATTTTGACGCGGATGATGTAGTTGTTGATCGTCTCGCCGGTGCCGTTTTTGAAAATTTGACACAAGTAATTTTTCGAAATGTACACCTCGGACGCGAGCTCCGCAATCGTGATTTCGCGCGCGTAATGCTCGTGAATGTACTGTTTGATAAAATCGATCGTCAGCCGGTGCTTGAAATTTTCGTGCCAATCCTGGTGACGGCAGACGGCGCCGACCATCTGATTCAGCCACGCTTCGTATTGATCGAGCGTGCAGACCGTGCTCAGCTCCTGCTCGATGCGGTCGTCCTTAACGAGCTCGTCGAGCCGTATTTCCTCGTCGTTCAGCGCGTAGCCGATGATCGCCCAGAACTGCGTTCCGAGCGCGCGAAGCTGAGGAACGCCGATTTCGCGGTCGTTCCTGAGCGAGGCGATATAGCTGGCAATGATTTTTGCGGCGTTTTTGCCCTGCGTTTCTTTCATATCCTCGACCAAATGATGATAAAACTTCATCGGCCGCCCGGCGGTGAGCGTACGGCTGATTAATCCGCTTTCACGTTCGGCCGCAAAATCAAACACGCCCGGGGTGTGAAGGACCCGGTGCTCCTGCGATAAAAAATGGAACGCTTCTTCGAACGATTCCGGCAGCTCCGCGGCGTTATTCTTCAGCCCGCCGATCCCGATCCGGACCGACAGCTGCAAATACTGCTGCACGCACCGGACGATGCGGTCCGCCATCCGGCGAACCGTCACGCCCGCATCCTCGTCTTCGCCGGCATGGAGCACGAGCGCGGAATAATAGCCGTGCAATTCGATATAATCGAACGCGGCATGCGCCGCATGCGCAATCTCCTCAATGATGTTCTGGACGGCAAACCGGAAAATAAGCCTGTCCGACAAACGGGCTTCGGCGATTCTCGCCGTGCGCAAAATTTCGATTCCCAGCACCAGATGCCGCCGCCCTGGGCCGCCAAGCTGCGCGGTCAAACCGTCTTCGTCCCATTCGGACGCCGTTCCGGTGATCATGCTCTTAAGGCGCTCCCGGTGCACGAACGGCTCGTAAGCCATCAATTTATCCCGAAGCCGCTCCTGCTCCTGCTTGGTCCGGCGCTCGCCCTCCAGCTCGGCGATCGCACGCTGCAGCACCTCGCGCAGCGTATCCCGGGAAACGGGCTTGGACAAATAATCCCCGACGTTCAGCCGCAGCGCTTTGCGCGCGACCTCGAAGTCGGAATAGCCGCTGTGAATAATAATTTTTCCTTCGTAGCCTTCCTCATGCAGCTTCTCGATCATCGCGATCCCGCTCATCACCGGCATGTAGATGTCGGTGATGACGATATCCGGCTGCTCCTCGCGGATCAGCTCCAGCCCTCTTGCCCCGTTCAGGCTTTCGCCGGCCCATCGGGCATCGATGTCCTCCCAGGGAATGACCTGCTTCATCCCTTTCAGCACCTGTCTGTCGTCGTCGATAATCGCGATTGTCCACATGCGTCGGATTCCTCCCTATTCGGTAAATGGTAAGCGAGAAGACGATTTGTTTCAGTATATAATCCGCCCGTTTGTTTTACTAGATAGGGAAAAGGGCGCCGCCAGCCGTCCCCATCGGAAGCCGGCTGACGGCTGGCTGTCCGATCGGGACGTACGAAGCGGCGGCCCTGTCCGCGCGAAAGGTTACACCTGCGAGAAGGAAGCGGACATGTCGGTATCGCCGGCGTCCCGCACCGTTTTGACATATTTGGAGGTCCGGATCAATTCAAGGAGCCTGCGCTCGTAGTCGTCGGCATCGAACGGCACGTCCACGGTCTTGCCGGTGAAGGACGACAGCATAATGCCGTTGCCGATCGTAAGCCCCTTGATGCCTTCGGTTCCGTGCGCGATCAGCTCGCCTCCGCCGTTTCGTACGGCCTCGATAAACTTCTCCGCCACCACCCGGTGACCCGAAGGCGCTTTGGTATTGACCGGAATTTCCGTATACCAGCTTTCCACATTTCCGAACTTTTCGGTCGTCTCCCGCAAATGCTTCAGCATCGAGATCCGGTTCCGGTACAGGATAAGCTTCTCGTTCTCGTACACAAGCTTTCCGTTCTCGCCGACGATTTCGAACCGGTTCGTTCCCGGCGATTCCCCGGTCGTCACGATGAAGTGGCCGATCATGCCGCCCTCATGCTCGAAATAAGCGGTCACTTCGTCCTCGACCTCGATGTCGTGGTATTTGCCGATGTGCGCATGGCCGGAAATCCGGGCGGGGACGCCGAACAGCCACTGGTACATGTCGAGATTGTGCGGGCACTGGTTCGTGAGAATGCCGCCCCCTTCACCCGCCCAGGTAGCCCGCCAGTCGCCGCTGTCGTAATACGCCTGCGACCGGAACCAAGCGGTGTTGATCCACGTCACCCGCGTCAATCGGCCCAGCTCGCCGCCGTCGACGATATCCTTCAGCTTCCGGTAGAACGGAAGCGTCCTCTCCTGGAACATCATGCCGAATACGAGCTTCGGATGAACCGCCTTCGCCTTCTCGTAGGCGTCGATCGACTTCTGCGCGTCGATCACGTGAACGGCCAGCGGCTTCTCGCACAAGACGTGCAGCCCGCGTTCGAACGCTTCCACCGAAATCGGCGTATGCGCGTAATGCGGCGTGGCGATGATGACGGCTTCCGGGCCGGATTTGTCGAACATCTCCTTATAGTCCGTATACGCGACCGTGCCGCACTCGGCGGCGACCTTCTCCGCCTTTTCCTTGACGACGTCGCAGACGCCGACCAGCTCCACGCTGTCCAGCTCGGTCAAATAGCCGCAGTGCGTGTTGCCCCCGATATTTCCAAGGCCGATCAGGCCGATTTTCACCTTATGCATCGTTTTACCGCTTCCTCCTTTAGTCGTTCAGTTCCAATCCAGACCCGCGTCGTCCAAAAGCCCTTTAAGCGCCCGCACCGCCCGGACGAAGCGGGACGGATTGTCGAGCTCCGGATAATACTTGTGCAGATGCGGTTCGACGGAGAGAAATCCATGGAAACCGGTATCCTTCAAATGCCGGATGAACGGCGCCAATTCGCCGTCTCCCGCTCCGGCCGGCACGAACATGCGGGATTCTCCCGCCGCATCCTTGACGTGCACGTATTCGATATAGGATTTCAGCTTGGGCAGCGCTTCGGAAACCGGCTTTACGCCGTTCATCACGAAGTTGCCGGGATCGAACGCCAGACGCAGGCGCGGACTGCGGCAGGCTTCGAGCAGCTCGAGGCAGCGGTCGTCCGTGTCCCCGTAAACCGCGCTCTCGTTCTCCAGCAAAAGCGTCACGCTGCGGCTCTCCGCCACCGCGGCGAGCTCCTTCATCCGGCGCACCACTTCCCCTCGATGATCTGCGTGGTTCTCCCCCCCCGGAATAAAGTAGGAGAAGACGCGGATGTAGGGAGCCTCCAGGAAGGCGGCGATATCGCAAGCGCGCTTCACATGCTCCAACTCCGCCGCGAAATCGTCGCGAACCCCGTATTTGCCGATCGGCGAACCGACGGAGGAGACGCGGAAGCCGCCTGCGCTCAGCTTGGCTTTCGCCTCCTCCAGCTCGGCATCGGTCAGCTTCAGCACATTGGTCCCGCCGATGCTTCTCAGCTCCAGGTGGGAGATGCCCTCCGCCTGCAAAACCGCCAATTGTTCATCCAAATCCGGTGATATTTCGTCCGCAAATCCCGTTAACGTTACCGCCACTTGGCGCACCCCGCTCGCTTCGTTTTATTGTTCGTATTCCTTGGCCTTGCTTGTCAGCTCGTCGAACGCTTCCTCCGGCGTCATTTTGCCGAACATGACCGCTTCGGTAACGCTCTTGTAGTCCTTCGAATCGAAGTTGACCCAGCCTTTGGCGCCGGGATTGAACTGCTGGGCGTCGGGCGCGGTCATGGAGATCATATCCGCCGTCAATTTGTCGGCCGGCGTAAAGTTCGGCTCCATGGAAGCCAATATTTTGTTGGACGGCGGAACGCCCCGCGTCGTGCCGGAGATCGCCATCGCTTCGGGATCGTTAATAAACCAGTCGATGAACTTGGCGGCTTCGTCCTTGTGCTTCGAATCCTGGCTGACGCCGAAGAAGAACGTCGCCTTAAGCCAGCCCCCGTGCTCCTTGTCCTTCGGCATCGCGGCAACGCCGATGCTTCCCGGCTTCAGGCTGTCCCATGAAGAAGCCTGGGCGGCATGGGCCGCGCGGAACAGAAATTTCCCGGTTACGAGCAGATCCAGCTTCGGATCGAGCTCTTTGTCCGCGACGGTCAGATCGGCCGGCGGAACGACGCCTTTGGCCCGCAGATCGTTAAACGTTTTGATCCATTCCAGCCACGTATCGCGGTCGAAGTTGAATTTGCCGTCCATCGTGACGGGATAGCCTTTCCCTTTGCTGAGCTGGTAGGAGGTGTACGCTTCCCGGTTGCTCGTGAAGTCCTGCAGCGCGTAGTGGTCTTTGTCCAGCTTGGCCTTGATGTCTCTTCCGAGCTGGAAATAATCGTTCCACGTGATGCCGCCCTCCGGCAGCTTGAAGCCGAGCTTATCCAGCGCGCCTTTATCGTAGATGAGGCCCCAGGCGTTTTTCCCGAGCGGGATGGCCGTCTGCTTCCCGTCATATTTCCCCTGCTCCACGAGCCCGGAATCGATATCGGCCACATTGACGGAGCTTAAGTCGGCCAATTGGTTTCTGGCGTTCCAGTCGGCAAGCCACGACGCGTCCATTTGAATGATGTCGGGCGCGTTTTTGGCCGCCGCCTGCGTATTCAGCTTGTCGATGTAGCCGTCAAAGCCGGAATATTCCGGTTCGAAGGTAACGTTCGGATTTTTCTTCGTATACAGGTCCAAAATTTTCAAAGTCGCGTTATGTCTCGCTTCCGAGCCCCACCAGTTGATGCGCAGCTTGACGGGCTTGCCCGCCGCTTCTCCCGAAGCGCCCTGCGTCTCTCCCGTACTGCCCGTTCCCGTATTCGCCGCTCCGCCGCCGCATCCGGCCGCCGCCGTCATAACCGCCGCCAGCAGAAGCGGAAGCGCGATTTTTCCGCGTACCTTTGCCATTCCTCACAACCCCTTTGTCTATTATCGAATATTAGCTGCCGTTAGCCTTTAATTCCCGTTGTGGCAATGCCTTCGACAAAATGCTTTTGCGCCAAGAAGAAAATGAGCGCGGACGGGATGACCGATACGAAGCCCATGGCCAGCAGCTGCCCCCACGCCTGAGCGGACTGGGAATCGTTGAACATGCGCAGCGCCAGGCCCACCGTATATTTGTCGACCGAATTGATATACAGCAGATGACCGAAGAAATCGTCCCAGTTCCATAAAAAACAGTAGATGATAACGGTTACCAAAGCGGGTTTCATGAGCGGCATGACGATTCGCCAATAAATGCCGAACCAGCTGCAGCCGTCCATCTTCGCCGACTCGTCCAGCTCCCGCGGAATGCCCCGGATAAACTGCACGAGCAGGAAGACGAAGAACGTTCCGCCGGATCCGTTCGCCAGCGCATGCGGCACAATAAACGGCAAATACGTATTTACCCAGCCGAACTGGTGAAAAAGCGCATACTGCGGAATAATCGTCACCTGATACGGCAGCATCAGCGTCAGCATCAGGATGGAGAACCACAGATTGCGAAGCGGAAAATCGAGCCGGACGAAGCCGTAAGCGACCAGGCTGCAGGACAGCACGGTCGTGATGACGACCCCGATTTCCAGCTGAAACGTGTTTAAATAAAAATCGGTGAACGAATGCTCCGGAATTGCGTACCAGCCCTTCGTGAAATTGCTCCAGACGGGGTGGGTCGGCAGCAGTCCGGGCAGCGCCAGCTCTTCGTTGGATTTCAGGGAAGCCCCGATCCACCACAGCACCGGATAGATCATAATGACGCTGAAGACCAGCAGAACAAGATGTCTGACGATCATTCGATTCGGGATCGCCTGCGTCACCTCCTTCTCCCTCCTTCCGTTTCATAAAACACCCAGTACTTGGAGGATAAAAAGATAACGGATGTAAAGGCTACAATAATCAGCAGCATAATCCAGGCAAGTCCCGAAGCGTAGCCCATCTGCAGCTGGCCGAACGCCCGGTCGTACAAATAAAGCGCATACACATACGTCGAATCCATCGGGCCCCCGTTCGTAATGATCAGCGCCGGGGTAAACATTTGAAAGGCCGAGATGATCCCCATCACGAGATTAAAGTAAATCGTCGGCGTCAGCATCGGCAGCGTAATGTTGAAAAACTGCCTCGTTTTTCCCGCGCCGTCGACGGACGCCGCTTCGTACAGATCGCCGGAGATCTGCTTTAACCCGGCAAGAAAAATAACCATCGCCGAACCGAACTGCCACACCACCAGCAGCACCAGCGTTCCGAGCGCCGTATCGGGATTGGACACGTATCCCGTGCCCTCGATGCCGAAATACCCGAGCAGGTGGTTGATATACCCCTCCTTTCCGAAAATGTTTTTCCACAGCAGCGACACCGCAATGCTCCCCCCGATTAACGAAGGAAAATAAATCATCGTTCTGTAGGCCGACATCCCTTTTACGTTTTTGGCCAGCAGAACGGCAACGAACAACGCGGCGACCAGCCGGAGCGGCACGGAACCGATCACGTACATGAAGGTGACCTTCACCGCGTGGTAAAACTTTTCGTCCGTTGCAATCCGTTCGTAGTTTCGCAGCCCGACCCAGCCCGGAGCCTCCAGCAGCGAAAAATCCGTGAACGAATAATACAGCGATTGCACCATCGGATACAGCGTCAGGGCCAAAAAACCGATCAGCCACGGTGATATGGCGATGTAGCCTGCGATCGGCGAATCCCAGCGCCTCCCTTTGGCAGCCCGGCTTTTCCGCAACGCGATCGATTCGCCTGCTTCCATTTTCACGCATCACCTCTTTTGCCGTTTTTTTCAGTATAGGAATTATGAGGAGCGATGACTATAAGAGCGGATTCCGATTTCTTTAGATCCGTTCTGATTTTTTCGAAAAAACGAAAAAGAAACGGCCTGCATCGCGTTTTGGCGGCGAAGACCGTTTCTTTCTAGCGGTGAAGACCGTTTCTTTCTAATCGGATAATTGCGGCGGTGTATCGCCTTCTTGACGGATGACAGTCGTTTCATTCGGAACGGACCGGATGATCCACATATGTTTTTTATTGCTGTCCCATGATTCAATGATTGTAACGTCAAAAGCATGGGGGCCGACCTGCTTTGCGCTTACGTCTAACTTAACATTGACGTAAACATTTTTACGGAGAATCGATAAGGTATATTTACCGGACGTATTTGGCAAAGTGATACCCTTGATCATATTGAAGCCCACCGTATCATCGAACAGCGCAAATTTAATCGCTAAATTCGAGGTGAATTGAACAGGGGACTCAACAAGATTTACTCCAGCGTATACAATCAGCACTTTTTGTTTAGGATCGCCCTTTTATCTGATAAACCTTTCCATAAGAATCATCCGTTTTTCCTAAAAATCCCCCTTTATTGAAGCTATTTTGACCGTTTATATTCGTGTAGAGTGTGTTTTTCCAACTAAGATATACGGGAATATTAGGAGAACTGGTCCGGACCGGATCATCCTTTTTTGAAGAACAGCCTGAGATGATGAGGATGCTGAATAGGATAAAATAAAAAGGTTTCTTCATTTCGATCCTCCTTCGCAATAACTTCATGACGAAGTTGGATTCCGATAGGTTGCATGAAGAGTTTTCCAAACATAAAAAAAGTGCCTGTTCATTAAACAGGCATGAAATAATTTGTTCATGTTCAACGTTGAACTGGAGGTTGAAGCAGACGCATCAGCGCGCCGCCAATTCAAGCGCGACGCGCGCAAGCAGCTCGGTGCCGAGCGCGATATCGGCCGGCTCCGCAAATTCCGCGGGATGGTGGCTGACGCCGTCTTTGCAGCGGACGAAGATCATCCCGACGTCGGTGATCGACGCCATGATTTGG
Organism: Paenibacillus humicola; assembly: GCF_028826105.1. Classification (NCBI taxonomy): domain Bacteria; kingdom Bacillati; phylum Bacillota; class Bacilli; order Caryophanales; family Paenibacillaceae; genus Paenibacillus; species Paenibacillus humicola. The sequence continues at coordinate 3,903,339 of NZ_JAQGPL010000001.1, forward strand.
GCGTCGTGCCCGGCGCCGCTGACCAGCTCGAGGCATTCCAGCTTCATGCCGAGGGACTTTTCCTTCATCAGGCTGACGATCGCCGGACTGCACCGGACCGGATCGATTTTCATTCTTTCGTCGAAGCGGACCGCAAGACCTCTTCGATCACCGATTTCCAAGGCGCCGCTGCGCACCCGCTCGATGATTTCTTCTCTGCGAATCGCGTCGATATCCCGAATATCGACCGAGAACAAGGCGCGGCCCGGCACGATGTTCGTGCCGCCCGGCAGCACCGCGAGCCGCCCGACCGTTCCCGCGACAGGCGTCCCCGGATAGGACCGGCATATATGCTCGACCAGCAGCGCGATTTCGCCGGCGCCAAGCAGGGCGTCCCGGCGCATCGTCATCGGAAGCGTCCCCGCATGTCCGGCTTTTCCTTCGACCGAGACTTCCATCCAGGCGGGTCCGGCGATGCCGCCGACAATCCCGACCGGCGCGCCCGCCCGTTCCAAAACCGGCCCCTGCTCGATGTGCATTTCCAGATAAGCCCGAACCTCGCCGGGTCTGCGCACGGCCTGTACGCCGATTCGTCCGGGCTCGAGACCGAACCCGGCCAGCGCTTCCCGCCGCGTGATCCCCCGTCCGTCCGTCAGCTCCAGGTCCGCCTCGCCCGTCATGCCGGCCAGCGCCCGGCTGCCGAACATCCCGCTCTGGAAGCGCGATCCTTCTTCTTCGCAAAACGCGATCACTTCGATGGGCCGGAACGTGCATAGGCCTTCTTCCCGGAAATGCTGCACGACCTCGATGCCGCCAAGCACGCCGATCGCGCCGTCGTACTTGCCCCCGTTCTGCACCGTATCGATATGGGAGCCGATTACGACCGGCGGCGCTTCCCGGTCCATTCCTTCGATGCGGCCGATCAGGTTGCCCGCGGGATCGCGGTATACGCTCATTCCCGCCTGCTCCATCCACTCCGCCGCGAGTGCCTGCGCCTGCCGGTCTTCATCGGAGAGGGCAAGGCGCGTGACCCCTCCCTCCGGCGTCCGGCCGATCCGGCCCAGCCGCTCGATCCGTTCTTCCAATCGCCCGCGATTAATCATGGCCGTCTCTCCTTCCTTTGCGTTCCCGGCTTTTTTCCGCTTACCTGCGCCGCGTGGGGGGATATTCGGGAGAAGGAAAGCCGAATACCATCACGACGTCCTCTTCCCCCGTGTTCGCGATCCCGTGCCAAACGCCCGGCGGGATGAAGAGCGCCTGATTCGCGCGAAACGGCACGGCTTCGCCGTCCAGGCGCAGCTCGCCGCTGCCATGGACGACATACACGAATTCCTCCGTCTCGTGCACGATTGATGCCGTCACGGTTCCAGGCTTGAAACATGAATAGCCGAGCGTCGCCAGGTTGTCCGGGACGCGCTCCCGGGTGATCAGTATTTTGCTCCAGCTGCCGCCTCCAAGGTCGGCCGGCGGAATATCTTCCAGCGAAATAACGGGAATTTTACGGTCCAACGGCAATTCCTCCTATGATGATCTTGCTTTCGTTCTCGACTCCTGACGCTTCTTGACCAGCTGGGAAAAGGTAACGGCCAGCACCAGCGCGCCGCCGTAAAACAGATTCTGGACGAACGTCTGCACGCCCATGATGGTCAGCCCCGTAATTCCCGTCACCAGCAAATAAACCGCGACGAAGGAGCCCCAAGGATTGAATCGGCCGGGCACGATGCTCGTCGCGCCGAGAAACGCCGCCGCGAACGCCGGCAGCAGATAGGACAGCCCGGACGTCGGATCCGCAGCGCCGGTCGTTCCGGCATAAAGTACGCCCGCAACCGCGCTGATGAAAGCCGAGGCGATCAAGCTGAGCCAGCGGACCCTGCTGACGCGGATGCCGCTCAGTCTGGCCACGTTCCGGTTTCGGCCCACAAACAACAGACGGCGCCCGACCGTCGTAAATTCGAAGAAATACCACAGAAAAACGCAGAGCGCGAGCCCGTAATAAAATTCAAGCGGAATGCCGAGCAGCCGCTTGACGACCACCCATTGGATGAGTCCGTCCGAAATGCCGCTGATCGTCGTCGAGCCGCTGATCCATAAAATGATGCCGTTGACGACGGTTCCCGAGCCCAACGTGACGATAAACGGATCGATGCCGAACAGCATGACGAATGCCCCGTTCAGGAAACCGACCAGGATTCCGCCGGCAAGCGCCGCCGCGATCGCCCATCCGATCGGCACGTGATGCTGCACGTTGAGCACGGCGACGACCATGCTCGACAGCGTCAGCACGCTTGCGACCGACAGATCGTAATCGCCTGTCGTCATCGGAATGAGCAGCCCGAGCGTCAGGACGACAAGAACCGCCTGAGAACCGAGAATGGTCGAAAAATTTGCGGCGGTGAGAAAATTGTCCGGGCTTAAACTCCCGAAAATCAGGATGACCAGCACCAGGGCGCCGACCAGCGCGAATCGTTCCAGACCGCTTTCCAAACGGCCGGCAATCCCGTCATCGTTCCGGGGTTTACTCATGCTCCGTTCCTCCTAGCATGCACCGGGCCGTCATGTCGCCCGCGCAATTCCGATGTCCAAGCTGTTGTAGCAGCGTTCCGTAATCCGGTCCTTCGTCAGCTCGCTCCCCTGAAGCTCGCCGATGATGCGGCCCCGGGCGAAAATCAGCACCCGGTCGCAGATCGAAGCCAGCTGCTCGTAATCGGAGCTAGCGCAAAGGACGGACGTTCCTTCTTTTGTGGCCGTCTTAATAATGTCGTAAACCTGCTCCCGCGCCCCGACGTCGATACCCTGCGTCGGCTCGTCGAGCAGCACCAGCTTCGGATCGATCTGGAACCATTTCGCCAAAATGACCTTCTGCTGGTTTCCGCCGCTCAGCGCCTGCAGGTTCAGCGCCGGCCGGTTCGGACGGACCTCGTACCGGGACAGCAGCGACTGCGTATCGGCGAGCATTCGGCCGCGGTCGAGGCGCAGGTGCTTGAAGTATTGCCCGATTACCGGCAGCGTGACATTGTCCGCGATCGTCAGGGAATCGACGCCTCCGGCACCCGGGCGGTCGGCGGGAATGAGCGCCATCCCGCCTTCGATCGCGCGAATCGGCGTCATGGCCGGAGCTTCGTAAGCTTTCCCGCCGATTTCGATGCGGCCGCTTGACGCCGGATGCTCGCCATAGAGCAGGTAAGGAATTTCCTCAAAGCCCGAACCGGCCAGCCCCGTCAGCCCGAGGACCTCCCCTTTCCCCAGCTCGAGCGAGACGTCCCGGACGACATTTCCGGACAACCCGCGAACGGTCACATGGGGCTCAGGCCGATCTGCCCGGTTCGTTTCGCGGCTGTAGGAAGCCAGCTTGCGCCCGATAATGGTTTCCACCAGCGTTTCCTTCGTCACGTCCTCCGTATGCGCCGTGACAAGCAGCCGCCCGTCCTTCAGAATCGACACCCGGTCGGTAATTTCCATTACCTCGTCCAGGTCGTGGGAGACGAAGATGACGCCGACGCCCGTCTCCGCCACTTCGCGGACCAGCCGGAACAGTTGATCCACGCCGGTCCGGGGCAGAAATACGGTCGGCTCGTCCAAAATGAGCAATCCCGGACCCGCATCCTTCATGCTCCCGTTTGAGCGGATTTCCTCGATCGCGCGGACGATGGCGAGCAGCGCTTTCTCGACGGGGCTGAGGTCCGCGACCTTCGCCTTCGGATCCAGGTCGAGCCCGAACCGCGCGAACGTTTCCTTCGCCCTGCGGATTTCCGCGCGCCACGAAAGGCGCCATTTGCTCTTCGAGGCGAACTCGCTCATCAGCAGATTTTCGATCACGCTGAGCGACGGAATCAGGCCCAGGTCCTGGTGAACGAAGCTCATGCCGAGCTTCCTGAATTCACCGGCCGGCACCGGCAGCTTGACCGGCTGACCGCCGAGCCGCAGCTCCCCGCCCGGGTCCGGAGCATGGAAGCCGGCCAAAACTTTGATGAGCGTCGATTTGCCCGACCCGTTCTGGCCCAGCAGTCCGTGCACTTCGCCGGGCTCGATCGTCAAATCGATGTCCTGCAGCGCGCGCTGGCCGAAAAACGTTTTGGAAATGCGGCGCAGCTCCAGGACCGGATACGCGTTATCCATCGGACCGCCTCCTCAAAGGGGTTACTTCGAAAGCATCCACAGTTTGTTGTAGCCGTCGATATAGGCATCCCCGTAGCCGGTCGACACCTTGGCCGGCGAGCCCGCTTGCGCAATGTTGCTCTTATCCCAGATGTACAGCGGGATGTGCGGGTCCTTCGGGAACGGCAGTCCCGCGAGCAGGCGCATCTCCGCATCCAGGACCGCTCTGCCGATCCAGTCGAGGTTTTCGCCGATGTCCATCTCCACCTTGCCCTGCGCGATCAGATCGAGCACGAACGGCGTACCGTTAAAGGTGGCGATTTTTACCCGGTCCGATGCTCCGGCGGTGGCAAGCGCGGAGACGACGAACTGGCTCATGCTGTCGTAAATCGGCAAAATGTAGTTGAGTCCCGGATCTTTGACGACGGCCGCCTGCACCGTCGGCTGGATTTTGGTCCCCCATTCGGTCACGGGCACGTTCACCGACGTGATTTTCGCGTCCGGGCAGACTGCGGCAAATTCGCTCTTGATGCCGCCTGCGAGCGAACCGGTGGACACGACCTCGTCCGAGGTGATCATCAGCACGTTCGGCTTGCCCTCCGTCTTCACGCACGCCCAGTCGGCCAGCAGCCGTCCGGCGAGGTTGTAATCGATGCCGAGATTTTCGGTTACGTTGGGAACCGTCTGGTCGAGACCGCTGAGATGGGAGGAAACGACCTTGACCCCGGCCGCTTTCGCGGCGTCGATCTGCGGCTTCAGAACGGCCGGGTCGGTTCCGGCCAGGAGATCGACCAGGTCGTACTTCTGGTTCACGGCGTTGTTCATGCCCTGTACCCACTCGGACGGCTGTCCCTGGTTGGTCCATTCTTTAAACTCGAAGCCGATGTCTTTGGCGGTGCCGCCCATAACCTTCTCGATATTGCTGAGGAACGGTACGGAGCTGGACGCCGGAATGCTAAGTATTTTTTTCCCGGCCATCGCCTTCCTGGCATCGAACGGTTCGCCGGCCGGAACGAATTCGGGCAGCTTTTTGTACTGGTCGATCTGCTGCTGCGCATGGTCCAGATCGGCCTTCGAGCCGGACGTATCGCTCGAAGCCGCGCTTGAGGGGCCGGAAGAGCCGCCGGAAGTATCCGCGCCGGACGTACTGCCGGACGCATTCGTCGCGGTGCCGTCCGACGAGCCGGAGCCGCTCCCGCACGCCGTCATCGCCAGCAGAATCAGGATCGCGAGCAAGCCGTATACCATTTTGATTTTCATGGATGAACCTCCCGAGTGTACAAGAATGGTAAAGCTTAGGAGCGAAAGCGGGCCGTCGCTTCCCAGTCGATGTTCCCGCCGGCGAGTGCGACGCCGTAATCGCGCGCGGCGCTTTCGGCCGAAACGAAGCCGTCGAGCACGTCCGATAGGACCGCTTCCGGATCGCGTTCCCGCGGATTGCCGTAGCCTCCTCCGCCGGGCCCGGTCAACCGCAGCGAATCTCCTTTCTTTGCGCGGTGATACGGGATTTTGGACGGCAGGGCCGCGGTCTTCCCGTCCGCGGAGAGCAGCAGCAGCCCGCACGGCGTACCGTCAAGACCGCCCTGGAATCCCCATGGATTGTACTTTTGCCCGTCCCCTTCCACGGAGAACCCGCCGTCCTCGAGAAACGCCATTTCGCGGACGGATCCGATTCCGCCGCGGAATTTGCCCGCGGCCGCCGAGTGGTCGAGCAGCTCGTAGCGCGTTACGCGAAGCGGGTAGTGCGACTCGATGTCTTCGATCGGATTGTTGCGCGTGTTCGCGTAAAGGGTGTCGACGGCGTCCATGCCGTCCTTACCAAATCGTCCGCCGTAGCTGCCCTCCATGATATCCATATACACCCAGTACTGCTCGCGCTGGAGACCGCTGTAGGCGACCACGTTCAGATTCCCGATGCCTGCGCTGACCTGCCGCGGCACGACCTGGGAAAGCGCGTGCATCAGCGTATCGGCCACCATGTTGCCGGGACAGAACCGGGCGATCGTCGGCGCCGGGAACGCCGGATTCACCAGCGTCCCCTTCGGCGCGATGATTTTGATCGGACGCATGAAGCCGGAATTTTGCGGGATCGGGCCGAACGTCTCCGAGTCGAGCAGAACCGACCGGAGCGTGAAATAAACGGCGATATCGACCGTTCCTTCGAGCGGCATATTGATCGGCCGGTCGGATACCTGAGGCGACGTACCGGTTAAATCCACGACGATATCGCTGCCTTCGACGGTGACGGATACGCAGATTTTCAAGTCTTTTTTCTCCGGGTCCGGGCTGTCCAGGAAGCCGTCGATATACCCCGTCGCGGTATAGGTCCCGTCCGGAAGCTTGGCGATTTCGCCGCGCAGCATACGCTCGGAATAGCTCATCAAATCTTCGCTTGCCGCCATCACGGTTTCGAGCCCGTATTTCTCCACGATTTCGAGGTAGCGTTCGGCCCCGATCCGGCAGGCGGCGATCTGCGCCTCCATATCGCCGACTACCAGGTCGGCCGCCCGCACGTTGTCGCGCAGCATCCGCCATACCATCTCGTTGCGGACGCCGCGTTCGTACACCTTGATCGCCTTGAACTGGAGCCCCTCCGCATACGCGTCAACCGCGTCCACGATGCCGCACGAGCCCGGCGTAAGCGCACCCAGATCGAGATGGTGAGCCGTCGCGCACGAAAATCCGATCAGCTCGTCGCGGTAAAACACCGGGACGAAAAACCCGACGTCCGGCTGATGCGAAGCGCCGTAATAAGGCGAGTTGTGCATGACGACGTCCCCCGGAAAAAATCGTTCCCCCCGCTCGGCCATAATTTTTTTGATCCCCTTCATGTACCCCGGAATCGGGCCGGACTGCAGCGGCGTGCTGGTCGTCGATTCGCAGAGCTGCTGGCCGTCGGCATCGAGCAGCGCACAGCCGAAATCCTCCGATTCGCGAATAATGCTGGAGTAGGACATGCGGGCCAGCTTGTAGCCCATTTCGACCGCAACGTTTTCCAGGGCCCCCCGGAGAACCTGCGCGGTAACCGGATCGATGGAACGGTTTGCTCCTTGCTCCGTCATCGTTACACCTCCACTTGAATTCGAATATTTCCGGTCTGCTCCAGCACGGCTCTGCAGCCCGGAGGGATGATTGTGGTCGTATCCTTCTGCAGCACGACGCAGGGTCCCTCGAACGAGACGCCGGCCGGGAGAAGCTCCCTGCGATAGAACGCCGTCTCGAGCTTCTGCAGCCGGCCGTCCGCCCGGAAGAAGCACGCTTTCGTTTTGACCCGGGCTTCGTTCAGCGCCGTGTCTGCGCCGGCCTTCGGACGCCCGATTTTCGGCATCGCGCCGATTCCGGTCAGCCGCAAATTGACGATTTCGATCGGCCGGTCCGGAAAAGCGTGCCCGTACTCTTTCTGATGGAACGCATGGAAGCTGTCCCATACGGCTTGGATGTTATCGTCATCCAGCGGCTCGCCAGGCAGCGCCACGCGCAGCTCGTACCCCTGTCCCTGGTAACGGCAGTCGAAATAGCTGCGGACCTCGGCCGACTCGCCGGAGAAGCCCGCCAGCTCCAGCTGTCCGCGAATTCCCGCCTCCATTTCCGCAATGACCGCGTTCAGCAGCTCCGGCCGCGCCGAGCCGCTCTGCAGAAACAGCGTGCGCGACGAATCGTATTTCAGATCCGTTGTCAGGAGCCCCGTCGCCGATGTAATGCCGGGATGCGGCGGAATGATGACCTCCGGCACGCCGAGAATTTTGGCAACCTCCACGGCATGCATCGGACCGGCACCGCCCAAAGCAAGCAGGCTGAACGTGCGGGGATCGTGGCCTTTCTGCACCGTCTTCGCCCGAATGGCGCCCGCCATATTATTGTTGACGATCGTGAGCACGCCTTCCGCCGCTTCCGCTGCGTCAAGACCGAGCTGCTCGCCCAGCTCCTGCAGCGCCTGAAGCGCATTTTCCGGATACAGCTCCATTTCCCCGCCGAGAAAATGTTCCGGGTCGAGATGCCCGAGCGCGGCGTGGGCGTCCGTTACGGTCGGCTGCTGCCCGCCGCGTCCGTAGGCCGCCGGGCCGGGATACGAGCCCGCGCTTCGCGGTCCGACATGGAAAGCTCCCCCGGCGTCCAGGTAAGCGATGCTGCCTCCCCCCGCTCCGATCGTATGGATATCGATCATGGGGATCTGTACCGGAAAGCCGCTGATCCACGTATCGCGGGCGGACGATTCCCCGAAGCCGTCCTCGGTCACGATCGCGATATCCGCGCTCGTTCCGCCGACGTCGAACGTAATGAGCCGCTCCCGCTCGGACAGCCTGCCCGCCCACTGGCCGCCGAGCACGCCGGCCGCCGGGCCGGAGAGCATGGTCAGCACCGGCTTCTCCGCCACCGTTCGGGCCGTCGCCACGCCGCCGCTTGAGGTCATGATGTGCAGGTCGCACGTAATGCCGGCGTTCCGAAGGCGCTGCTCCACGCGGTCGATGTAAGCCTGCACCTTAGGTCCGACGAATCCGTTGAGCGCGGCCGTCGTAAACCTTTCGAACTCGCGGAACTGTGGCGAAATGCCGGATGACGTCGTCACGTAAAGGTCCGGGAACTCCTCGCGGACGATTTCCGCGGCCCTTTCCTCGTGCGCCGGATTCAAATAAGAGAACAGAAAGCCGATTACGACGGACTCGACGCCGTCCCGTTTGAATTGGCGGAGCGCTTCGCGCACCCCCTCCTCGTCCAGCGGAACAAGCGTCCTGGCCCGCCCGTTCTCGGGCACGAGACGCTCCTTCACCGTTCTGCGGTTTCTCCGCTCCACGAGCGGCCGCTCCTGCCAGGGGATCTCCTGCATGATCGAATAATTTTGCGGGCGCTGATGGCGGCCGATATGCAAAATATCCCGGTACCCTTCGGTGGTGATCATGCCCGTCTTGGCCCCGTCGTGCTCCAAAATCGCATTCGTCGCGATCGTCGTGCCATGAAAGACGTGGTCGAGCGAACCGGGCTCGATCCCGTTCCGCCTGCAAAGCTCCTCCACGCCCGATACCATGCCGACCGACGGGTCCTCCCTTGTCGTCAGTACCTTGTGAATACGGGTGACGCCCGTCTCCGTAT